>NZ_JACDRR010000005.1:290069-692879 GCF_013449375.1 Pectobacterium sp. CFBP8739 | reverse complement strand
ATGTCCATCATAAAAAAACGCCGCTTGTGGTGATAAGCGGCGTTGATGTTGTCTGGTTTCGTTGGCTAACAGCAAAGTTCTTTTACTAAAAACAATATCACAGCAAGGGAGCAATATTGTTTAGCTGGTTTTTCCTTTGCTCAGAACACGCCGTCCTTCCTGATAACGTTTATCCCAGTAGTCTTCCGTCATTTTAGAAATAATGACGCCGCTGCTGGTTGACGCATGGACGAACTGATCGTTGCCGAGATAAATACCAACGTGGCGTCCGGTTGAACCCGCACGGAACAGCACAAGATCGCCAACGCGCAGTTTGTTGCGCTGAATTTTTTGGCCCATCTCTTGCTGCTCATAGGTTGAACGCGGTAAATCCATACCAAACTGTTCGCGGAATGTGCGCTGAACGAAAGCTGAGCAATCAATGCCACCACGGCTATCACCGCCTAAGCGATAACGAACGCCTTTCCAACTGGCATATTGGTTGAGTAATTTGGACTTGATGTCCACATTACGCACTAATGCTTCAAATTCATCCTGAGAGGCTTGCAGTAAAAGACTATCTTTGTCATTAACTGCACGCATATCAGTTTGAGCTTTATGGTTGTATGCACTGTTACTTCCACATGCGGAGAGCATCATTGCCACCGCGACGGCAGGCACTGCCCGCCAGATATATCTCAGAATCGGTTGAGACTTGACCATTATTGTTATGTTCCCTTGCTGTCCTTAACGATAAATATCGCTATGTAGTATCCCCATTTTTCTGGGGTATAAAGGCCAAACGAAAACGAGACTCAGACTAAAACAGAGTTTCTTCTTAGCCAAACACTCATCGGCGAAAATGTGTTGGAATGCACATTATTTCTCTTGCCGCTGCCAATTCAATATGCGCTAAAAAGCAAACTTGAACGAGACTACCGCAACAGCAGCAGGATTGCGAGAAGTTTTAACTATTTTATTTATAAGATTTAATGATGTGTTCAGCTAAAAAATGTCGATGTAAAAAATCTGAAATCATAGGAATTTATACTGTCGATTTTTTAGGTAATAGTCGGTTTAACAGGTTAATAGCGGCATCGCTTGCTGGCGTTAATAGCCACCAGCTCAGGCCGACCAGAACAACTGAGAGCGAACCGACTGCAATATCGGTAAACCAATGCGCGCCAATCATAATGCGAGGTAATGAGAAAATCACCGTGATGGCCAGACCGATAGCAAAAGCGGTACGGGTGAAATAGCGCAGCATAAAAGCAGCAAAGATCATCAGCATCATGCCGTGGTCGCCAGGGAAACTGTCTGATGACGCATCTTTGGTTGGAATACCGGTTAGGTCTGAAACGCGGTTGACGTCGCTAAAATAGAGTGTCGGGCTGGCGTGTTGTACCGGTAAGAAATGTCCTGCCTGATTCAGCACGACGGCAGTTAACAGCATGACAAATCCGATGGCTAATAAACGGCGACGTTCTGCTGGCGTGGCTTTCAGATAAAACGACAGATACAGTAGGCCCATCGCAATGAGCGCACAGCCGTCAAAAGCGCGATTGTTAGTAATGGCAACCAGATGTAAAAACGCCGGACTATCGACTAAGAGACGGTTGAAATAGAAAAAAATATGGCTGTCGATCGTGAGCCAAAAACCATGATTTTCCGGTAGAAACCAGGATAAAAATAGACTGATGCCCAACAGGTTGAGCACTAAAATAGAAGAAAAACGAGCAAAAGACATAAGGTAAAGCATCCAAATTAAAGACGAAAAACTCCAGTTTACTCCGCGTTAGCTAAACGAGCCTTTAACAGCGAGGCTTGTAACGTATTCCATTCGGCTGGTGTTTCATTGATGACTTCGATACGGCTATCAATCGGTGCTGCCGATCGGGTTTCTATATGCAAATCGTGTCCCTGACGGTTCACGACGAGCGTCCCTTCCTTTATACGCATCACCCCTTTAACCCGACTCACAGGAGAAAGACGAACCCAGTCCAGCAGGGCGGCGGTATCAAAAGCGGTTTCAGGTGCGAATATCCAGCCACAGGCGTGGTAGCCCTGTCCCTGATTGAGCGAACGTCGCCAAGATTGCCCACCCGGTAATTGCAGCGCGGCTAGGCCATTTTTGGGCTGATGCGCATGGTGATGTGTACCGTCCGGCAATTCACGTACGTTATATCTAGGCTGGTCCAGCAGTTGCCAGTCAACACTTCCCTGACTCGCCTCGATAATTTGCCGACCGTCGCTGTTTGCCTGCTGCCACTGTTGTAAGGCCGTGAGATCGTCGGCGGTATAAGTATCGCGTTTGTTGGCGATAATCATATCCGCGGCGGCAAGCTGATCGCGGAAGTTCTCATTTTCCGTATAGCGAGTATCACTCAATTGACGCGCATCCAGAAGACATAGCGTAGCCTGCAATGTCAGCCAGGGCTGATAGATATCACTCGTCAGCAAGGAGAGAATTTGTTTCGGGTGACCGAGCCCTGTTGGTTCAATGAGCAGGCGGTGGGGTTTCTTCTGTTGCAGTAGCATATTCAGGCCAACCTGCATAGGTAGCCCGTTCACGCAGCACATGCAGCCGCCGGGAATCTCTTTCAATACAGCGCCGCTGTCCGCCAGTAACGCACCGTCAATACCCACTTCGCCGAATTCATTGACCAGCACTGCCCAGACTTCGTTTTCAGGCTTTTGCGACAGAAGATGACGAATCGTGGTGGTTTTTCCGCTACCGAGAAAACCTGTGATCAAATTGACTTTCGTTAGCATGGCCGGCTCCTATGCAGGGGTGAGTTGACATGTGCCGGATAGATCATCCGGCGACACGTATTGTGCGGAAAGCACAATATAGAATGTTAGTCTGCGCGACCCATGTAGCGACGTTCTGGAATATGAATACGGATCTTTTCGCCCGCGCTCAGATACTCTGGCACTGGAATGGTCAGCCCTGTACTCATGGTGGCAGGTTTGTTGCGCGCACTGGCGGAGGCGCCTTTAATGCCTGGTGCCGTCTCAATGATTTCCAGATCGACCGTTTGTGGCAGTTCCAGCGCGATGATCTGGCCGTCCCAGCTCAATACCTGAATCCCCGGCATGCCGCCTTCAGGGATAAACAGCAGTTCTTCTTCTATTTGATCTTTTTTGAAGAGGTAAGGGGTGTAGTCTTCATCATCCATAAAGACGTATTCATCGCCGTCAATATAAGAGAAGGTGACCGTGCGGCGCGTCAGCGTGATGGTGTCGAGAATATCATCGCCTTTAAAACGCTCTTCCACTTTCAACCCCGTGCGCACGTCAGAAAAGCGCATTTTGTACAGTGTGCTGGCACCGCGGGCGCTGGGGCTCTGGACGTCGATGTCCTTTACCAGCAATAACTTGTCGTTATAGTTAACGACCATACCGCGTTTAATCTCGTTCGCTCTTGCCATAAAAATTTCCTGCTATAGGGAGTGTGATTTTTGTGGCGACACGTTACTCGCGCCGAAGAGTTCAGGCAAGTGATAAGATGAAGGGAGCTGATATTGGTTTTTGACGACGAGACTGCTATCGTGGCGCTCTTACTTCTTGTCAGCCCACCGGAGAGTTTGCTGATGGACTGTCGCTCCCATTGCGGTGCTTGTTGTACCGCGCCATCGATTTCGACCCCTATGCCGGGGCTGCCGCACGGCAAGCCCGCGAACACGCCCTGTATCCATCTTGATGACGCGATGCGCTGCGGACTATTTCATTCACCGTTGCGGCCCGCCGTCTGTGCTGGGCTACAGCCGCGCGCAGATATGTGTTTCAGCCATCGGGACGAGGCGATGGTTTATCTGCTTAAACTGGAAGCTGACACTGCGCCTTAACGTACGACGATCAGGCGTCTTTGATACGCCACATACAATAGATGGCGCCGATGATCATCAGCAGCGCGAAGAAGAAGACGGCGTGATAGTTCCAGATTTCCGCAACAATACCTGCCAGTGAACCAGAGATGATCCAGCCAACGCGCGTAGTGTTGGTGAACAACGTGGTGGCAGCACCGGCCTGCCCGGGCATCAAGTCCTGAAAGTAAAGCATGCCGATTCCGGCCAAAATACCAATGAAAATGGCATTCAGCACTTGTAACCCCAGCAGGGCAATTTCCCCATCGAGAACCAGCAAACCGCCGAAAAATAGCAGCCCAGAGGCCACGGCAAGCCGCATCAGGAAACGTTTCCCGAAGCGTTTAGCAACGTAACCGGCAATCAGCATGACCGGAATTTCCAGCCCAGCCGCCACACCCATCATGATCCCCGCCAGCTTCTCCGGCAGATGCAGTTCATGCACCAGATACAGCGGCATATTAATGAGGTAAATGCCGTTGCAGGTCCACATTAAGGTACAAGCAACGAACAGCAAGAGCGTGTCCCGGCGATTACGACGTGGCGATTCCAGTGTCGAGGTGGTTTTTTCCACAGCTTTGGGCATGGAAGGCAGGAAAAATTTGACCAGAATACCGCATAAGATAAAGACGACCGCAGCGGTCAGATACATCGTCGTGAAGCCGAACCCTAGCGCCAGCGCAAAAGCGATAGGGGGGCCAACAACCCAGGCAAGAGAAATCTGGGCGCGGAGGATGGAGCTGAACATCGCCGCTTCTCGGCCGGTTTTGTCCGCGTGCTCTCGGGCCAGCGCAAAGAGCTGTGGGTTTGCCGTTGAACCAAAGCTGCTCAGCAGAACGCCGATAAAAAGCAGAATAAAGTAGTTACGATTCCAAGCAAACAATATGCAGGCCAATGCACCCAGCAGGCAGCAGACGAAGATCAGCGATTTGCGATCGCCCTGTCGGTCTGAGCGCGTGGCCAGCATTTGACTGACGATAATGCCGATAACCGCACTGCCGGTATAAAACATCCCCACGAGGAAAGGACGAGCCTGCACTTCGCTGGAAAGGAAGAGGCTGAGCGTAGGAAGTTGCAGGGCGCCGGCTGTTCCGGTCAGAAAGGCAATAACCAAGAAGGCTGACGATGTCAGGTCAAGCGGGCGTCGTGTTGTGTTTGCTGGAGTGAACATAAATTGATAGCGCTTGGAAAATAGGCAGAGGCTGTCGAGCGCGACAGTCTACTCGGGTTTATAATGAAACAGAAATCTTGTTTCATTATTTTTCGTCAGCACGGCTTCAGCCTTTTGCGGATTTTTGTTGGCGGGCAGTGCATCATCCACGTTAAAATGTGCGTGATGTCAAAATTCTGTTACGTCAGCAGCGTAGAAAGCTTGCATAAATGGCGTAATGGAATGAGACTTTTGAAACGTTTCAGCGGGATTTTTTTTGAAACGCCCTAACAATCGACACATTTTTTTCTCATAAAAGCTGAAACGATTCATCTTTCAGCAAGAGAGGAGAGCCATGTTCCAGTTGTCACAGCAAGATATTCATTTGGGCGCAGCGGCGAGTAATAAGCAGGAAGCTATCCAGCTTGTTGCTTCAGCACTGACCGATGCCGGGTGCGTTAACGCAGGGTATGTCGACGGCATGCTCCAGCGTGAACAGCAAACATCCACCTATTTGGGAAGCGGCATTGCTATCCCTCACGGCACCACCGATACCCGCGATCTGGTATTGAAGACCGGGGTTCAAGTATTTCAATTTCCTCAGGGGATCGCCTGGGGTGAAGATCAAACCGCCTACGTGGTGTTGGGGATTGCAGCACGCTCTGATGAACACCTTGCGCTGCTGCGTCAGTTGACTCACGTCCTGAGTGACGATCGCGTAGCAGCACGTTTGGCAAGCACCACATCAGCAGAAGAATTGCGTAGCCTGCTGATGGGCGAGCAACAACTGGCGGAATTCCGCTTTGATACCTCGCTGATTGCGCTGGATGTGGCGACCGATAATCTGCTGACGCTTCAGGCGCTGAATGCCGGTCGTCTTCAGCAGGTCGGCGCAGCAGACGCTAGCTTCGTCAGCACCACTGTCAGCAACAAGCCGCTGAATCTGGGGCAAGGTGTATGGTTCAGCGATAGCGCTGTCGGTAATCTCAGCAGCGCGGCAGCCGTGGCTCGTCCTGCGACGCCTTTCAGCGTTGACGGTGAAAACGTGGCGTTATTGGTCACGGTAGCGGCGGCTGACGATCAGGCTTTTGCGCCGATCGATTACCTGAGTAACCTGCTGGTTGCACAAAAAGCAGAACGTTTGCTGACGGCTGACGCACCGACGCTGCTGGCTCTCTTGACTAGCGATGTACCGGAAGAAAGCGAAGTGCTGACGGCAGAATTTACCATTCGTAACGAACACGGCCTGCACGCGCGTCCGGGAACGATGCTGGTGAACGTGATCAAGCAGTTCAGCAGTGACATTACCGTCACCAACCTGGATGGCACAGGCAAACCGGCAAATGGCCGCAGCCTGATGAAAGTCGTCGCGCTGGGCGTGAAAAAAGGTCACAAACTGCGCTTCACCGCCAGCGGTAGCGATGCAGAACAAGCACTGGCTGCTATTGGCGACGCGATTACGTCCGGTTTGGGCGAGGGGGCCGCATGAGCAGGAGAGTAGCCACAATCACCCTGAATCCAGCTTATGATCTGGTTGGCTATTGCCCGGAAGTTGAGAAAGGCGAAGTCAATCTGGTTCAGACAGCGGGTCTGCACGCCGCAGGCAAAGGCATTAACGTTGCCAAGGTGCTGAAAGATCTCGGGATTGATGTCACGGTAGGTGGCTTTCTGGGGAAAGACAATCAGGATGGTTTTCAGCAACTGTTCAGCGAGCTGGGCATTGCTAACCGTTTCCAGGTTGTGCCAGGACGTACGCGTATTAATGTCAAATTAACCGAAAAAGATGGTGACGTCACCGACTTCAACTTTTCCGGTTTTGAAGTGACACAGCAGGACTGGCAGCGTTTCGTCAATGATTCGCTGAGCTGGCTGGGGCAGTTCGACATGGTTGCGGTGAGCGGCAGTCTGCCTGCTGGCGTCGATCCTGATGCGTTTACCGACTGGATGTCTCGTTTGCGTACGCAGTGTCCTTGCATTATTTTCGACAGCAGCCGTGAAGCGCTGGTTGCGGGATTGAAAGCTTCTCCCTGGTTGGTGAAACCAAACCGTCGGGAGTTGGAAATATGGGCTGGGCGTAAATTACCTACACTGGCTGATGTGGTGGATGCCGCTCACGCGCTGCGTGAACAGGGTATTGCACATGTTGTGATCTCACTGGGTGCGGAAGGTGCGCTGTGGGTGAATGCATCGGGTGCGTGGCGGGCTTTGCCACCAGCTTGTGATGTGGTAAGTACGGTAGGTGCGGGCGACTCCATGGTTGGGGGGTTGATTTATGGCTTATTAATGCGTGAGTCCAGTGAGCACACTCTGCGTTTGGCGACGGCCGTTTCAGCACTGGCTGTGAGCCAAAGTAATGTTGGTATTACCGATCGTCCTCAGTTGGCCGCGATGATGGCGCGCGTCGACCTGAAACCCTTTAACTGATACAGCAGGAGATAAACAATGAAAACGCTGCTGATTTTGGATAAATCACTGGGCCTGGCGAGAAGCCAACTGGTGAAGAACCTACTCGGCGCTGCCGCTGCGAAAGCAGGGGTGACGTTTACAGAACAGGCTAACGACGCTGAACTGGCAATCGTTCTGGGTGCATCCGCTGCGGCGGACAGCGCACTGAATGGCAAGCGAGTTTATGTCGGTGACATCGAACTTGCTGTTTCGCAGCCGGAAGTCTTTTTGGCGAAGGCACAGGCTGAAGCAACGACGTATCAGGCCGTCCCGTCAGCTTCCGTTCAGCAACCCGCTGCTGCTAAGCGTATTGTTGCCGTAACAGCGTGTCCGACTGGCGTCGCGCACACGTTTATGGCCGCAGAAGCGATTGAAAGCGAAGCGAAAAAACGCGGCTGGTGGGTTAAAGTGGAAACGCGTGGCTCCGTGGGTGCGGGCAATGCGATTACCCCAGAAGAAGTGGAGCAGGCCGATCTGGTGATCGTTGCTGCGGATATTGAAGTCGATCTGGCGAAATTTGCCGGTAAGAAGATGTATCGCACTTCCACAGGGCTGGCACTGAAGAAGACGGCGCAGGAGTTAGATAAAGCACAGGCTGAAGCGAAAGTGTATCAGCCGTCTGGGCAAACCAGTGCATCAAGTGCTAACGAGTCTGCGCAGAAAGGCGGAACGGGTCCCTATCGTCACCTGCTGACCGGCGTATCCTATATGTTGCCGATGGTGGTGGCGGGTGGTCTGTGTATCGCCCTGTCGTTTGTCTTTGGTATTGAGGCCTTTAAACAGGAAGGTACGCTGGCCGCGGCGCTGATGAAGATCGGTGGCGGTTCTGCCTTCGCGCTGATGGTGCCTGTGCTGGCGGGCTATATCGCTTTCTCCATTGCGGATCGTCCGGGCTTAACGCCAGGTCTGGTTGGCGGGATGTTAGCGGTGAGTACAGGTGCGGGCTTCCTCGGTGGGATCATCGCGGGTTTCCTGGCGGGTTATGTGGCCAAAGCGATCAACAATAAGCTGATCCTGCCGCAAAGTCTGACGGCACTAAAACCGATTCTGATTATTCCGCTATTTGCTACGCTGATCACCGGCCTTATCATGATTTATGTCGTCGGTACGCCGGTGGCGAAAATCCTGACTGGCCTGACAGGCTGGCTGCAATCCATGGGCACGGCAAACGCGGTGATTCTGGGTGCGATCCTAGGTGCAATGATGTGTACGGATATGGGCGGCCCGGTTAACAAAGTGGCTTACGTCTTCGGTACCACCTTGCTCAGTAGCCAGATTTACGCGCCAATGGCCGCCGTTATGGCTGCGGGTATGGTGCCACCACTGGCGATGGGGCTGGCAACCGTGCTGGCAAGTAAGAAATTCAACCCGACCGAGCGTGAAGGGGGCAAAGCGGCGTTTGTACTGGGCCTGTGCTTTATCTCTGAAGGGGCGATTCCTTACGCGGCGCGTGACCCGATGCGTGTTCTGCCTTGCTGCATCCTCGGTGGGGCACTGACTGGTGCGCTGTCAATGGCGGTGGGCGCTAAGTTGATGGCACCACACGGCGGTCTGTTCGTGCTGTTGATTCCTGGCGCGATTACGCCGGTTATCGGCTACCTGTTAGCGATCATTGCGGGTACTGTCGTCGCTGGTGTGCTGTACGCACTGCTGAAACGCTCTGATGAACAACTGGCAAAAGTTGCGTAAGTTTGATCATCGGCGTGAATAAAAAGTAATGCCATAACACAAGGATGTGGATGAGATAGCGCCAGTTGCTTAAAACCAACTGGCGCTTTTTTATGGACTCTACCCCAGACGCAAGAAAAGCGATCCGAGGAACGGAAACGGGGGAATGGGATAGAAGAGTAAAGCGTTTGAGCGTCCATATATAGGCATTCACCGCGTCTTTATGGTCTATCCATGACTTCCGCTTGGTACAGTCGACTAGCAACGTTATGAGATAAAAAGGTTAATCAGCATTCGCTTCAGATTTGAGCCAGGCGATTTCGTCGGCCCAGATGTCAGGGTTGATTGTCTCCAAAATCATCGAGATACCATCAAAGCGGGCATCTTTCATGATATAGCTGAAGGCTGTTTTGCCGATATTACCTTCTCCCAGACTATGGTGACGGTCAACGCGACTGGCGAACGCGCTTTTCGCATCATTCAAGTGCATTCCGCGTAGATAGCGGAACCCAACAATGCGATCAAACTCAGCAAAGGTGGCCGCGCAATCTGCTTCCGTCCGCAGGTCGTAGCCGCCAGCGAAGGCGTGACAGGTATCGATACAGACGCCGACGCGGCTTTTATCTTCTACGCCATCGATGATGGCTGCCAAATGTTCAAAGCGGAACCCCAAATTACTGCCTTGCCCGGCGGTGTTTTCAATCACGGCGGTGACGCCGTCCGTTTCCGCCAGCGCGATATTGATGGATTCGGCAATACGTGCCAGACAGTCAGCTTCCTCGATCTGCTTTAGATGGCTGCCGGGATGAAAATTCAGGAGGCTTAGCCCAAGCTGTTGGCACCGAGACATTTCATCAATAAACGCGATGCGTGACTTCTCCAGCGCCTCGGCGTCTGGGTGACCCAGATTAATCAGATAGCTGTCGTGGGGTAGAATCTGTGCTGACGTATACGCATACTGCTCACAAGCGGCTTTAAAACGGTCGATGACCTCGGCGCTGAGTGGCGCGGCCTGCCATTGGCGCTGATTCTTGGTAAATAACGCGAAAGCCGTCGCTTTTATTTCATGTGCGCGAATTACGGCCTGATCGACTCCGCCAGATGCGCTAACGTGCGCCCCAATGTATTTCATGTTGCTCTCCTCTGATAACGACAACATTATGCAGGTTAATGGGACGTTAACAGGTAAATAATTTATCGTTAGCCGAATAAATGATCGAAGAACAGATTAATTCCTGCACCGCCAACCACCAGCCAGATAAATAAAACGAGAGCCAGCAGCAGCGGTTTTGCGCCTGCCTGACGAATGGCGCTGAATCGGGTTGTGAGCCCCAGCGCAACCATCGCCATGGTCAACAGCACATTATCGAGTTGTACCAACTGCGTGACGAGCGCAGGAGAAAGTAGCTGGAAGGAGTTGAAGGCCGCTACGGCGATAAATCCCAGTGCAAACCACGGGAACATCAGTGGAACCGCATCTTGCGTATCACTTTTTTGTGTCGTTTTTTTCAGGTAAAACCCAAGAATGAGAAGGAAAGGGGCTAGCATCATCACGCGCAGCATTTTGCTGATGACGGCGATGTTTTCCGTCGCACCATCAACGGCATGTCCGGCAGCAACGACCTGAGCGACTTCGTGTATCGTTGAGCCGAAGTACAGACCGACGATCTGTGGTGTGACGTCAATCCAGTGATGGTCGAGATTGAGCTGATAAAGCCACGGGTACAAAAACATGGCTGTCGTACCGAAAATCACCACGGTGGAAACGGCGACGGCAATCGCATTGCTGGACGCTTTGACAACCGGCGCGGTTGCCATGATGGCTGCCGCACCGCAGATGCTGCTGCCAGCACCGATGAGAATCACGGTTTCATTGTTGAGCTTCAGCCAGCGTTTCCCTATCCAGCAGGCGAGTAAAAACGTCAGCGTGACCACGGTAAGATCGACGGCGACGCCAGTCACGCCAACGGCAGTAATCTGCTGAAAGCTGAGACGAAAGCCATAAAGTATGATGCCCCAGCGGAGTAAATGCTGTTTGGCCCACTGCACGCCCGGATTACACAGCGGATGAATACGTGGATAAATGCTGTTTCCCAGCACGATTCCTATCAGGATCGCTAATGTCAGCGAACCCGGCCCCCAGTGGGCGATTTTCGGAATATTTGCCAGCCAGAGGAGTGAAAAAGTTATTAAACTGACTAATAGCAGACCGAGTAATCGCGCTTTTGCTCCATCGGGCGGGGCCATCGTGTGTAATGTCGCAGGAGTAGCCATGGATTGTGTGCCTATTCTGACCGTACCGAAAATTGAGAAGCCAGCTTATAATCCACGAGATTAAAAAAGAAATTGATTATATATTTATAACCTATAAGTATTTCAGATAAAGAGCGCACTATGCATATCACGTTACGTCAGCTGGAAGTCTTTGCCGAAGTTCTGAAAAGTGGTTCAACGACACAGGCCTCCGTTGTGCTTGCCTTGTCTCAATCGGCTGTCAGCGCGGCGCTGGCGGATTTGGAAGGGCAGTTGGGCGTTCAACTTTTCGACCGAGTGGGTAAACGTCTGGTGGTGAATGAGCATGGTCGCCTGCTGTACCCCAAAGCGCTGGCACTGCTTGAACAGTCGATGGAAATTGAACAGCTTTTCCGCCGTGATAATGGGGCGCTGCGTATATATGCCAGCAGCACCATCGGCAACTACCTGTTGCCAGCAATGATTGCTCGCTATCGCCATGACTACCCCGATATTCCGCTGGAATTGCATGTCGGCAATACCAAAGATGTGATCACGCGCGTGTCTGAATTCAGTGTCGATTTGGGCTTGATCGAAGGGCCTTGCCATCATCCTGATTTGATTACACAGCCCTGGCTGGAAGATGAGCTAGTGGTGTTTTGCTCTCCCGAACATCCGCTTAGCCGGGGCGCTGTCTCATTAACCGCGCTGGCGGATGCACATTGGATCCTACGTGAACGTGGCTCAGGTACGCGCGAAGTGCTGGATCATCTGCTGTTGACGCACCTGTCGCATTTTCATCTGGTCATGGAATTAGGTAATTCGGAGGCGATTAAACATGCGGTTCGCCACGGAATTGGCATCAGTTGCCTATCGCGACATGTCATTGCCGAACAGCTAGCGTCAGGTTCGCTGGTGGAACTGAAGGTGCCGCTGCCTAAACTCACGCGGACGCTGTATCTGGTACATCACCGACAGAAACATCTGTCAAATGTGCTGCAACGTTTCCTGAGTTATTGCTGTGAAACGCCATAGCAAAAATATTTTCTGCTGCTAATAATCGGACGTGAGTTATTAAGCTCTCTTATAACTCGACGATCTTAACTATTCAGCACAACGCTATTTGCTACAATCCCGCCTCGATTTTTAGCACGAGCACGCAGGATAACAATGGCTCAGCACGATATTCAACAAACTACACAGGGCGCACCGACCCTGCGCCGTGAACTGAAAGCACGGCATTTAACGATGATCGCCATTGGCGGATCGATTGGCACTGGGTTATTTGTCGCGTCTGGTGCGACGGTTTCACAGGCAGGCCCGGGTGGCGCACTGCTGTCTTATGCCCTGATTGGGCTGATGGTTTACTTCCTGATGACCAGTTTGGGCGAGCTGGCGGCGTTCATGCCGGTTTCCGGTTCGTTCTCCAGCTATGGTTCCCGTTATGTAGAAGAAGGATTCGGCTTCGCGCTGGGCTGGAACTACTGGTACAACTGGGCGGTGACCATCGCGGTCGATCTGGTGGCGGCGCAACTGGTGATGGGATATTGGTTCCCAGAGGTGTCCGGCTGGATCTGGAGTGCGCTGTTCCTGGCGCTGATGTTCCTGCTTAACTACATTTCCGTGAAAGGATTTGGCGAGGCGGAATACTGGTTCTCACTGATTAAAGTGGCGACGGTCATCATTTTCATCGCCGTTGGCGTGATGATGATTACGGGCATCATGAGCGGTGCGGAAAATGCCGGATTCCATAACTGGGAAATTGGCGATGCGCCGTTTGCTGGCGGCTTCTCTGCCATGATAGGTGTGGCGATGATCGTGGGCTTCTCTTTTCAGGGAACGGAACTGATCGGCGTGGCGGCAGGGGAATCTCAGGAGCCAAGCAAAAACATTCCGCGTGCCATCCGTCAGGTTTTCTGGCGCATCCTGCTGTTCTACATCTTCGCGATTCTGATTATCAGCTTAATCATTCCCTATACCGATCCGAACCTGCTGCGTAATGACATCAAAGACATTACGGTAAGCCCGTTCACGCTGGTGTTTGAGAACGCGGGCCTGCTGTCTGCCGCAGCCGTGATGAATGCGGTCATCCTGACCGCGGTGCTGTCGGCGGGTAACTCCGGGATGTACGCTTCGACGCGTATGCTGTTTACGCTGGCATCGGAAGGCAAAGCGCCGCGCATGTTCGCTAAGCTGTCAAAAGGCGGCGTGCCGCGTAATGCGCTGTATGCCACCACTGTAGTGGCGGCACTGTGTTTCCTGTCTTCTTTGTATGGCAACCAAACGGTTTATCTGTGGCTACTGAATACGTCGGGTATGACCGGCTTTATTGCCTGGTTGGGGATCGCTATTAGCCATTATCGCTTCCGTCGCGGGTACGTTATGCAGGGCCATGATCTGAACCGCTTGCCTTATCAATCAAGTTTCTTCCCGCTAGGGCCGATCTTTGCGTTTGTGCTCTGCCTGATCATTACGTTGGGGCAGAACTATCAGGCATTTCTGCAAGACAAAATTGACTGGTATGGTGTGACGGCGACGTACATCGGTATCCCGCTGTTCCTGCTGATTTGGTTCGGTTACAAGCTGTGCCGTGGAACGCGCTTTATTAAATATCAGGATATGACCTACCCCGATCATAAAGACTAATTGCGCGAACGAGGTTAAATAACGCCGCTTTTGCCTGAGTCTCTCTATTCACGCCGCTGATGACATGTTATCAGTGGCGTTTTTATTTGATGAAATCATCACTTTTATATCAAATATTTTGATGTTGATTGTTTCGGAGATATCTCGTTCGCGTTGTTCCTGAACATCTTAATTAACGGGATTCATGCGCGGAAAAACAACATTTATAAACGGTAGTTAAACGAAATACAAAATGCTAATACTTATCATTTACGTTATCATGCATTCCTTTACACTATTTTTTGCAAAAAAACTCAATAAAATAACGAGGAATCATGAACGGAAATTCTCTGATTAATCTCAGGACAGCAGTCGCGTTGGCACTCGCAGCAACAGCAGTCAATACAGCAGTAGCAGCAGGTAATGACGATGTGCTGGTCGTCAGCGCCAGTGGTTATGAAACGAAACTAACAAATGCACCTGCATCGATTTCTGTCATTAGTGAAGAGGCGCTTTCCCAGAAAAACTATCACGACTTGGGAGAAGCGCTAAGCGGTGTGGAAGGGGTTGATGTACGTGGCGGCACCGGTAAAACGGGTGGTTTAGATATCAGCATTCGCGGTATGCCCAGTAGCTATACCTTGATTTTGATCGATGGCGTGCGCCAGAACGCGAGTGATGATATTACACCGAATGGTTTTGGGACGATGAATACGGCTGTTATGCCGCCCTTGTCCGCCATTGAGCGTATTGAAGTGATCCGTGGACCAATGTCAACGTTGTATGGCTCCGATGCGATGGGCGGTGTGGTCAATATCATCACCAAGAAAGACAGCAAAACATGGCGCGGCAACGTTAACCTGTCGCACTCGGTACAAGAGCACAGTAAATGGGGCGACAGTTCCAAACTGGGGATTTATGCTTCTGGGCCATTGGCGAATGATAAATTGAGTCTGGCTGTACGTGGCAATCTGGAACACCGTCAAGGGTCTAGCGTAACGTCGCTGAGCCAAAGTGGTAATACGCGCGTTCCGTTCCCGACGAAGACGGACAACTATAATATTGGTGCCAAGCTGAGTGCGAAGACCAGCGATGCGAATACCCTATGGGTTGACGGCGATGTATCGCGCCAGACTTACGATAACCATAATAGTCAGTTAGGGCCGATCGGTGTTGTTGGTGGTGGATACCGTGATGAGCTGCGTTATGAACGTAATAAATTGACGGTAGGGCATGATACCGATCTGTCGTTTGGCCGCTGGAGCTCTAACCTGTCCTATGCGGAAACTGAAAATACCGGACGTGTACTGACGCCGACGGCACTGACAGCGGCTAACCGTAGCTTCTCTGGGCGCGATCGTACACTAAAAAATACCAATACTATTTTTGATACCAGTCTGGTTTCTCCACTGGGTGACAGTCACCTGTTGACGGTTGGGGGACAATACTGGGATGCGCGTGTTAAAGATGGCATTGTGCTGGTCAATAGCGGTGAAACCTTTGAGCAGAAGAGCTGGTCACTGTATGCGGAAGATGACTGGCAGTTGCTTGACCCGCTGTCATTAACGCTGGGGGCGCGCTATGAAAAACATGACAGCTTCGGTGGACATGTTAGCCCGCGTGTTTATCTGGTATGGAATGTCGCGGATGACTGGACGGTAAAAGGTGGTGTGAGTACCGGATACAAAACGCCTTCTCTTGCGCAATTGCATAATGGTGTCAGTGGCGTAGCCAGAAATGGCGCTGCAACGACCATCGGCAACCCAAATCTCAAGCCTGAAGAAAGCACCAATTTTGAGACAGGGGTGTATTATGAAAACGATGCGAATGTAAAAGCGAATATCACAGGGTTCGTGAACCATTATAAAAATGCGATTGACTCATTTACCGTCTCTACGGGTGTAGACAGTTACCGTAATGTAGGTAAAGCGAGGACTCAAGGTGTTGAATTCGCGACGTCTTTCCCCGTCGTTGTACCTGAGCTGACCGTTGGTCTGAACTATACCTATACACACACGGAACAAATTGGCGGCAGCAACCCTGGTGCTCCGTTCAACAATACGGCTAAGCATATGGCTAATGCCCGCTTGAACTGGCAAATCAACGAGCAGTGGAACTCCTGGCTGGCGGCAGAATATCGTGGTAAAACGCCTCGTTTTACCAGCAATTACGGCAATCTGACGGATGTTCAAAAACTGGTGGCGAATGAGCGCGGTAGCGATATCAAAGCGTGGACCGTGGTGAATATGGGGGCTTCCTACAAAGTGACGAAAAGTGTCACGTTGAATGGCACAGTAAACAATTTACTGGATAAAGACTTCTCCCAGGTACAGGCTTACACGGTGGGTACTAACACTTACTATGCGGGCGACTACTTCGACACGAATCGTTCCACTACGGGTTATGTCATGCCGGGTCGTAACTACTGGGCATCAGTGAACGTCAGTTTCTGATAGACACATTTTCCCCGAAACGGCGCTTTTGGCGTTTCGGGGAAGTTAACCCACGGCATTGCCGAATCACATCACAACACGCCCCATTATTGCTCTTATTTACGTTCACGTTGTTTACGTGTCGTCGTGATTCTCTTTTTCCCTTTCTCTATTGTGTTTCAATACTTATTATTTTTTTGTGATATTTCTGAATATCGTCGTTAACAACGTCGATGAATGGAATTCATTATATTAGGTATTGTTAATTGCTTTAATGCTGACTACGCTTCACGTTACGGAGTGATGGATTTCCCATGGGGCAGGAAATGTAACGTTATTAATGCGTTCGTTGTCTTGTGTCATACAGAGAATGTAATTCATTATTTTTGTATGAGAATACCTGTCGTGATTGCCGATTGCGGAGCTCTCGAGATCGGCAATCAGTGTATGAATAGCAACCAGGGCATGATGATGTTAAAAATTACCTTTTTGGATAAAGGCTCACTGCCTGAAACCATTTTCCTGAAAAAGACGACTTTTAGGCGGCCACAATGTCGCCATGAATGGATTGAATATAACTACACTTCGCCCGATCACGTTATCGCCCGAGCAAAAGACACCCACGTTATCATCACGAATAAAGCCCTATTAACGCGAGACACCTTGGCCGCGTTGCCTGAGTTGAAGCTGATTGCTGTGACGGCAACGGGAACCGACAATATCGACCTTGTTGCTGCCAAAGAACTGGGTATCACGGTCAAGAATGTACCGGACTACTCGACACAGGCAGTGTCCGAGCACGTAATAGCCATGATTTTCGCGCTAAAGCACAGTCTGATGGCGTGGTATCGCGATCAACTGGGCGATCGCTGGGCCAGCCAATCGCAGTTTGCTTATTTTGATCATCCCGTCAAAGACATTGCGGGCGCGACGCTGGGCATCATCGGGGCGGGTACTATTGGGCGGGAGGTCGCACGTCTGGCGCAGGCGCTGGGGATGAAGGTGATTTTTGCCGAGCACCGTGGGGCAGCACAGTGTCGTGCCGGTTATCTGCCGTTTGAAGATGTTCTGCGGTTGGCGAATGTGATTTCACTCAACTGCCCGCTCAATACAAGTACGCAGCATCTGATTAATGCGGAGACGCTCGCGCTGTGTAAGCCCACCGCGTTTATTATTAACACCGCCAGAGGTGGATTGATTGATGAACACGCGCTGGTAGAGGCATTACAGCAGCGCATCATCGCCGGCGCAGCGCTGGACTGCCTGACGCAGGAACCACCGCAAAAAGACAATCTATTGATGGTCGCGGCGAAAACCCTGCCGAACCTTTTGATTACGCCGCATATCGCCTGGACGTCTGCGTCATCGCTGCAACTACTGATGGAAAAGACGATTGAAAATATTGATGAGTATGCTCAGCAGAACGGATACAAATAAGCTGTAGTTTGATTTCGCCGGGTATAAAGGAATATTGCCCGGCAGCGAAAATATGATATTTATCAATTTTAATTGATTACTAAAATTGAACGTTTCGTCAGATTGAATCTTTTGTCATCGATTATCCGCGCCAGACGCATATATCCGCGAAGGAATATCTCCTCTCAAGAATGAAATATTTCCGTGAGAGAATGAAAATTATTCACATTAAAACTAAAGCGAAATGCTATTATTTGTGATTATTCTGATTACTCTCTTTGTTGCATGAGGAAATGTTTACTGATTAATAATAACGGGGGTGAGTAATAAAACGGATGTGATGATATATTTTTGTGAGATAAATCCGATTTAATGACGGAGGGGCGTGGGCTGAGTGGTGAATCCGCCCCGAATTCAGATACACGGGGCGGACGTCTGTGCGAATCAGCGTTTCTGGATATACGTCATTGCCAGTGCGAGTGCCAGAACCAGACCTTTGATGATATCCATGGCGTAGTAAGGCACGGAGAGCATCACCAACCCATTCTGCAAGACGCCAAGAATAACGGCACCGAGCAGCGTACCCAGCGCGTTTGGTTTGCCGGATCCCGCCAGCGAGAAACCAATGTAGGCAGCGGCAACGGCATCCATCAAATAGCCACCTCCGGCATTGACCTGAGAAGATCCGATGCGTGACGCCAGTAAAATGCCGCCCAGCGCCGCAAGTAATGAAGAGAACACATACGCCTGTACCCGATAACGCGCGGTGCGAATGCCAGCCAGTCTTGCAGCCTCGGGGTTGCCGCCGATGGCGTACATCCGGCGACCGTGTTTGGTGAGGGACAGGTACAACTGCACCAGTACCGTTACCGCCAGCATGATGACGACAATGACCGGTACCTGACCTAGCGTGGCAAAGAACTCAGGAATGATGCCCTCCGCCATCTCTCCGCTGGGCAACACCATGTTCTGCGTGATGGAGCCGCCATAGCTGTACGTCATCGCCACGCCCTGAATGACGAACAGGCTGGCAAGCGTCGCCAGCATATCGGGAATCTTCAGTACGACGATAAGAAAGGCATTGAATAGCCCGACCAGCGTGCACAGCAGCAGCGTCAGGACGATCGCACCCGTAGTGCCGAATCCGTACCAGACAAACAGCGAGATAACCAGCGCGTTGGCCAGCGACGCCGTTGAGCCTACGGAAAGATCAAAACCGCCGACGGACAGCGAGATCGAAACACCAATGGCAATCACTGTAACGATGGCAATAGAACGCAGGATATTGATGATGTTATACGGATCGAGAAAGTTGTCCGATGCCAGCCCGAAGATCGCAATCAGTGCGACAACCGTGATCAGCATGCCCCATTTATAGAGAAACTCAAAAACGTGGTGGCGGAAGGGGAGCGCCCCGTTAGATGAAAGTGGGTGACTCACGCGGGAGTTCCTCCAGTTGAATATAAAAGTAAGGTTTCTTCGTCAATCTCAGCGGCGTTCAGCTCTGCGACAATGCGGCCATCCCAGAGCACGCAGATGCGATCGCAAAGTCCGACAAGTTCGGAAAACTCGCCCGAGGCATAAATAATGCCTTTTCCCTGACGGGCGAGGCCGTCAATCAGCGTGAACAAGTCCTGTTTGGCTTTGATATCAACGCCTTTGGTCGGTTCATCAAAAATCAGAACCTGTGCTTCACTGTGTAACCACTTGCCGATCGCCACTTTCTGCTGATTCCCACCCGACAGACGCGCCAGCTTTTGTGCCGGACCGGTGGTGCGAACCACAAGCTGATCAACGATCCGTTTCGCCCAGCTCACTGCCTTACTGCGGCTGAAAATGCCCCAGCGGGAAAAACTGTCGGTGGCGGTGATGCTCAGATTCATAGTGACAGATTCATCAATAAAAATGCCTTCTTTACGCCGCTCTTCAGGAACCAGCGCCAGACCCTGTTCGACGGACTGGTGCGGCGAATGCGGTCGCCAGGGTTTACCTCGATATTCTCCCTGCGCGATCTGGCAGGGTTCCGCGCCGAACAGCGCTTTACATAGCTCGGTTTTCCCTGCACCAGCCAGCCCGGCAATGCCCAGGATTTCCCCTTTGCGCAGCGTAAGAGAAATATTGTGCAACAGCGTTTCGTCGTGTAAACCGGTGACCTGAAGCAGCGTCTCTGCGGCAGGTGTCGCTCGGCGCGGTGGGAAGATATCGTCAAGCCGGTGCCCCAGCATTCTCTCTACAATGGCTTCGCCGCTGAGTCCCTGCATCGCACCACTGCTGACAAACTCGCCGTCACGCAGAACGGTCAACGTATCGCAGATCTCATTCAGCTCATGAATACGGTGGGAAATAAACACGATCCCGATGCCATCGGCTTGTAAACGGCGAACTACCTGAAAGAGTCGTGCACTTTCAGCCTGATCCAACGGGGCAGTGGGTTCATCTAAAATCAGGAAACGACACTCGTGGGACAAGGCGCGGGCGAGCAGAATTTGCTGTTTCTCGGCCAGCGAACAGGTATCCAGCCGCTGGCGAACATTCAGGTGAACGCCAAGCTGATCGAGCAGCGCCTGCGCCTGCCGGTATATCTGCGACCAACTCAGCAGATGCCCATCCTGCGCCAGCGTATCCAGCATAATGTTTTCCGCCACGGACAGCGTGGGAACCAGCGCGACATCAACTTCTTGCTGTACCAGATGAATACCGTACCGTTTGGCATCACGTGGTGAATGGACGTCGATCGGCTTGCCATTAATCAGAATGTCGCCCTGATAGTGATCGTAAGCGCCTGATAAGATCGTCATGAGCGTGGATTTACCCGCGCCGTTTGCGCCAGTCAGGGCATGAATCGAACCACCTTCCAGTGTGAAATTAACCTGTTTGAGGGCGTGGAAACCAGAAAAGGAGATGGAAATATTGTGCATTTCCAGTCGGCTTTGGGGGGTAGGAATCATGGTCGGTAACGTTCTTGGCGGTCAGGTCATGAAATAACGGAAAAGAAAGGTAGCACATATCTCAGAGCATTTAATACAGCTTCAAGTGTTTGAGCCGGTTTGGCTATGAACGAAAAAGTATAAATTAAGCAAAAAAGTTCTTAATCTGCCGCAAGCAAGTGAATAAGATGGGATTATCAACAGGGTAGCGCAGCATATTCGGCTGTCAAAAAAACATACAAGAAGAACCGTGCTCAAGAAAGGGCGCGGCGAGGAAAAGGTAAACATGCACACAACGACAGTCCGCGTACAGGTTGGCCCCGCCAACTATTTTTCTTTCTCTGGCGCTATCGATAAGCTGCTGGAATTTTATCCGCCAGAGGTGCTGAAAAACGCACTGTGGATCTACGGCGAGCGGGCGATTGCGGCGGCGCGCCCGTATTTGCCCGCCGAATTCGATGCGCCGTCAGCCCAGCGCGTTCAGTTTGGGGCACATTGCAGTGAGGGGGAAGTCGCAAAACTGGTGGCTCAGGCGGGCGATGACTGTCAGGTTGTTATTGGCGTCGGTGGTGGGGCGGTGCTGGATACCGCGAAGGTCGCGGCGCGCCACATTGGCGTGCCGCTGGTGGCTATTCCGACTATTGCGGCGACTTGTGCGGCCTGGACGCCGCTGTCCGTCTGGTATAACGATGCCGGACAGGCGCTGCGCTTCGAGATTTTCACTGATGCTAACCATCTGGTGCTGGTGGAGCCGCGGATTTTGCTGGCAGCACCGGTGGAGTACCTGCTGGCTGGCGTCGGTGATACCCTAGCGAAATGGTATGAAGCCGTCGTCCTTAGTCCTCAACCAGAAACGCTGCCGCTTTCTGTCCGACTGGGGTTACAGGCTGCACTGGATATCCGTAATGTGTTGCTGCAACAAAGTGAGGCGGCGCTGGAAGCCGTCAATCGTGGTGAACTGACGCAGGACTTTCTGGATGTGGTCGATGCGATCATTGCCGGCGGCGGCATGGTTGGCGGCTTGGGTGAGCGTTACACCCGTGTGGCAGCGGCGCATGCGGTGCATAATGGTTTGACGGTGTTGCCGCAAACGGAACGCTTTCTGCACGGTACTAAAGTGGCCTATGGCATTTTGGTGCAGAGCGCTTTGCTGGGGGATCGTGAAACGCTGCGCCAATTGAAAGCGGCGTTTAAGGTATTTGGTTTGCCGACCTCGTTGGCCGCACTGGATATAGATATTCACGATCGTGCGGCGCTTCAGGCCGTTATTGCCCGAACCTTGCAGGAGGGGGAATCCATTCATTATCTGCCGTTGGTACTGAATGAAGAGGTTCTGCTGACAGCGTTTAACACCGTTGAGTCGGCTGGGGAATAACCGAGTAGAAAGAGAAGGGAGGAGAGTATTCTCCGCCCTAAAAACTATTATTTATCTTTAAAAGCCAGGGCTCTTTATCTTCAAAAATTACTGCGTTTTCTCGTAAGGGAATGAATTTTTGATAAAGCTGGCGTAGTAACGGTACTTCGTCTTGCTGGCCATAAGCTCTTCATAAATCATGCGCGCGACGCCGCTGTAGAGATAGATGCTCCCATTTAGCAATTCGACTTCCAATTGGCTTTTTTCTGCATCGTATCCGACTGAAAACAACTCTGCTGATGAAACGCGTTTTCTCTGCAAAATTAATCACTCCCAACGTATCAATGCCGCATCCTGACGGGATACCCCCTCTTTCGATCCCTCTGGCTATATTGTGTTATAACCTTAAGAATTGTGTTATAGCTCGAAATATATCGGGGGTAAACAGCAGCATATCGTTATTAGATTATGAATAATCAGTAAACGCTCACAGAATTCTTTCTCTGTCGCTCCTGACCGGTTTGTTATTTATCACCGATGAGGATATGTTCTGATTGCCCAGTTAATCCTGAGCGATAGCCCGTTGAAACGCTGGCTGGCTTTCTATCCGCTCAATGTATTGCTGGATATGCGGATAACGGCTGAAATCCAGACGCGTTTTCGCTAACACCAGCGGGACGGCCATTTGTATATCGGCACCGCTGAGCGACGCTCCTGCAAACCACTCTTGTGTACTCAAATGCTGTTCGATGAACTGCAACTGTGTCGTCAGCCGTGGCACAATAAAGGCCTGCTCGATACTCTGCACAATTTTGCGTGCGATAGGACGGATGAAAAATGGCATCGGTGCGGATTCTGTTTTTGCCAATACCAAACGCATTACCAGTAGCGGCATGAGTGAACCCTCAGCGAAATGCAGCCAGAAGCGATAGTCCAGTAGCGCTTGTCCGCTCTGTGGACGGAGTCTGCCGTTACCGTAAGTTTCAATCAGGTATTCCACAATGGCCCCGGATTCGGCAATGGTGAGTTCGCCATCGGTAATCACTGGTGATTTCCCTAGCGGGTGGATTTGTTTGAGCGATGTGGGAGCACTAAACGTTTTTGGGTCACGTGCGTAGCGAATGATTTTATAATCAACGCCCAGCTCTTCCAACAACCAGGTCACGCGGGTCGAACGGGATTTCTCGAGGTGATGAACGTGTATCATCAAGGTTTCCTTTTTTTCTTTTTTGATCCGTTAAGGCTGCACGCGGCAGGTGCGCTCGTGTTGTTCAGGGATGATGACGATTGGGAGAGAAAACGCGCTCAGGAGATTCCTGAGCGCGGCGCTCAACGAGGTAAGCATAGCACTATTATTCGGACTGCTAGTCTTCCAATAAATAGCGGGCGTGGAAGCGCAGGTGGTCCTCGATGAAACTCGCGATGAAGAAATAGCTGTGGTCATAGCCGGATTGTGTCCGCAGCGTTAGCGGCCAGGCATACTGGCTTGCCAGTTCTTCCAGCTTCGCGGGTTGCAACTGGTCAGGGAGAAACTGATCGCAGTCTCCCTGATCGACCAGCATCGGCAGCTTCTTCTGGCTATTTGCCAGTAAATGGCAGCTGTCATACTGCAACCACTGCGCCTCATCCTCGCCGAGATAGGCGGTAAGCGCCTTGCGTCCCCAAGGAACCTGACTTGGGTTAACGATCGGGGCAAACGCAGATGCAGACAGGAATTTTTCCGGATTGCGTAGCGCCAGCATCAGCGCGCCGTGCCCGCCCATTGAATGCCCGCTGATGGACTGACGGCTGGCCACGTTAAAATGCTGCTGAATCAGTGCCGGCAGTTCACTGCTGATGTAGTCATACATCCGGTAGTGTGCCGACCAAGGTGCCTGCGTGGCATTCACGTAGAACCCTGCACCCTGACCCAAATCGTACCCAGCATCATCTGCTACGCCGTCACCACGTGGGCTGGTGTCCGGCATGACCAGCACCAAACCCAGCTCGGAGGCAACGCGCTGCGCGCCTGCTTTCGTCGTAAAATTTTCGTCGTTACAGGTTAACCCAGACAGCCAGTAAAGTACGGGCGGCGGCGTGTCATCCTGTGTCGGCGGCAGATAAATGCTGAACGTCATCGCGGTGTTCAGCGTGGCTGACTCATGGCGGTAGCGCTGTTGCCAGCCGCCAAACATACGGTGTTCTTCCAGCAGTTCCAGTGATGAAGTCATCGTTGTACAGCCTCCTTTTTCTGTTCCTGACTGCGGTGCAATTAACCGAAATGAATCACGGAGCGAATCGATTTGCCTTCGTGCATTAAATCGAATGCGGTGTTGATGTCATCCAGTCCCATGGTGTGGGTGATGAAATCATTCAGCGGGAACTCACCTTTCAGGTAACGATCAACAATGCCTGGCAGTTCGCTACGGCCTTTTACGCCGCCGAAGGCAGAACCGCGCCATACGCGACCGGTCACCAGTTGGAACGGACGAGTGGCGATTTCTTCGCCTGCACCTGCTACGCCGATGATGATGGATTCACCCCAGCCTTTATGACAGCACTCTAGTGCGGAACGCATGACATTGACGTTACCGATACATTCGAAGGAGAAGTCCACGCCGCCATCGGTCAGCTCAACGATGACGTCCTGAATCGGTTTATCGTAATCTTTCGGGTTGATCAGGTCGGTGGCACCCAGTTTACGCGCCAGCTCGAATTTGCTGGTATTGAGATCGATGCCGATGATGCGTCCGGCTCCCGCCATTTGTGCGCCGATAATGGCTGACAAGCCAATGCCGCCGAGGCCGAAAATCGCAACGGTATCGCCCGCTTTAACTTTGGCGGTATTCAGCACGGCACCCATTCCGGTGGTGACGCCACAGCCCAGCAGGCAAACTTCTTCCAGCGGTGCTTCTTTATTCACTTTCGCCAGCGAAATTTCAGGCACGACGGTGTGCTCTGCGAAGGTAGATGTGCCCATGTAGTGGAAAATCGGCTGGCCATTTTTAGAAAAACGGGTGGTGCCGTCTGGCATCAGGCCTTTGCCCTGCGTGGAGCGAATAGCCTGACACAGGTTTGTTTTGCCGGAGCGGCAGAATTTACATTCACCACATTCTGGCGTGTAAAGCGGAATCACGTGATCGCCAACGGCAACGCTGGTCACGCCTTCCCCGATGGCTTCGACAATCCCGCCACCTTCATGGCCAAGAATCGCCGGGAATACGCCTTCAGGATCTTTGCCCGACAGCGTATAGGCATCCGTGTGACACACGCCAGTTGCGACGATGCGTACCAGGACTTCACCTTTTTGCGGTGGCATCAGATCCACTTCTTCAACCGACAAGGGTTGGTTGGGACCCCAGGCGATGGCGGCACGGGTTTTAATCATTTGCATGGTGGAGACTCCTAATAGCATTCCGTTATGGGTTGTAAATTGAATGAGAGGACGGGGTAATCATCGCTGTGTCGTCCTGTCTTGAAAATGGCCGCTCAGGGAAAATAAAGGGTTATTCCTGCTGAGCGGGCGGTTCAATCATGCTGGCCTGTTCAATAATGAGTTTCTTCAGTGCCTCGACGTTGGGGCCGAAGGCATCGCGCCGCCAGACGAGCCACGTAGACGCGGTGGCGATGTCGGGCGGTAATTCATGTACCTGAACGCGCCCGCCAGCGGGCAACGATTCAAGGATGGCATAGGGGAGCATGGCGAGCCCAGCCCCGCTGGCTACACAGGCAAGCATGGCATGGTATGAGTGGATCTCCATGATAGTGCCGGGCACCACGCCATCCTGTTGGAACCAGTTCTCAAGGCGCTTTCTGTAAGAACAGCTGGGGCGGAAGGCAAACAGCGTATCGTGGCTGGCATCCCGCGCATGGGTAATTGGTGCGTGCGTCGTGTCGGATATCAGCACGAGTCGTTCCGTAAAGCATGAACAGCCATTCAGCTCATCGTAGACGACAGGGCCATCGACTAACGCGGCAGCCAGCGTTCCTGCGCGCACGCGTTCAATAATTTCCCCTGATGTACCGGTGTTCAGAGACAGCGACACGTTGGGGTAGCGCTGATGGTAAGTCGCTAATAGCGTGGGCAAACGAGTTGCCGCTGTGCTTTCCATTGAGCCTAGTGCGAAATTACCTGCGGGTTCACCCGTGCGCGTCATGCTGATCGCTTCTTCGCTGAGTGCCAAAATGCGCTGTGCATAGCATAAGAAATTGTGCCCAATCGGGGACAGACGAAGACGCTGTTTCTCACGGATAAACAAATCGGTACCCAATTCCTGTTCCAACTGGCGTAACCGCGTGGTCAGATTTGAGGGCACTCGGTGAAGCTGTTCCGCAGCACGCGCGACGGAGCCCGTTTCGGCGACGAGGCAGAACATTCGGAGCTGGGTCAAATCCATTATATTCTCTTTTTGTAATTAACTTGCATTTGATTATTCATTTTTTGTGAATTGTAGCGGCAAGCTGCACATTTCGCAAGGGATGAATGTCACGCTGATGCGAAGACAACACATCTCATGTACACCGAGCGATGAGAGCCAGCGGTCGTGGAACAACGTTTTCATGTATCGCGGTAAGATCAATAAATCACAAATGGAGATAAATATGACATGAATGAAATTATTCAGCAGATATAGACAATAAGCAGCCTGATAAAAAATGACTCGCGTAATTATCATCATGATTAATATATTCTGATACAGAGAAAAAAATGAAAAGAAGGCCGTTTGACCCAACAGTGCTGTAGCTAACTAATTGACACAGAGGGAATCTATTTTTTTAAAAGAAATGCTGGTATGGAAATAAGAATAATCACAAAAAAATAATGCATGATTTCTTCTACAGACATGGAAAAAAGAAAAAACAGACCGATAATATGAAACATAAGCTTCATTTATGAGAGACGAGCTGAGTTAGCCGTATGTTGCCGAGCCGTGCAATGGAGAGGCAACGTTGCATCGGCTGTTTCCAGATAGGAAGCTTGATGAATTTAACCTACTAAATAAAAAGGAGAATAACGATAGTGAAATGATCGACGTTAGCTATAGTTACCCTTTATCATTCTGGCTAATTGAAAAGCGTAAAGTACAAATCTACTGTGCCGATAACGTACATGTGGTGGTAGGAGGCTCCTACTATTACTGCAAGGATATGTGCCTTTAGTCATAAAAGGAACCCATGCGAATGAATGAGAGCCAACGATAGTGCTCTTCATTAAATAACATAAAACTAGGCGTGATCTTAATAAATATGTGCGACGATGTTGCAGAAAGCACAGAGGAAAATCGCCAAATAATTCATAGGAGTCTTCTGTGAACTTTTTAAAAAATATCACCATCAGGGCAATGCTTTTAATCATACTGGGGCTGTTTTTGGTTGTGTGGGGCGGTGCATCTTTCTTTACCTCCACCTCATTAAACAGCATGACGAAACTGTTGGAAACCAGTGAAACACAACGCAAAAACGTAGAAATCTTGGTAAAAGGTAACGATCAATATTTTCGTACGGTTACGCGTGTTGTTCGCTCGATGGATTTCCAGCAAACGGGTGATGTCGCCGATGCGGAGAAAGTTTTCACGGCGGCAACCGCAGCATTTAAAATCACATCGGATCAACTGGCGGCATTTAAACGTATTGAACATGTTGGTGTTGATAAAGAAACTGCAGACAATATGACTGCTGCGTGGAGTCAGTTATTGGACAACGGATTGACACCCATGCTGAACGCTGCGCGTGAAAATCGTCAGGATGAATTCCGCCAGCTCTTCCGTAAAACGTATCCACCACTTAGCGTCGCGTTTGGTGCCAACATGGATAAATACCAATCCGCGATTTTTTCGTCGACAGAAACCTCAATGGGCGAGGTGTACGGTCTGGTCGGCTGGAGTAACAAGATTCTGCTCGGTGCAGCGGTGATTGGATTGATTATCCTCTTATTGACCGATCGCTACTTGGTTAACTACTTGGTTAAACCGTTGAATATGATCAAGGGCTATTTTCAGGTACTGGCTGCCGGTCAGCTTAATCATCCCATTGAGGAGTTTGGCCGTAACTGTGCTGGGCAGTTGATTCCTTATCTGAAAGAGATGCAGGGCAGTTTGGTTAATACCGTTTCCATTATCCGAGACAGTTCCGCATCGATTCATCAGGGATCCAGTGAAATTAAGAGCGGTAATGACGATTTATCCGCACGTACTGAACAGCAGGCTTCGGCACTGGAACAAACGGCCGCCAGTATGGAAGAGCTGAGTGCGACGGTGAAACAGAATGCTGATAACGTTCACCAAGCTACTAAGTTAGCACAGGATGCTTCTGTTGCGGCGAAGAAAGGTGGCGAGGTCACGTCGGATGTGATGGCGACGATGGCGAGCATTACGACCAGTTCGAAGAAAATTGCTGATATCACCAGCGTGATTAACGGCATTGCCTTCCAAACCAATATTCTGGCGCTGAACGCGGCAGTCGAAGCGGCCAGAGCGGGGGAGCAGGGGCGTGGTTTTGCGGTGGTTGCTGGCGAAGTTCGCAATCTGGCACAGCGCAGTGCTCAAGCAGCGAAAGAAATTGAAAGCCTGATCACAGAATCCGTTGAACGTATCCATGTGGGCTCTGATCAGGTTACACAAACGGGTGAAGCGATGGATTCCATCATTTCCGCAATTACCCGAGTGAACGACCTGATGGGAGAAATCGCATCGGCATCGGACGAACAAAGTCGTGGTATAGAACAAATCGGGCTTGCAGTCACCGAAATGGATGGCGTGACACAACAAAACGCCGCGTTGGTACAAGAATCTGCCGCCGCTGCGGCATCGCTGGAAGATCAGGCTCGCCAGTTGACCGAGGCTGTATCGGTATTCCAACTGTCGGCTGCAGACGCGCGCCGTCGTCCTCAGGATCGACTGGCGGAGAATGCACCAACTGCAAAGAAACCGATGTTATTAGCGGCCGCAGGTGGGAAAAAAGGCAATGCTAACGACAATTGGGAAACTTTCTGATAGCTCCATGTTACGTGGTGTCAGCGTGCTGATAGCCGCGAAATTCAGGTAATTTATCGCTAAAAGCACTGGGACAGGTTCCCGGTGCTTTTTTGTTATGGCTTTAGCCAGTTCAAAACGCATTAGCTTCTTGAACATACAACCACCCGCTATGCATGTGGTTATGATTTATCAATAGAACATTGATGGCGGAATCGAGGTCTTTCTGTGCACAAGATTCCCCCCCGTTACGGCACCGTGGTACACCCACTGCGGGTGATAACCTGAATCTATTTCAACAATCATGACGTACAATCACTGGATAATCGTAACTCTCTCAACTAGAGTGTTGACGGCGCTAGGGTCTGATCAGAGCCGTGCGATAGACATAGTTACACCTGCAGGAGAATAATAATGTCATCACTAAGTAAAGAAGCCGTTATGGTGCACGAAGCGCTGCTGGCACGTGGTCTGGAAACGCCGCTGCGTGGGGCGTTGTTGGATCGGGATACGCGTAAGCAACGTATTGCTGAGCATATGACGGAAATTATGAATTTGCTGAGTCTCGATCTGAGCGATGACAGCCTGGCTGAAACACCGACTCGTATCGCTAAAATGTACGTTGATGAAATATTCTCCGGCTTGGACTACGCCAATTTCCCTAAAATCACCATCATTGAAAACAAAATGAAGGTTGATGAAATGGTTACCGTGCGTGACATCACGCTGACCAGTACCTGTGAACACCATTTCGTGACGATCGATGGGAAAGCGACGGTGGCGTATATCCCGAAAGATGGTGTCATTGGTTTGTCGAAACTCAACCGCATCGTCCAGTTTTTCTCCCAGCGCCCTCAGGTGCAGGAACGCTTAACGCAGCAGATTCTCGTCGCGCTGCAAACGCTGTTGGGTACCAATAACGTTGCGGTTTCGATCGATGCGGTGCATTACTGCGTGAAGGCGCGCGGTATTCGTGATGCGACCAGCGCCACGACCACGACATCGCTCGGCGGGCTGTTTAAATCCAGCCAGAACACACGTCAGGAATTCCTGCGCGCGGTTCGCCACCATAATTAAGCCTGTTTTATTGGCGATGATGCCGGGAATATCCTCGTCATCGCCACAATAAGTTACCGTCAAATTAGCAAGTGTCTTCGCTTTTTCCTTTTCTGTGCATACAATCGCTACTTCGATGATTTGAAAATGTAATTTGTATGCCTTCTCACACTATTCCGTCACCGCATTCGTCACCTTCGCGGATCGTTACACTGGATTTCGCGCGTGGCATTGCCATCTTGGGCATTTTACTGCTCAACATTACGTCATTTGGTTTACCGCATGCGGCATACCTTAATCCAGCCTGGCAGGGAGACCCCACGTTGTCCGATACTTTGACGTGGGCGGCGATGGATCTGCTGGCGCAGATAAAATTTTTGACGATATTTTCCCTTCTGTTCGGGGCGGGATTGCAGTTGTTACTTCCCCGAGGAGTACGCTGGGTTCATGCTCGTTTGTTCTGGTTGATGATCATTGGGTCGATTCATGCCATCTTTCTGTGGGATGGCGATATTTTGTTTGACTACGCGCTGATCGGCATCCTGAGTTATAACCTCATTCGTTACGCCACGAGTAGCCGACAACTGATATACATGGGGGCTTTATTATACCTAGTTGAGATCATTGTTCTGTTTGTTCTAAACCATATTTTGACGTTACAACCAGGGCGATTCTGGTTACCGAGCGTGGCGGATGTCTCCTATGAGGCTTACTGGCGAACTTTGGGGGGAGCAGAAGCCTGGAAGATTCGTTTTGATCTGCTGACGGATGGTTTCTTGTCATTAGGATTACAGTACGCTTGGGTTCTGGCTGGCATGATGTTATTAGGTGCAGGGTTGATGCGCAGCGGCTGGCTGAAGGGGGAATTCAGCACAGCGCACTATCGTAAGGTGGCACTGTGGCTGATTCCGCTGGGCCTGGCGATTAACAGTATCGGTGTGGTGGGGCAATGGCTGGTGGACTGGGAATATCGCTGGAGCGGGCTGTTATTGCAAATTCCGCGCGAGCTGAGTTCACCCTTGCAGGCGATAGGCTATCTGGCGCTGTGCTACGGTTTTTGGGGCACGCTGTGCCAATGGCGCATTACGTATTGGATTACAGATGTCGGGCGTATGGCGTTAACCAACTATTTGCTGCAAACCTTTATTGGTGTGATGCTATTCAACCAGCTTGGTCTGTTTATGGCCTTTAGTCGTCTGCAACTGTTAGCGCTGGTGCCCCTTATCTGGATCGTTAATCTGGTTTTTTCTCACTACTGGTTGCGCTATTTTCGGCAAGGTCCGCTGGAATGGCTATGGCGCAAACTGACTAATGCGATAGGGAAAACGGCGTAGAACAAGCCCTAAGCGCTGGGCTCGTTCTGTAGTTTGGATTCGGGCTCGGCTTTCGCTGGTTGGTCAGGTTTAGTCTGATGAACGGGCGAGGGCAGCACTTGCTCCGGCAGGACAGCAGGATAATCTGGGGCATCTTCTGGAATGGTATGTTCTGCGGGAATCGGCACTTGTGGTCCTAAAAAGCGGGGTTCGCGTTTGAGGATATACAGATCGAACAGTGCACCCAGACGAGCGCCAAACTCACGAACTCGCACGGTCATCATATTTTTGGGCGAAGGCACGGCGTAACACTGCGCCTGAATCCCGAGGTGCAGCGCAATGAATAGCGCGCGTTCGCAGTGGAAACGTTGGGTGATGATGGTGAAATCGTTGGTATCAAACACCTTGCGTGTTCTGACAATGGAATCCAACGTACGGAACCCCGCATAGTCCAGCACGATATCTGAAGGCGGAACGCCCGCGGCGATCAAATCGCGACGCATTGTCATCGGTTCATTATAGCTTTGCAGCGCGTTATCACCACTGAGCAGAAGATAGCTAACTTTACCGCTGTTGTAGGCGTTAATCGTCCCTTGCATACGGAACAGGTAATACTGATTGATCACACCGGTACGGTAGTATTTCGCCGTCCCCAATACGACGCCAACCTGACGCTTCGGCAAGGCCTGAAGTTCATCGTAAATAAATGGAGCGGTTTTCCAACTGATCCAACGATCGAGGGCAAAAGCAGAGAGCAGCAGCACGCCAATGAGGGCTAACAAACCGAATGTCAGGCGTTTCCACATGCTTATGCCTCGGGCAAGGCTAGTCGACTAATCATGCCTCAAGGCTACTTTACCTGACAGGGTGACGCAAGACGAAGGCGAGGAACGGATGGTTTATTGATTGAATTTTCAGCGTTAGGATGAGAATGCCAGTAAATATCACGCCAGCCTTTCGGGCAGAAAAGCTGGCGTGATGGGTAATACTGGTTACTTAGTCCGTTGTTAGGGGAAACACAGGGGGAGGTTCCCGCAGGGAGGCCTCACCCCTGTGGTCGCCCCGTGTATCTCGATCCTCAAACGATCGGTATTAGGCGTAATAGGCGCGTTAAACTCGGCTACCCCACAGATCGTACTCGTCTGCGTGTTCAACTTTGACCTTAACGATATCACCGACTTTCACGCCCGTTTCTCCGTTCAGGTAAACCGCGCCGTCGATTTCAGGGGCATCGGCCATGCTGCGGCCAATCGCGCCTTCTTCGTCGATTTCATCGATCAATACCAGCACTTCACGGCCAATTTTATCCTGCAAGCGCTGGGTAGAAATGGCCTGCTGAAGCTGCATGAAACGATGATAACGTTCTTCTTTGATCTCTTCCGGCACCTGATCCGGCAATGCATTTGCCGCAGCACCTTCGACCGGGCTGAATTTAAAGCAGCCCACGCGATCGAGTTTAGCTTCTTTCAGGAAATCGAGCAGCATTTGGAAATCTTCTTCCGTCTCGCCAGGGAAACCGACAATGAAGGTAGAACGCAGCGTTAAGTCTGGGCAGATTTCGCGCCAGCGCTTAATACGCTCCAGCGTTCTTTCGACTGCGCCGGGGCGCTTCATCAGTTTGAGAATTTTCGGGCTGGCGTGCTGGAGTGGGATGTCCAGATACGGCAGAATCTTGCCTTCCGCCATTAATGGAATCACATCGTCTACGTGCGGGTAAGGGTAGACATAGTGCAAACGCACCCACACACCGAGAGACGCCAGTTGCTCACACAGGCTGACCATACTGGTCTTGACCGGCTGCCCGTTCCAGAATCCGGTACGCTGCTTCACATCTGCGCCGTACGCCGAGGTATCCTGAGAAATCACCAGCAGCTCTTTTACGCCGGCATCAACCAGACGTTTCGCTTCATCCAGCACCGAACCGATTGGGCGGCTATCCAAATCGCCACGCATAGATGGGATGATGCAGAATGTGCAGCGGTGGTCACAGCCTTCTGAGATTTTCAGATACGCGTAATGGCGTGGCGTGAGTTTCACGCCCTGCTCAGGGACTAAACTGGTAAACGGGTTGTGCGTCGGTTTAGGAACATATTGATGTACGTGCGACAGCACCTGCTCGTAGCTGTGCGGGCCGGTAATTTCCAGCACTTTTGGATGCACTTCGCGTATTTGATTTTCTTTGGCACCCAGACAGCCTGTGACGATAACTTTACCGTTCTCATTCAGCGCTTCGCCGATCGCTTCCAGCGACTCTTGTACGGCGCTGTCAATAAAACCACAGGTATTGACGATCACCAGTTCAGCGTCGTCATAGCGCGGGACGACCTGATAACCTTCAGTACGCAGTTCGGTCAGAATCCTCTCGGAGTCGACGAGGTTTTTCGGGCAGCCGAGGGAAACAAAGCCGATACGTGGTTGTTGCATATTATTCGCTCACAAAATAAACAGAAAATAAAAACCGGAGGATTTTACACCATAGTTGATTATCCTTATAGTCAGTGGCGTAAAACTCAGCATTTTATCGTCGTGGTGATGAGGTTTTTAATCGCTGATTTCTTCAATAAATGTAAACCTTGCCCCATTTTTTTGCACAAACATTGCCCGCCGCCTAAATTTACAGGACTTTTTGTTGGATGGAGACAACGCGATGTCCTATTGCCCAATGCCTCGCCATTCTGCTTTACACACACGGTTACGACGATTTTCTGCTGCGCCACATTGGCTGCTGCTTGGCGCTACGCTGCTGTTTTCCAGCCCGCTAGTAGCGGCAGAACCGAAGGTGACGGAATTACAGGATAAACTGGACCACCCGTGGTCATTAGCGTTTTTACCGGAAGGTCAGGGGATTTTGATTACGGAACGCGCTGGGCATTTACGCTTGTGGAAAGCGGGGAGCGCGCTGTCTGCCCCGATAGCGGGCGTCCCGAAGGTTTTCGCTAAATCACAGGGCGGATTGCTGGAAGTCGCGCTATCGCCGGACTTCGCGCAGAATCGACGCATCTACCTGAGTTTTGCTGAAGAGGGCAGTGATGGTAAAGCGGGAACCGCAATCGGCTATGGCAAACTCTCCGAGGACAATAAGCGATTAGAGAACTTCACGGTCTTCTTCCGTCAGGAACCGAAGTTGTCGACGGGTAACCACTTCGGCGGCAAGCTGGCGTTTGATCGACAAGGTCACCTGTTTATCGCGCTGGGTGAAAACAACGAGCGCCCGACCGCACAGGATCTGGATAAGCTACAAGGCAAGATTGTTCGCCTGACGGCGGAGGGGAAAGTACCGTCCGATAACCCGTTTGTGAACACGCCTAACGCACGACCGGAAATCTGGTCTTACGGACATCGCAACCCGCAGGGATTGGCGATTAATCCGTGGTCTGGCGTGCTGTGGGAACATGAACATGGCCCGAAAGGCGGCGATGAAATTAACATTCCCAAAGCGGGCGAAAATTATGGCTGGCCAATTGCAACGCATGGCATTAACTATTCCGGGCTGAAGATTCCAGAAGCGAAAGGAAAAGAGATCGCCGGTATGGTGAATCCCGATTTTTATTGGGAGAAATCACCGGGCATCAGCGGAATGGCCTTCTATAACAGCGACCGTTTCCCGCAGTGGAAAAACTCAGTCTTTATCGGCGCACTGGCAGAGAAGAACCTGATTCGTCTAACGCTTGATGGCGATAACGTCGTTTCACAAGAGCGCTTGCTGAGCAACCGCGGTGAACGCATCCGCGACGTAAGACTGGGGCCTGACGGTTACCTCTATTTTCTGACCGATCATGACAATGGCAAATTACTGAAAGTCGGGCTGGAGTAAGAAATCAGGCACCTTACGGTGCCTGTTTCATTTAAGACAGCGGAATCATGACGTGCTTCTGATACGCGGGGCGCTCGGTGAGTTGCTGATACCAGCGTTCCAGATGCGGGTGCGATTGCTGATCAATCGGCATATTCAGCCAGCCATAAACAATACAACCTAGCGGAATATCGCCAACGCCAAACTGTTCGCCGGATAGCCACGGCTGATTAGCCAGAACGGTATCGACAATATTGAACAGTCGTTCGCATTCGGCGATGCCTTTCTGAACTAACGCCATATCGCGTTTTTCCGGCGCGACGCGCACCATATTGATGAACACGGGCCCGAAAGAGACGGCGAGGGCGCTGGCCCAGTCCATCCATTTTTCAGCACTGGCGCGTTTGCTAGGATCTGCGAGATACAGCGAATCCTGGCCATACTGTGCCGCCAGATAACGGACGATGGTGTTGGACTCCCACAGCACCAGATCGCCGTCCCGCAAACAGGGGATGAGGCCATTCGGGTTCATCGCCAGATAATCGGCTTCATGGTTAAGGCCGAATTGCCCACCCGCCGCAATATGCTGATAAGACAGCGCCAATTCTTTCGCGCACCACAGGACTTTCTTTACGTTGGTCGAATTATCACGACCCCAAATCGTTATCATACCTGCCCCTCTTTCTTAGTGAAGCCTGCCCCGGTCATCCGCGACAGCCGATGAGAAATAATGATATGCCTTTTTAGTCTTTATGATTTAACTTGTCATTCTTAATAATGACAGCAAGTTACATTCAGACAGGAAAGTTACACAATGAAATTGACGCATTCTGTTCGCGCCGTGTTGGGCATCACACTGTTGGCTGCTGGTATGCAACTGGCGATGGCCAGCAGCGATCCTCAGACGATCACATTTGGCGTGGCACCAGGACCGTATGGCGACATGGTGAATCTGGCGATCAAACCTGAGCTGGTGAAGAAAGGCTACAAGGTCGTCGTGCGTGAATTCAGTGATTACGTTCAGCCCAATTTAGCGCTGGCTAACGGCAGCATCGATGCCAACCTTTTCCAGCATACGCTGTATCTGGAAAAATTCGCCGCCGATAAAGGGTTAAAAATTTCCCCGCTGATTACCGTACCGACGGCCAGCATGGGCTTCTACTCTAAGAAAATCAAATCGCTGGATGAGCTGAAAAAAGGAGACGTGGTCACGCTCTCTAACGATGCCACCAATCTGGCGCGCGGTTTGCGTTTCCTGCAATCGATAGGGCTGGTTACGATCAAAGCTGATATCGATCCGACCAAAGCATCTGAGAAAGATATTCTTGAAAACCCGCGCGGGTTGGTCTTTAAACCGATGGAAGCGGCACAACTGCCCCGCACGCTGGATAGCGTGACGGCATCGTTGGTGAACGGTAATTTCGCGCTGGCGTCCGGAATGAAACTGTCATCGGCTATCAAGCTGGAAACGCTGGATGAGAACCTGAAAAACATTATTGCCGTGCGTACCGACGATCTCGACAAGCCTTTTGTTAAAGATACCAAAGCGATTGTGGAAGGACCCGCGTATGCCGCAGTGATCAACGATCCGGCATTGATGTACAGCCAGTTCCAGAAACCGGAGTGGATGCAGGCAAAAACGCCAGCGCCCGCACAGTAAGCATCAGGCTTGCACAGAATACCATTTGGCCGGTCTATGACCGGCTTTCTTCTTTTCCGCTTAGGCTAGGAGTTTGCGGATAATGATTCAGTTAGAAGGGGTAAGCGTTGACTTCTCTCATGGGAAGCAGCCAGAAAACCGCGCGGTAGACAACGTGTCGTTGCACATCCGGCGCGGAGAAGTTTACGGTATTGTCGGCACCAGTGGTGCGGGAAAAAGTACGCTGCTGCGAACCATCAATCTCTTGCAGCGGCCGACGTCAGGCCGTGTGCGCGTCAATGGTGTGCTCATCAGCGAGCTGTCAGGGCAGCTTCTGCGGGAACAGCGGCAAAAAATCGGCATGATCTTTCAGCATTTCAATCTGATGCAGACGCGTACCGTGGCGGAAAACGTGGCCTTTAGTCTGAAAGCCGCTGGGAAATCCAACGCGGATATCACGACGCGCGTGCCGGAAATTCTGAATCTGGTGGGGCTGGCAGATAAAGCATCGTCTTATCCGGCACAGCTCAGCGGTGGTCAGAAACAGCGCGTAGGCATTGCCCGAGCGATTGCCAACGATCCCGAAGTATTACTGTGCGATGAGCCAACGTCGGCGCTCGATCTGGAAACCTCAGCCGCTATTCTGGCGCTGCTGAAAGAGATTAACGAGACACTGGGCATTACCATCGTGCTGATTTCTCATGAGATGAGCGTGATTAAGGCCGTGTGCGATCGTGTGGCGGTAATGACGGGCGGTAGGGTGGTGGAAGAAGGCGATGTGTTCGATATCTTCGCGACGCCGCAGCATGCATTTACCCGCCAGTTGGTTTCCCACACGCTCGATTTGGCGCTGCCGCCGCGCTTGCTGAAGGATTTGCAGGGCACATTATTAAAGATTTTATTCGTCGGTGAATCGGCGGAGCAACCCGTGCTGTCGGATGTCGCGACGCGTTTTGGTGTGTCCGTGAATATCCTGCACGGTAAGATCGAATACATCGGCAATCGTGCGCTAGGCATCCTCGTGGCGCTATTGACGCATCCATCTGACCCCGTAAAAGTGGCGGAAGCGGTGGAACATATTCAGATAAGAACGGCGAACGTGGAGGTGCTGCATGGCTGATTTATGGATCGATCTGGTCGCGGCATTTGGCGAAACATTCCAGATGGTAGGGATTTCGACTCTGCTTGCTGTCATCGGCGGTTTACCACTGGGGCTGCTGATTTATGTCACGGACAGAAATTTGTTCTGGCAAAACCGCGCCGTCTATCTGTTTGGCACCGTGTTGGTGAATATTATTCGCTCTATTCCCTTCGTGATCCTGCTGGTCTTGCTGCTGCCGCTGACGCAGTGTCTCTTGGGGAATACCATTGGACCCGTGGCGGCGGCGGTGCCGATGTCAGTAGCGGCGATCGCGTTCTATGCGCGGCTGGTGGATAGCGCGCTGCGTGAAATCGATCCCGGCATCGTGGAGGCGGCCGAAGCATTTGGCGCCAGCCCGATGCGTATTATCGGCACGGTGTTACTGCCAGAAGCGAAAGCAGGGTTATTGCGCGGCCTGACGATTACGCTGGTGAGCCTCATCGGCTATTCGGCGATGGCAGGCATTGTCGGCGGGGGCGGCGTGGGGGATCTGGCGATCCGCTTCGGCTATTACCGCTATGAAACCGAGGTGATGGTGATCACCGTGGTTGCGCTGGTCATTCTGGTGCAGGTGGTACAAACATTGGGCGACTGGCTGTCAAAGCGTGCAGATAAGCGCGAACGCCGCTAAGGGTTTTCATATCTGAGCACGAGGGAGGGAGTTACACTGCCATGTTCCTCGTGCCGTCCGTTATTTCCTCTAATTGTTCTATCGCTTGCATTTTCAGATATTCCTTATTTTCCCTAAGTCCTTTTTTTATCAGCATTTTTTTTGGTTCTTGCATTTCTTTGACTATCTTTACAGAAGGAACGGTTTTCATCCCAGAGATGACGCGTTACTTTTATGTGTTACTAAAGTTTTCAAAAAATATTGAAAATTAAGAATTTTTAACGACTGATGGACATTGCGGCGAACTCATGAAAACAACCCCTTTCCTGACCAGACTCACGTCTTTCTCTGTAGGTACGGTATTGCTTGTTGGTTTGGTGCCTTTCACCTATGCTGAACAGCTGCCTGCGGTGCCGCAAATCGACACCAAAGCCTTTATCCTGATGGATTACCACAGCGGTAAGGTGTTGGCGGAGAGCAATGCCGATGAGCGCCTTGACCCTGCCAGCCTGACAAAAATCATGGCGAGCTATGTCATTGGACAGGCGATTAAATCCGGTAAAATTAGTCCGACGGATGAAGTGACCGTCGGAAAGGACGCTTGGGCAACTGGCAACCCAGCGCTACGTGGCTCGTCACTGATGTTCCTTAAGCCGGGGGACCGTATCCCCGTCTCTGAGTTAAATAAAGGGATTGTCATTCAGTCTGGTAACGATGCCAGCATTGCGCTGGCGGATTACGTCGCAGGCAGTCAGGATGCGTTTGTCAGCCTGATGAATAATTATGTGAAGGCGCTTAACCTGACGAATACGCATTTCCTTACCGTGCACGGGCTTGATGCCACAGGGCAGTACAGCACCGCACGTGATATGGCTCTGTTAGGCCAGGCGTTGATTCGCGACGTGCCGGAAGAGTATGCGTTGCACAAAGAAAAAGAATTCACCTTCAATAACATTCGCCAACCGAACCGCAACCGTCTGCTGTGGAGCACTAACCTGAATGTAGACGGTGTGAAAACTGGCCACACCAACGGCGCGGGACACAATCTGGTCGCCTCGGCAACGGAAGGCAATATGCGTCTGATTTCCGTGGTGCTGGGGGCGCAAACGGATGCCATTCGCTTCCGTGAAAGTGAAAAGCTGCTTACCTGGGGCTTCCGTTTTTTTGAAACGGTAACGCCTATTAAGGCGGATGCCCCCTTTACCACGCAGCGGATTTGGTTTGGTACCGAGAAAGAAGCACGACTTAGCGTCGCACAGGATGCTGCGCTGACCATCCCGAAAGGGCAGATGAAGAACCTGAAAGCTAGCTTTACGCTCAGTCAACCACAGCTTTCCGCACCGCTAACCAAGAATCAGGTTGTCGGCACCATCGATTTTCAACTGGATGGCAAAAGTATCGGGCAGCGCGAACTGGTGGCGATGGATGATATCCCCGAGGCCGGTTTCTTTAGCCGCCTCTGGGATACGGTGATGATGAAGATGCAGCAGTGGTTTGGTGGACTATTCAGTTAATTGCCGGGGTGGATTAACTGAATACCGTTGTTGGAAAAATAACGTAAGTAGGCGTCGCTCGGGGCGCTGTCGGAAATGACCGTATCAAACAGCGTCATCGGGCCAATGTAGGCGCGTTTGATCTGGCCGAACTTGCTGCTGTCCGCCACGATAATGCTGCGCTGTGCGGTCGCCATTGCGCGCTGTTTCATACCCAGCTCGGCAAAGTTAAAACAGGTGGCGCCCGCGTTAAGTTCGATACCTGCTGCTGAGATAAACGCTTTATTCGGGCAGATGTTATCCAACTCGCTGCGCTGGTTGAGCGGGGTGAAAATTGCGTTATCGTGATGATATTCCCCACCGCATAAAATCACTCTACACGCCTTTTTGTCCTGTAGTGCCAAAAAGGTATTCAGGGAATAGCAAATCGCGGTAAAAGGCAGTTCATCAGGGATAGCATCAATGATGAAAGGAATCGTGGTGCCGCAGTCGAAAAAAACGGTATCGTTTGCTTCTACGAGATGCGCAGCAGTCGCACCGATAGCCTGCTTCTCCCTGACCTGTTTAGTCTGCTGGTCGGAGACAAAATAGTTTGTGACACCGTTATTTTTCAGGTCACTCACGACGTAGCCGCCGAGCAGCATAATGCTGGTGGAATCTGCATTCAGATCGCGGCGCACGGTCATCTCGGACACGCCGAGTAGCTGTGCGGCGTCCTTCAGATGGAGTTTATCGGTTTTCTTTAATGCCTGAGCCAGTCTGCCGATTCGTTCGTCGCGCCGCGTTTCCATAACATTCCCAATTTGTAAGCTATTTTTGTTGTTAGTAGTTCCCTGCTGCGGCAGCTTCACCTGAAACGATAGCAACGCCTGAGCTGGTGCCGATACGCGTGGCGCCTGCTTCAATCATACGCTGTGCCGTTTGGCGATCGCGAACCGCGCCGGATGCTTTGACACCCATCTCGCTGCCGACGGTGCTACGCATCAGTCGAACGTGTTCTTCGCGCGCACCGCCGGTGCTGAAACCGGTAGACGTTTTGACGAACGCGACATCCAACTGACGACACATTTCACACACCAGTACGATCTGCTCGTCATCAAGCAGACAGGTTTCCAATATTACCTTCAACGGTATAGCGGCGCAAACCTCGCGTACGGCCTGAATATCTGCTCGAACGTCGGCAATCTTCCCGCTTTTCAGCCAGCCGACGTTAATGACCATGTCGATTTCCTGAGCGCCGGCATCAATCGCCGCTTTGGCTTCAAAAGCCTTGCTGGCCGTCAGGCCTGCACCGAGAGGGAAACCGATGACAGAGCACACCTGAACGTCAGTGCCCGTCAGCTTTTCGGCGACTAAGGGAACATAGCCTGAATTCACACAAACAGCATAAAAACGGTGTGCTACCGCTTCCTCGCACAGCGTGATGATTTGCTGTTCGGTAGCATTGGCCGCCAGCAGTGTATGGTCGATATAGCGTGCGTAGTCAGTCATGGTAAATCCTCGGTGGTATCGATAAAAAATCAGTGGTGCGATTATGACACTCAATGATTAAAGTGTCACAAAAATAACAATAAAATTAAACCTTGTTATTTTAATAACAAAAAATGAAGTAAATGTGATAGCGAATGTGTGAAAAGTGAGAAGAGAAGGTGTTTTGGCTAATGTAGAGCGGAAAATAAAACGCCCATCGCTCTTGAACCTGAAAGGCGGGAACGATGGGCTCCTCAATAAGGGGAATCAAAGAAAAGCAGTGGCACTTATTCAGACTTTAGGGAAAAGAAAAAGTTCTCGCTTTTCTGAAAAATATTGTCGACTTTTTACATTTTTTCAGCCGGGTAATTCAGGCCAGATAATCACGATAAGTGAACCCGCTAATGTCAGCAGCACGTTGGCGATCGCATAGGTGCCCGCATAGCCGAGTGCAGGGATGTTACTGCGAGCCGTATCGCTGATAATTTCCATGGCGGGTGCACAGGTCCGCGCGCCCATCATCGCGCCAAACAGTAGCGCCCGGTTCATTTTCAGTACATAGGCGCCGAACAGGAAACAAATCACCACGGGTACCAGACTGACAATGAGTCCCGAAGCCAGCATTTGGATACCGACGTCTCCTAGGCTGCTGTTGATTGTGCTACCTGCACTCAAGCCAACACCAGCCATGAAGACCATTAGGCCAAATTCTTTGACCATATTGAGCGCGCCTTGCGGAATATAGCCGAAGGTCGGGTGGTTGGCACGCAGGAACCCCAGCATGATACCGGCGAACAGCAACCCAGCTGCGTTGCCGATACCAAAGGTGAAGTTGCTAAATTGGATGGTGATCAGTCCGACCATGATACCGATAACGAAAAAAGCGCAGAAAGCCAGCAGATCGGTAACCTGGCTGTGAATAGAAATAAACCCGATTCTGTCAGCAATGCTTTTTACTCGACGGGCATCGCCGCTGACCTGCAAGACATCCCCCTTATTCAGCACGACGTTATCGTCAATCGGCATTTCAATCTGGCTGCGGACAATACGGTTCAGGAAACAGCCGTGATCAGTCAGCTTCAATTGGCTAAGGCGCTTGCCGACGGCATTGTGGTTCTTAACGACGATCTCTTCCGTCACGATGCGCATATCCAGTAAATCGCGATCGAAGACTTCCTTACCATCGCGGAAATTGGAGTTCAGGCGGGAATGCGAGTCTGGATAACCGACTAGCGCGATCTCATCGCCGATTTGTAAAACGGCATCACCGTCGGGACTGGCCAGAATGCCGTTGCGTCGGATGCGCTCAATGTAGCAACCCGTTTGGCGATAGATCCCCAACTCGCGCAAATTCTTGCCTGCCGCCCAGTCAACCAGCTCTGGCCCGACGCGATAGGCGCGAATCACTGGCAGATAGACTTTTCTCTGGCTGTCTGCGTCCAGCCCGCGCTCACGTGCAATCTGCTGTGCGCTGGTAGGCAGGTCCTGATGTTGGAGTTTGGGCAGATAGCGTGCGCCAAAAATGAGGCTGACCAGCCCGACCAGATAGGTCAGCGCATAGCCCAGGCTCAGGTGATCTTGCTCAATACCGAGCTGGCTTCCCATACTGGCGGTGTTACGCAGCGTGTCGCCTGCGCCGACCAGCACCGGCGTTGATGTCATGGAACCGGCCAGCATCCCCGCCGTCAGGCCAATTCCCCAGCCAAAGAGTTTACCTAGACCCAACGCGAGTAGCATGGCGCTACCGACCATCACCAGCGCCAGCATGAAATAATTTTTCCCGTCGCGGAAGAAAATAGAAAAGAAATTGGGTCCAGCTTCCACTCCCACGCAAAAAATAAATAACATAAAACCGAGGCTCAGTGCTTCGGTATTAATCGAAAAATGTTGTTGGCCGAGTAATAAAGAAACAACTAAAACGCCAATAGAATTACCGAGTTGTACTGGCCCGAGGCGCAATTTACCCAGACAGAGCCCTAATGAAAGAACGACAAATAATAGCAGAATGTAATTCCCATTTAACAAATCAGCGACGTTTATATTCATGGAATGTAACTTGTTGTTTACCAGTAAGTTCTTGATGTTGTTCATTATAGCGGCTAGATTTAGCCATGAAATGCATGAATTCCCGTGACGGTATCAATACGCGTCAGCTGAAAGGAATCAGCCTCGTTCAGTATAATTTATCCGATAAAAATTGTTCAGTGTAATTATTGTTTAATTTAATGATTGTGGTGTCGCTGTTGAAGAAATGTAGCGGGTTATTGTCTTTTTTTGCGGACAACCTGCGCGTCGAATAAATCGTAGCGAAGCCTCATGTTTTTCATATCGGGGAATAGAGAGACCCGTCAACTTTACCATACCGCATGTTTTCTCTCATGTTTCGGTATCTGGTTGATGCAGGGTGGGAGGCATATTGAAAGAGGGCGATTTATGGCAAAAAATAAAGGTTGGGTGGGCGCGACCTGCTGTTTTCTCTTGTTCACCGTAGTATTCCTGAGCCAAAAAATTGAGGTCTCGGATGTCGCGGTGCATGATGGGCTGCGTGGCAGTCCGGGGATGCTGCTTTTTCTGCTACCCGGCATGATAGCCTGTTTTCTTTCCGCGCGAGGCCGCTTGCTTTACCCGCTGTGTGGCGCGCTGGCGGCGATGCCCGTATGCTTACTGGTACTTCACCTCTGGAATACGCCGATGCGCTCTTTCTGGCAAGAGTTGGCCTACGTGATGAGTGCGGTCTTTTGGTGTGTGCTGGGGGCGCTAGGTGTGCTGTGTTTACGCGGTCTTTATCGACGCTATCTTCGCTAACTGCCTATTTCGTCACCATAAACGCATCGCCATAAAAAAGCGCGGACTTTCGCCGCGCTTATTTTGTCAGTTTGATGATTATGACTGGAACAGAGCCAGATGCGCTTTGGCGTAGGCTTCAAAATCGGTGCAGCCGCCGATGTGCTTTTCATCGAGGAAAATCTGCGGCACGGTTTCAACCGGCTTTCCTACCGTCTTGGACAGATCTTCTTTCGTGATGCCTTCTGCATGGATGTCGACATAGCGGAAGCTGAAGTCATCACGTTGCTCGGACAATTTTTCTGCCAGTTCTTTCGCACGTACACAATAAGGGCAAGCGGGACGCCCGAAAATTACAGCGAACATGTAAACTCCTTTGTAAAATTAGAAAATGTTCTCATTCTTGAAACGCATAGCGTGACGTCTGTTGTAGACAAGGCCACGACTAAACGTGTTACGGTTAATGAGGTTACTGCGAATTACGCTACTATGCCTGTATACATTGATGAAAAAAAGTCGTCATTACCTGTTACAACGATTTGCTATACCGATTAGGCTGTGGGGTAATGCAGCCTCCACCTGAGCTACGATATACTCCCTTCAAACTGCATGTACGATGTACGTTACCGACTGAAGGATGCCAGTGTGACACCAACCATTGATTTGCTACAGCGCCACCGTTCTATTCGCGCGTTTACGTCTCAGGTAGTGACGGATGAGCAACGCCACGCCATTATTACCTCCGCACAAAGCGCCTCCAGCTCCAGCTTTTTACAATGCAGCGCCATTATCCGTATCACCGATCCTGCCGTGCGTGAAACGCTGGTTCACTATACCGGCGAGCAAGGTTATGTGGCGCAAGCGGCAGAATTTTGGGTTTTTTGTGCCGATTTCCACCGCCATGTGGAGATCTTTCCACAGGCTGAAACTGGGCTGGCCGAGCAACTGCTGATTGGCTGTGTCGATACCGCCCTCATGGCACAGAATGCGCTGGTCGCCGCAGAGTCGCTGGGGTTGGGGGGCGTATTTATCGGCGGAATCCGTAATCGAATTGCTGATGTGACACAATTGCTGCAATTGCCGCCGTTGGTTATGCCATTGTTTGGCCTGTGTCTGGGGTACCCGGATGCGGAACCGATGCTGAAACCGCGTATGCCAACCGCCATGATGCTGCATGAAAATGTCTATCAGCCGCTCGATCGCGATGTGCTGGCGCAATACGATCAGCAAATGGTGGAATATTATCTGCAACGTACCGGTAGCCGCTGCGAAAGCTGGAGTGAGCACGTTGAACGGACGCTGAAAAAAGAGTTACGTCCATTCATGCTGGACTACTTACATCAACAAGGATGGGCGATACGCTAGTATCTGTAGGATATTTATGAAGATAGCCATTCTGTCTCGTGATGGGGCGTTATATTCCTGCAAACGTCTGCGTGAAGCGGCTGAGGCGCGCAAGCACAGCGTTGAGATTATTGATCCACTTTCCTGTTACATGAATATCAATTCGGCGGCGCCATCGGTGCATTACCGTGGACGTCGGCTGGATAAATATGACGCGGTGATTCCGCGCATTGGTTCACAGATTACGTTTTACGGCACGGCGGTATTGCGTCAGTTTGAAATGCTGGGAAGCTACCCGCTGAATAACGCTGTGGCGGTCATTCGCGCCCGCGACAAACTGCATTCGCTACAGCTACTTGCCCGTGAAGGCATTGATCTGCCGATTACCGGTTTTGCCCACTCACCGGATGATACCGGGGACCTGATCGCGATGGTAGGTGGCGCGCCGCTGGTCGTTAAACTGGTGGAAGGTACGCAGGGGATTGGTGTGGTATTGGCCGAGACGCGTCAGGCAGCGGAAAGCGTGATCGATGCCTTTCGCGGGTTGAATGCGCATATTCTGGTGCAGGAATATGTACGTGAAGCACAGGGTAAAGATATCCGCTGTCTTGTGATCGGTAATCGGGTTGTTGCGGCGATTGAACGGCAGGCGAAAGCGGGGGAATTCCGCTCAAACCTGCATCGCGGTGGCTCGGCGAATAACGTGAAAATTACGGCACAGGAGCGTGCGATTGCCATCAAGGCGACGAAAACTCTGGGGCTGAATGTCGCAGGCGTTGATATTTTACGCGCCGAGCGGGGGCCGCTGGTGATGGAAGTCAACGCCTCACCGGGGTTGGAAGGGATTGAAACGACGACTGGGTTCGATATTGCTGGCATGATGATTGAGTTTATTGAACAAAATACTCAGAGGCGCTTCGCAACATCGGCAACCATAAGTAAAAGTTAGCTTTCTGAAACAGGGGGGGCGCCGTAAAATACGGCGTTCCCCATTGACGTGTGGGTATCGTGCAGCGTGCGCTATCGCGCAACCGAACAAGGAATGCGGGTGATGGCGCGCTTTTATCATGGCATCGGCGTGCAATATTCCGTAAGCTATGGGCCGTTTTTAACGATGTTTCTCTCGTTACGGCAGCTTCTGGTTTACGTTTTAACATCGCTCAGGTGTGCGCGGTGTTTTCTTTTCAACAACGCTGTTTTTACGGCGACAGGTATGAGGCAAACATGATGGATTCACTCATCGTCCCGGATTTGGCTATGCTACGGCGGTGGCTGGACCAACTGAATATTCTGTATTTCGAATGTGATTCCTGTCAGGCGCTTCATCTTCCTCATATGCAAAATTTTGATGGCGTGTTTGATGCGAAAGTTGATCTGGTAGATAACGTGATTCTGTTTTCTGCCCTTGCAGAAGTGAAGCCCAGCGCGTTGATTCCTCTGGTTGGTGATCTGAGCCAAATCAATGCCAGCTCGTTGACCGTCAAGGCGTTTATTGACGTTCAGGACGATAATCTGCCGAAACTGATTGTCTGCCAGTCATTCAGCGTTGCCGCTGGTATGACGCTGGAACAGTTCCGACATTTCATGCAGCAGTCCGAAGAACAGATCTCAATGGTGATCCTCGAGGCCGGTGCTAATAATCTGCTGTTTATTGGCGAGGAAGAAGAGGGCTCTGCTGTTAGAGTCACAACCTCACATCTGCATTGATACGGTTGCTGCCAAAGGCAGCAATTGGTTTTACTTATTTTTCTCTTGCCGACATTTATTCTGGCTATTTCGCATTATTGCCAAATATTTCTCTTTGTTTGCTGCTAAACACCTTCATCACATCGATAAAATGTGAATAAATAATCGTTAAAACCCATTTTTTACGTTCAAGTATGGTGCACAGGATGTTGTGGGGTTATGCTTTATTTCTGTAAGACACAGACAGCGCCTGTGTTTGAGCGAATAAAAATCGGTGCATACACATTCACCGATTGGATAGCGCGGCAGGACATATTTTGTATCGGAACGATACAGGCTTATTTCCATGAATCACCCCCTTATATGGAGGAAGGAACGGATGTTCACCCAACGTAAAAAATGGCTATCGGGTGTTGTTACCGGCTTGCTGATGGCCGCGTCCGTCACCGCATCTGCGGAAGAGAAAACGCTGCATGTTTATAACTGGTCCGATTATATCGCGCCGGACACGTTAGCCAATTTCCAGAAAGAAACCGGCATTAAAGTCGTCTATGACGTGTTTGATTCCAACGAAGTGTTGGAAGGCAAGCTCATGGCAGGCAGTACGGGTTTTGATCTGGTAGTGCCTTCTGCCAGCTTCCTGGAGCGCCAGCTCTCTGCGGGAGTCTTTCAGCCATTAGACAAGAGCAAGTTACCGAATTACAAAAATCTGGATCCTGATCTGATGAAGCTGATTGCTCAGCATGATCCAGAGAATAAATATGCCCTGCCTTACCTGTGGGCGACCACGGGTATCGGTTATAACGTTGAGAAAGTCAAAGCCGCGCTGGGTGCTGATGCACCGGTTAACAGCTGGGATCTGGTTCTAAAACCAGAGAACCTAGAGAAACTGAAAAGCTGCGGCGTCTCCTTCCTGGATGCACCGGAAGAGATCTTTGCAACCGTGCTGAATTATCAGGGTAAAGATCCAAACAGCACCAAACCGGGTGATTACACCACGTCTGCGACCGACCTGCTGCTGAAACTGCGTCCGAGCATTCGCTACTTCCATTCATCGCAGTACATCAACGACCTGGCAAACGGCGATATCTGCGTCGCAGTCGGCTGGGCGGGCGACATCCTGCAGGCAGGAAACCGTGCGAAAGAAGCGAAGAACGGCGTGAATATCCAGTACAGCATTCCGAAAGAAGGCGCGTTGGCATTCTTTGACGTTCTCGCCATTCCGAAAGATGCTAAAAATCTGGATGAAGCCTATGCGTTTCTGGATTACCTGATGAAACCGGAAGTGATGGCGGGAATCAGTAACCATGTGTATTACGCGAGCGGTAATCTGGCCTCCTTGCCGTTGGTGAACGCAGAGATTCGTAACAACCCAGGCGTTTATCCGCCGGCGGATGTGCGTGCCAAACTGTTTACGCTTAAGGTGCAATCTCCTCAGATTGATCGTACGCGTACGCGTGCATGGACTAAGGTTAAAAGCGGCAAATAGCCTCTTGGATCTGGGTAGTTGCCCAAGAGCTTGACGGTTGCTGGTTGCGGCAACCCGATAATGGATGGGTGTAAAATGTGGCGAACAGGCGGATAACCCGCCTGTTCGCGCTCTATATTGTGTCACACCGCTGAATGTAAAAAGTGCCGAATGGCGGCATTGGTGGTGTGGCTTGTTCTGCTTTTGCCGGAGAGCAATGCGAAGTGAATGACGCGATCCCCCGCCCTCAATCAAAACCTCAAAAAGCGGCGACGCCGCTGCTGGAAGTGCGCAACCTGACGAAGTCGTTCGATGGTCAGGTCGCCGTCGATGATGTCAGTCTGACGATTTATAAAGGCGAAATTTTTGCTCTGCTGGGTGCATCTGGCTGTGGGAAATCCACGTTGCTGCGCATGCTGGCGGGTTTTGAGCTCCCCACGCAGGGGCAGATTTTTCTGGATGGTCAGGATTTGTCACTGGTGCCGCCTTACCAGCGCCCTATCAATATGATGTTCCAGTCTTATGCGCTGTTCCCACACATGACGGTGGAAAAGAATATCGCGTTTGGCCTGAAGCAGGACAAGCTACCGCGCGCTGAAATTAAAGACCGTGTGGAAGAGATGCTGTCGTTGGTGCATATGCAAGAATTCGCCAATCGTAAACCGCACCAGCTTTCTGGTGGTCAACGCCAGCGTGTTGCGCTGGCTCGTAGTCTGGCGAAGCGCCCTAAATTGCTGCTGCTTGACGAACCGATGGGCGCGCTGGACAAAAAATTGCGTGACCGCATGCAGCTCGAAGTTGTCGATATTTTGGAACGCGTGGGCGTGACCTGCGTGATGGTAACGCACGATCAGGAAGAAGCCATGACCATGGCGGGTCGTATCGCCATTATGAACCGCGGCAAATTCGTCCAGATTGGCGAGCCGGAAGAGATCTATGAGCACCCGAACACGCGTTTCAGCGCGGAGTTTATCGGCTCGGTCAATATGTTTGAAGGGATCTTGCAGGAACGTCAGGACGATGCGCTGATCATCAAAAGCCCTGGACTGGTGCACCCGCTGAAGGTGGATTCGGATGTCTCGGTGGTGGATGGCGTTCCGGTCTACATCGCGTTGCGCCCAGAGAAAATCATGCTGTGTGAAGAGGTTCCTGCTGACGGCTGTAACTTCGCGGTAGGGGAAGTGGTGCATATCGCCTATCTGGGCGACCTGTCGATTTACCACGTCAGGCTCAACAGCGGGCAGACCATCAGCGCACAATTACAAAATGCTTACCGCTATCGCAAAGGCGCGCCGACCTGGGGAGATGAGGTTCGGTTGTGTTGGGATGCGGATAGCTGTGTGGTTTTGACGGTGTAGCGAGGAAGAATGCCATGACTTTATTTCCCGAACATAGCACGGCGGAACCACCGGGCAAGGCCAGACTCTGGCTCCGTGTGCTGATGGCGCGCTGGCGTCAAAAGCACGGACGTAAGCTCGTCATCGCGCTGCCGTATCTGTGGCTGCTGCTGCTGTTCATGCTGCCGTTCCTGATCGTGTTCAAAATCAGCCTGGCAGAGATGGCACGGGCGATCCCACCGTATACCGATCTGGTTTCCTGGATGGACGACAAGCTGGATGTTTCCTTGAATCTTGGGAATTACCTGCATTTGTTGGACGACCCGCTGTATTTCGATGCCTATATGCAATCGCTTCAGGTTGCTGCCGTGTCGACGCTGTGCTGTCTGCTTATCGGCTACCCACTGGCCTGGGCGGTGGCTCATAGTAAACCGTCAACACGCAACATCCTGTTACTGCTGGTGATTTTGCCATCGTGGACGTCATTCCTGATTCGCGTCTACGCCTGGATGGGGATTCTGAAAAACAACGGAATTCTGAATAACTTCCTGCTGTGGCTGGGCGTGATCGATGAACCACTGGTCATTCTGCATACCAATCTGGCGGTTTATATTGGCGTTGTGTACTCCTATCTGCCGTTTATGGTGCTGCCGATCTATACCGCTCTGATGCGGCTGGACTATTCGCTAGTCGAAGCGTCGTTGGATCTGGGCGCGCGGCCGTTGAAAACCTTCTTCAGCGTGATTGTTCCGTTAACAAAAGGCGGAATTATCGCGGGTTCGATGCTGGTCTTCATCCCTGCGGTGGGAGAGTACGTCATCCCAGAACTGCTCGGCGGACCCGATAGCATCATGATTGGCCGTATTTTGTGGCAGGAATTCTTCAATAACCGCGATTGGCCGGTGGCGTCTGCCGTTGCTGTTGTCATGCTGCTGCTGTTGATTATGCCAATTATCTGGTTCCACAAACATCAGAGCAAAAGTGCGGAGAGTGAAGCGTGAATAATTTACCTGTTGTTCGCTCACCGTGGCGTATTGTGATTTTGGTGCTGTGCTTTACGTTCCTCTATGCGCCGATGCTGATGTTGGTGATCTACTCATTCAACAGCTCTAAGCTGGTTACCGTCTGGGCAGGCTGGTCGGCACGCTGGTATGTCGAATTGTTCCACAATACGGCGATGATCAGTGCGGTACTCCTGAGCCTGACGATTGCGGCTGCCTCGGCCACAATGGCGGTGATTCTTGGCACGATCGCCGCCGTGGTGATGGTGCGTTTTGGCCGTTTCCGTGGCTCCAACGGATTTGCCTTTATGCTGACGGCGCCGCTGGTTATGCCAGATGTGATTACCGGCCTGTCTCTGCTGTTGCTGTTTGTGGCATTAGGGCATGCCATTGGCTGGCCAGCGGAAAGAGGGATGCTCACCATCTGGCTGGCACACGTCACGTTCTGTACCGCGTATGTCACCGTGGTGATCAGTGCGCGCCTGCGTGAGCTTGACCGTTCTATTGAAGAGGCGGCGATGGATCTGGGCGCGAATCCGCTCAAGGTGTTCTTCATTATCACGGTACCGATGATTGCCCCTGCACTGCTTTCCGGCTGGCTACTGGCGTTTACGCTGTCGCTGGACGATCTGGTTATCGCCAGCTTCGTAGCAGGGCCAGGCTCGACAACGCTGCCCATGCTGGTGTTCTCCAGCGTTAGAATGGGCGTTAATCCACAAATTAACGCCTTGGCTTCCCTGATATTGTTAGTCGTTGGTATTATTGGTTTTATCGCTTGGTGGTTTATGGCAAGAGCAGAGAAGCAGCGCTATCGCGATATGCAAAAAGCGAGACGCGGCTGATTCGATCTCTCACCATAATTTGTTAGCCTAGCGAAGATTTACAGCAACGCCGCCAGAGTATGGGGGCGTTGTTGCTTTGTATGGCAATCAAGTTTTGTATGACTATCAAGCTTTATATTGGCATCAGACGTTATATTGATGCTGTATTTTTGGCGGGTAATACCCGCATGAAGGGAGAACGTTGAAATTCTGTACATGAAGAAGGAAATGACACAACGCAAAGTTTATGCCCCGGTACCCGTCATGGTAGCGGGGATTGCGATTATTGCTACGCGTTTTTTGGGGATTCTGCTGCTGGTGTGGGAGTTAGGGCTCAGCGATTTTAGTGGCTGGATTGGCAGCAACGCGGAAGCCTGGGATTCAACGCTGGTATTACTGTTATCACTTGTTGTTGTTGGCGTTGAGATCCGCTGCGGCTTTGCCGTTTTGGCCGGTGTGAACTGGGGCCGATGGGGCTATGTAGCCTGTCAGACCGCAGTAGTGTGTTATCTGCTACTGGCATCGTTCAGTGAGTTTATGCCTGCGATATTTCATATTTCAGGAGAGAACAATGCTGCCGTGTTGCATCAGCTCCTGCTGCAAAAGATCCCAGATCTGCTGGTGATTGTTTTACTGTTTCTGCCATGGCGCAGTAAGCGTTTTTTTCTGCGCCAGAAATAGACATTTCTCTTACCTGAGCCAGTCTGGCTGCTGGCGTTGCCCATGACCACGCGGAAAGATCGCAGGGTGACGCCATCAGAGTGGTATAATCCTCTCATTCCGTATTATTTTTAATAGTTAGATTTTTATGCATTGTGCCCGCTACAGTACGGGAACCTGTCGTTCCTGCCAATGGCTGGAAAAAGCCTACCCACAGCAACTATCCGATAAGCAACAGCATCTTGCAGGTTTGCTACAGTCGCACGCCGTGCAGCGCTGGCTGCCGGTGCAGTCCTCTGAACAGTCTGCCTTTCGTAATAAAGCCAAAATGGTGGTGAGCGGCAGTGTGGAACGCCCGCTGCTGGGGATGCTGCATCGTGATGGAACAGCGGTGGATCTCTGCGATTGTCCGCTTTATCCATCCAGCTTCGCACCGGTTTTCGATGTGCTTAAAGTCTTCATCGCCCGAGCGGGGCTGACGCCTTATAACGTGGCCCGACGCCGTGGGGAGCTGAAATATCTGCTGCTGACGGAAAGTACGCAGCGCGGTACGTTTATGCTGCGTTTTGTTTTACGTTCGGAAACCAAGCTAGCGCAGTTGCGTGCCGCATTGCCTTGGCTACGGCAGCAGTTACCGCAGCTTGAGGTGATATCGGCCAACATTCAGCCGGTACATCAGGCGATTATGGAAGGGAAAACAGAAATTATCCTGAGTGAGGCGGCCGCATTGGCCGAACAGTTCAATCAGGTGCCGCTGTATATCCGTCCGCAAAGTTTTTTCCAGACGAACCCACAGGTGGCGGCCGCGCTGTATGCGACAGCACGCGACTGGGTTGCAGAGCTGAATATCACCAGCATGTGGGATCTGTTTTGCGGAGTTGGGGGGTTTGGCCTGCACTGTGCGCCACCCGAGATGCGTTTGACAGGCATTGAAATCAGCGCCGAGGCGATAGCCTGCGCGCGTCGTTCTGCGGAGCAGCTTGGGCTGAAACAGGTGGAGTTTCAGGCGCTGGATTCCACGCAGTTCGCGACAGGGAAAGCGGAAATCCCCGATCTGGTGCTAGTCAACCCGCCACGCCGCGGTATCGGCAGTGAATTATGTGCTTACCTGAGCCGCATGGCACCGGACTATATTCTCTATTCCAGCTGTAACGCTGAAAGCATGGCAAAAGACATGACTGAACTGGCGAATTACCGCGCGCTGCGCGTACAGCTGTTCGACATGTTCCCGCATACGGCGCACTACGAAGTGCTGACGTTACTGGAGCGTGCTTGATAAGCGATGACTGTAATAGAAAATATCTTGGTGGCAATTTACTACGTTATTGTATCCATGTTCGACAGTATGAAAGTTTCGGGCGTGTCAATTCTGGTGCTTTCTATGATTTCATCACACGCCCGACAAGGAGCGCTCAATTGCCGCAGCTCCTTGACCACTGGCTTTCGGCGCGAATTGCGCCGCTGCGCGGTGCCTTCGGCGATCGTTCCCGCTTTTCGAGCCGCCAGTGACGCGTTCCCGACGCGGCACTGTCTTTCGCGGCGTCCTGCCGCTCACTCGACGGTAACGATCACCTCAGCGCAATTTTTTACGCCTGGACGACAAAAAAGCGGCGTTATATGCATGATTTCATAAGACATAGCACCGAGCAGATGGAACCTTATTGCGGGAACCACTTGTCGTTGATGGTTTTATAAGTGCCGTCCGCTTTGATGGCATCCAGCGCTTTATTCAACTTCTCCAGTAGCGCTTTGTCATCGGGACGAACGGCGATGCCCAATCCGGTGCCGAAGTATTCTGCGTCAGTCACGTGTTCGCCAACTGTCGCCAGCTCAGGGCTCGCCTTGATCCACTCGTTGACGACAGCGGTATCACCGAATACGCCATCAATACGGCCATTTTTCAGATCCAGTACCGCATTCTGGTAACTATCATAAGAAACAGTTTGTACTTCTGGGTGCTTGTCGTGCATGTATTTCTGGTGCGTCGTGCCGTTTTCCATCCCAATGCGTTTGCCCTTCATCGCGGCAAAGTCGCTGAATTTCCCTTTTTGCGCGATAACCACGGCTGAGTTGGCGTAGTAAGGCTGCGTGAATGCCACTTGCTTGCTGCGTTCTGGCGTGATGTCCATACCGGAAATCACCGCGTCATAGCGACGGAATTTCAGCGCAGGAATCAGGCTGTCAAACGCCTGATTGGTGAACGTACAGGTCGCCTGCATTTGCTTACACAGCGCTTTCGCCAGATCCATATCGAAACCGACGATGTCGTTGCTGGCATCCAGTGATTCAAACGGTGGGTAGGTGGCTGATGAGGCAAAACGGATGGTGTCTGCGGCGGTGGCGCTGAAGGCGATTCCTGCCAGTAAGGTGGCGAGCACTAATTTTTTCATTACCTACTCCTGTTCTTCTTATATTGATAAATATGCTTGCGCGGAAGGGTTCCGACGTTATGGCGACTACCATGCCATCGATTGAATTTATATGCAATTAAAATGACTAAAGAGTCGATTTGTTGCGTGTTTTTACATCATCGTCCATAAAAAAGCAGGCTATCAAAGCCTGCTTTTAGGTAAGTCAGTACGGTGTGAAAAACATCAGTTACGGCGTTCAAACACCAGTGAACGGCGCTCAATCCAGCGCATCAACAATGTCAGCAACCCATTGACGCAAAGGTAGATAATCCCAGCGGCACCAAATACCATCACGTCATACGTCCGGCCGTACATCAGTTGGCTATAGCCCATGACTTCCATCAGCGTGATGGTGTAAGCCAGCGACGTGCTCTTAAACACCAGCACCACTTCATTTGAATAAGAAGACAGCGCGCGTTTAAACGCGAACGGCAACAAAATACGCAATGTCTGCTTCTGATTCATTCCCAGCGCCGCACAGGATTGCCACTGTCCGGCAGGAATCGCTTTTACCGCACCATAAAACAGCTGCGTAGTATAGGCCGCGCTATTGAGTGCCAGCGCCACCATCGCACACAGCCACGGCTGTGAAAGCAGGTTCCACAGCCAAGGAATTTGCTGGATAGAGGTAAATTGACCAGGGCCGTAGTAAATCAGAAAGATTTGCACCAGCAGCGGCGTGCCGGTGAACAGCGTAATGTAGCCTTTCGCCAACATGGACACGACTGGGGTTTTGAGCGTCAGCACGACGGTCAGCAGCAGTGATAACACCAGCGCCACGACGATGGAGACGGCCGTTAGGATCAGGCTGGTATGCAGACCTTTTAATAGCTCAGGTAAATAAGCGAGCATCAGGAAGGTCTCCGCTCAAAACGCGTAGTGCGCAGTTCAATGCGTTTCAGCACATACTGACTTAACAACGTGATAATCAAGTAAATTGCGGCCGCGACAACGTACCAGGTAAAAGGCTCCTGTGTCCGTGTCGCAATACTTTTGGTTTGCAGCATCAAATCATTAACGCTAATCAGCGACACCAGCGCGGTATCTTTCAGCAATACCAGCCACTGATTGCCTAATCCCGGCAACGCATGGCGCCACATCTGCGGCATGATCAGACGGAAAAAGATCGCGGATTTACTGAGCCCGAGCGCCTGACCGGATTCCCATTGCCCTTGCGGAACGGCTTTCAGGGCACCGCGCAGCGTTTGAGAAGCGTAGGCGGCATACAGCAATGCCAGCGCAATCACGCCACATAAGAAGGGGCTGATTTCAAACATGCCGATATCCAGTTTTACTGGGATCTGCACGATGAAGAGATTCAGGGTAAAACCGTCTGCCAACATCAGCAGCAGTTGGGACGAACCGAAATAGATAAACAGCACGACCAGAATTTCTGGCAGGCCGCGCAGCAGCGTCACGACGGCGGTTCCCGTCCAGCTAACGGCTTTCCAGCGGACGGTTTCCCAAACGGCAAACAGCATCGCCAGCACAAGGCCGAGCACCAGTGCACAAACGGCAAGGCCGACGGTCATCCCAGCGGCGCTTGCAAGAGGTTGAAATTCAATCATTGAGCGTCAGATTACTGCTGGAACCATTTTTTGTAGATGGTCTCGTAAGTGCCATCCTGCTTGATTTTGTTGAGTGCATCGTCGAATTTTTTCAGCAGCTCATCGTTGTTCTGGCGCACAGCGATGCCCAGACCGATACCGAAGTAACCTTTATCCGTCACTTTCTGACCCACGGTTGACAGCGCATCGTTCTGCTTCAGCCATTCGTTAACCACGGCGGTGTCACCGAACACGGCATCCAGACGACCATTTTTCAGGTCCAAAACGGCATTCTGGTAGCTGTCGTAAGGTACGGTTTTGATATCGCTATGCTTTTCCATCAGGTATTTCTGATGGGTCGTACCATTCTGTACACCAACGCGTTTGCCGGTCAGCGCGGCAATATCGGCCACTTTTCCTTTCTGGGCAATAAACTGCGCGGAGTTGTCATAGTAAGGTTGGGTGAATGACACCTGCTGCTGGCGCTCAGGGGTAATATCCATTCCCGCGATGACCGCTTCGAAACGACGGAATTTCAGGCCAGGGATCAGGCTATCGAAAGCTTGGTTGCTGAACGTGCAGTTTGCCTGCATTTCTTTGCACAGTGCATTGGCCAGATCGATATCAAAACCCTGAATCTGGTTATTGGCATCAACAAATTCGAACGGAGGGTAGGAGGCTTCTGTCGCGAAACGGATGGTATCCGCGGCGTTAGCAGAGACGGCGCTCACTGCGAATAAGGCTGCAACAATCAATTTTTTCATTATCATTTTCCTGATAGTAATCAATGTGACAAATAACCAGCGAATTCAGGCGTTTGCGGCTGGGTAAAGTGCGTCGCATCCCCTTGCTCAACGATGCGGCCGTTTTCCATATACACTACCCGACTGGCCGTTTTACGGGCAAATTCGACTTCGTGGGTCACAATCACCTGCGTGATGCCAGTTTCTGCCAATTCACGGATGATGTTGACGACCTGAGCGGTAATTTCTGGATCCAGCGCGGCAGTGGGTTCATCAAACAGTAGAACCTGAGGTTCCATCATCAACGCACGGGCAATCGCGACACGCTGCTGCTGTCCGCCAGAGAGATGAAGAGGGAAGCGATCGGCAAAGTCATTGAGGCGCAGGCGCGTCAGCAGTTTATCCGCTCGCGCTTTAGCTTCTTCTTTACTCAGCCCCAACACGCGGCAGGGCGCTTCAATCAGGTTTTGTGCTACGGTCAGATGCGGCCATAAATTGTATTGCTGGAACACCATCCCGACGTTCTGACGCAACTCACGGATTGCGCTGTCGGATGGCGTGCGCTGAAAATCAAACTGATTACCGGCGATGGAAAGTGTGCCAGAACGTGGCATTTCCAACAGATTAAGAACGCGTATCAGCGAGCTCTTTCCCGCACCGCTGGGGCCAAGAAGCACCAGCGTCTCACCCGCAGGACAATCGAGGGTGATATCAAATAGCGCCTGGTATGTGCCGTAGAAACAGTTAATGCCGTTTAGTTGAATACTCATGCGTAAGAATTGAATAGACATTGATGCGGCAAATGTTAACGTCGGCAGAATAGTTATGCAATCACCGTGGGTTAAAATTTGCCAATAAGCGATTTGTTGATTAAATAATAGCACAAAATAGCGGCCTATAGCTTGGAACCACGCTTTCTTATCGTGGGTTGCCAGCCGTGCCGCACGTTGATAATCAGTAACAGTAAAATTTCTCAGATAGCGGCGAATGGCTTCAAATAATTGTGCGCGAGGGTAAGTGATCGCGTGTGGGTTGGCGAAGGCATGTAGTGAAAAGCGCAAATAGCAAAGAATAGTGGAATAACGATGTTTAAATGGATGGTCTGCATAGCGCTGGGGCTGTTGACGGGGTGCCAATCGACCTCCTCGTTGCAGGAACAGAATAATTATGTGCTGGAGACGGCGTTGCAGTCGCGGGCGCAGGAATCTCGCATCCGTTTTTTGGTGATTCACTACACGGCGGAAGACTTTGCCTCCTCGCTGAATATTCTGACGAATGAACACGTCAGCGCGCATTACCTCATTCCAGCACATCCGCCCTTACAGCGCGGCAAGCCGCTTGCCTGGCAACTGGTGCCGGAATCTCAGGCGGCCTGGCATGCGGGCGCCAGCAGTTGGCGTGGATTTAGCCGGTTGAATCATTCCTCGATTGGTATTGAGATCGAAAATATGGGCTATCAGCGCACGTTAACGGGCTATACGTGGGAACCGTTCACCGCCTCACAGATTCAACTGGTGACGGCACTCGCCCGTGACATTGTCGATCGCTACCAGATTGTCCCGCAGAATGTTGTCGCGCACAGCGATATTGCCCCACAGCGGAAACAAGATCCCGGGCCGCTATTCCCCTGGCGGGCGCTGGCACAGGCGGGAATCGGTGCCTGGCCGGATGCACAGCGGATAGCATTCTATTTGAACGGACGACCCGCGACACAGCCGGTGGATGAGGTCGTGCTGCTGGAAAAATTGGGGCGCTATGGTTATGCGGTGCAGGAAACGATGACCGCGCGTGAGAAGCGGCAAGTGATTGCCGCTTTCCAGATGCATTTCCGTCCTGAGAACTATCAAGGCCAACCCGATGCGCAGAGTGAAGCGATTGTTGATGCGCTGCTGGAGAAATACGGCAGTCGCTAAATCGCTTCCTGCTCTGCCAATTTCGCAATACGCGCCGCCATGCCACGGAAGATAAACAGGTGAGCGGGCATCATCAGAAACCAGTAAACCAGCCCGTTGAACCCGGAAGGGTGCCAGCGGGCGCGGACATCTACGGTTCGGTGAGTGCCTTTATCCGTAATGGTAAAGTTGAGTTTACCCAGCCCCGGCGCTTTCATGCCGAAGAGCAGCACCAACTGACGCTGTGGCTTGATCGAGATAACCTTCCAGCCGTCAATCTTGTCACCCACTTCCAGCGTCGCGCGCTCGGGGCGTCCATACGTGACGCCGTTACCGCAAAGATCGTCGAGTCGGGCGCGAATATTCCACAACGTATTCGCGTAAAAATAGCCTTCCTTGCCTCCGACCTGCTGGATGACCTGCCAGAGCGCCTGACTGGAGGCGGTCGTCTCCATCGTATGACCCGCCTGCTTGGGGTAAAAACCGTAATTGGGCTTCCAGCGTGCGCGAACCTCAGTGTCATCGCCCCAGTCGGCCTGCTGTACGCTCTCCATTTCGCTTTGCAGCGTGAGGCGCACGGCGTCATCAAAGCTCATCAGCGTTTGTGGAATCAACGCCTGAAGTTCGCGGCCATCGGCCTGCAAATCATGTTTTAGCCCCTGAATCAGCGCGCGGGCGATAGAAGGGGGAACCGAGGTCACCAGATGCAAGAACCAAACAGACACCAGATGCGTCGGCATCGGAACGGGGATCAGCACTCTGCGCTTGCCACTAATTTGAATGAAACGCTCAAACATCGTCTGATAGCTGATGTATTCGGGGCCTGCGGCGTCCATGATGCGGTTTTCTGTCGCAGGGTGTTGCAGGATGTCGATGAGATAGACCAGCAGGTTTTCCAGCGCAATAGGGGACGATTTAGATCGCACCCAACGCGGCGGCGTTAGCACCGGCAGGTTATAGACCATATCCCGCATGATCTCGAATGCCGCTGAGCCTGCGCCGATAATAATGCCCGCACGCAGCTCCGTTACTGGAATACCGCTGCTGCGCAGAATATCACCGGTAATCTGGCGTGCCTGCATATGCGGTGAGGTGTCATCCTTCGCCTGAAGCGACCCCAAATAGATAATCTGTTTTACGCGACTAGAGGCCAGAGCCAGCAACAAATTCATTGCCACCATTCGCTCCCTTGCCACAAAGTCCGCGCCATCGCCCATGCTGTGCACCAGATAATAGAGTGTTTCCGCGCCCCACAGGCCATCAGGCAGGCTTTCTGGCTTGGTCAGATCCACCTGTTGGCAGTCAACACCCGGCCAATGCCGTGACGCAAGGGATTCGGTATTCCGGCCCGCCGCGATAACCCGATTGCCTTGTTTGCTCAAGCGCTCGGTTAAATGGCGGCCAATGTAGCCAGTTGCGCCCAGAATCAGGATCGGGGCAGAGGGGGATGTCATGTGCCAGCGGCTCCACAGCAAAATATAACCATGGCTTACTATATCCTAAATAATTCGTGACGGGGAAACGGGGAAACAGCGAAAAGTCTGCGATAACAAGGGGTAATTGACGATAAGCCTACCTGTCCGATAGCCGAGGCTACCGGACAGAAGGGGGTAAAACGCGGGTATATCAGGCCAGAACGGTGTCGCCTTGCAACTGGCAACTACAGGCCAAAACATAGCCCTGTTCTATCTCGGCTGGTGTTAGCGTCATGGTACTCGTCGTGGTGTAATGACCGGATAGCACGCGGGTTTTACAGCTCCCGCAAACACCGGCGCGGCAGGCGGCGACAACCGGTACTTTATTGGCTTCCAGTGCGGCCAACAGGCTGAGACCGACCGACACGCGCAGATTTTTCAGCGGACGGCTGATGGTCAATGTGAGTTGATCGGCATCTTCATCCAGCGCTTCATCTGCCGGGCGGAACTGTTCTTTGAAGATGCGGTTTGAGGCAACGCCAAGCTGCTGGCTCAGGGTTTCTATCTGATTCATGTAGGGGGCTGGACCGCAGGTCATCACGGTACGGCTGGCGATATCCGGCACCTGTTCGACTAACCGATCGCTGCTGATACGTCCGGCGAGGAAACCGGGAGCGGCGTCAAACTCCGCCATCAGCGTCAGATGTAGCTGTTGCGGATAACGCTGCACCAGATCCTGCCATTCGCTGGCGAAAATCACCTGCAACGGATTGCGCACGTTGAAAATCACGTGGATGTCGGTTTGCGGTTTGTTGGCCAGCAGCCAGCGGCACATCGACATAATCGGCGTGACGCCACAGCCTGCCGCCGCCATCAGATAGCGATCGCTGACCGCGTTGGTGCAGGTAAATTCGCCCTGCGCATCGGACAGCCACAGGTAATCGCCGACTTTCAGCGTTTGGGTCAGCCAGCGGGAACCGATACCGTCGTCCAGCCTTCTTACTGTCAGGGTAATAAAGCGGCTGAGTCCCGGTGAAGAAGAAATCGTATAAGCCCGCAGCGTCTCCGCGCTGTTAGCAATGCTGACCAACGCATACTGACCCGGCTGGTACGGATAAAAATCATGATTAACTAGTGAAATCGTCCAGACATCGGGCGTTTCCTGAGTAATGGAATGCACCTGCATGCGGTTAGAACAAAGCGGTGTCGGCATTGTCATTGTTATTCTCCAAAAGAAACGGATTTGCGGCGCATTGGGAAGTGCGCCGCTGGGACGTCATGTGATGACTGTCGATACGTCGTCCGCCTTAATTCATTACGCTGCCAGAATGGTGTTTATGTCCTGTTCAACGGTGGTAATCGCCCGCATACCGAATTTCTCGTTCAGAATGGCGAGCAGGTTGTCCGTCAGGAAGCCCGGCGCCGTCGGCCCGGTATAGATATTCTTCACGCCAAGAGACAGCAGGGTGAGCAGAATGACGATCGCCTTCTGTTCAAACCAGGACAGTACCAGGCTCAGCGGCAGGTCGTTCACGCCACAGCCCAGTTTTTCTGCCAGTTTGACGGCCAGAATAATGGCGGAGTAGGCATCATTACATTGGCCGACATCCAGCAGACGCGGCAGGCCTTCCAGCGTACCGAAATCCAGTTTGTTGAAACGGTATTTACCACAGGCCAGCGTCATGATCAGGCAGTCCTGTGGAACGTTCAGCGTGAAATCAGTGAAGTAGCTACGTTCTTCACGGCTACCGTCGCACCCGCCAACCAGAAAAACGTGGCGCAGTTTTTTCTGCGCGACCAGATCGATCACGGTATCAGCCGCGCTCAGCAGGGTTTCACGGCCAAAGCCAACGGTGATCATGTGCTCGATTTCGCTGTATGGGAAACCCGCCAGACCCTGTGCCTGTTCGATGACTGGGCTGAAATCGTCGCCTTCCAGATGGTTCACACCCGGCCAGCCAACGATACTGCGCGTCCAGATGCGGTCACCGTAGTTACCAACGTTTGGATCGATAATGCAGTTAGAGGTCATGACGATTGCGCCAGGGAATTTGGCGAATTCGGTTTGTTGGTTCTGCCAGCCGCTGCCGTAGTTGCCTGCCAGATGCTTGAATTTTTTCAGCTCTGGGTAACCGTGTGCAGGCAACATCTCGCCGTGGGTATAAATATTGATGCCCGTGTCTTCGGTTTGCTCCAGCAACATGCGCAGGTCTTTCAGGTCATGGCCGGAAATCAGAATGGCTTTACCCGCAATCGGACGGACGTTAACGGCGGTCGGCTGTGGGTTACCGTAAGCGTCGGTTTCGCCCCGGTCGAGGATCGCCATGACGTTGAAATTCATTTTACCGATGCCCATTGCGTTGTTCAGCAGGGTATCAACATCGGATGGCTGTGTGCCCAGCCATGCCATGAAGGCATGATATTCGGCATAGATCGCGTCATCGTACTGACCGAGAACGTGAGCGTGCTCCATATAGGCTGCGGCACCTTTCAGGCCGTAGAGATTGAGCATGCGCAAGCCGTGAATATCATCGCCGACGATAGCTTTATCACTGTCCAGCGCAAAATCCGCCGCCTGTTGCAATAAGGTCGGAATATCGTTGCCAGCCAGTTGCAACGTTGCCATGGGGTGATCCACCGTCGCGGTGGCATCGCGCAGACGGCAGCGAACGGCCAGAGACTCACGCAGTGTGATGGCTTCCTGTGCGTAGCCAATAATGCGCTGGGAATCGAAGTTTACGTTGGTCAACGTAGAGAAGAAGGCGCGTGGTGCAAAACTGTCTACCGCGTGATCGATAATATCCAGTTCGCGCGCTTTCAGCGCCCAGGCAGAAAGCCCTTGCAGCACAGCGACCAGCAGGTCTTGCAGGTCGGAGGTTTCTGCGGTTTTGCCGCACATGCCCTGCGCGTAAGAGCAGCCGTTTCCAACAGGGGTACGAATCGTTTGTTCACATTGCACACAAAACATAATGACTTCCTTTTTTAAGTTGCATTTTAAATGCTTGTTTAAGCATAGTGTCAGCCGAGGCAGGTAAAAAGGCTTTTTTACTGCAACTTTAGGTAAATTTGATCTCGCGCAATTTTGGTGGTGGGCAATGAAAATCACTCTCAATTAAGGAACAAAATGTGACCATTGAGTAAAATAATGTTTTCTCGTGGAATGCGACAACATGCGCGATAGTCAGATGATCTACACTACTCGCGATGACAGCAGAACACGCGATGGCAGCAGAAAACCGCAGGCAGCCGCTACAGGAGAGAAGGATGCATCTGGAAAGTATTGAAATCCTGGGATTTCGAGGAATCAATCGTCTGTCGTTGATGCTGGACGAAAATAATGTGCTGATTGGTGAAAACGCCTGGGGGAAATCAAGCCTGCTGGACGCGCTCTCACTGCTACTGGCACCAACGTTACCGCTTTATCATTTTGATCGGCAGGATTTTCACTTCACGCCGGGGGATGAAAATAGTCGGGAAAAGCATCTTCAGATTATTTTCACCTTTTGTGAAACCGCACCCGGCCACCATTTATCCCCACGTTACCGCTCGCTTAGCCCTGTGTGGGTGGAAGGCGAGGCATCGCTGTATCGCATTTTCTATCGGCTGGAAGGGGAAGTGGACGAAAGCCAGTCGGTTTTTACTTGGCGCAGCTTTCTGGACGCCGACGGGCACCCGATACCGCTGGATGATATTGATGAACTGGCCAGAGAGATTATTCGTCTGCATCCGGTGTTGCGGCTACGCGATGCGCGCTTTATGCGGCGCCTGCGTTCTGGGACGCTGGCAGCGACGTTAGATAATAATAATGAAAAGCTGGCTCAGCAGTTTGAGCAACTGATGCGCGAACTGGCACAAAATCCGCAGAAGTTGACGGATAAAGAGTTACGTCATGGTCTGGTGGCGATGCGGCAACTGTTGGAGCACTATTTTTCCGAGCAAAATGCTACGGGTAACGATCGACGCCACCATCGTCATGCGCGAGCGCACAACGGTAAGTCGTGGCGATCGCTGGACAACATCAACCGTCTGATTGCTGACCCGAATAGCCGCAGTCGCCGCATTATCCTGCTGGAGTTGTTTTCTACGCTGTTGCAGGCGAAAGGATCGGTGGCGCTGGATCCGCATGCCCGTCCGCTCTTGCTGATTGAAGACCCCGAAACCCGCCTGCACCCGATTATGCTGTCCGTTGCCTGGGGGCTTCTGGTGCAGTTGCCGCTCCAGAAAGTCACGACAACGAACTCGGGAGAGTTGCTGTCGCTGGTGCCGATGGAGCATGTATGCCGTCTGGTGCGGGAGTCTTCAAGGGTTGCGACATACCGTATTGGTCGTCAGGGCATGAGTGCGGAAGACAGCCGGCGCATTGCGTTTCATATTCGCATGAATCGGCCTTCTTCACTCTTCGCGCGCTGCTGGCTGCTGGTGGAAGGGGAAACAGAAGTCTGGATGCTAAATGAACTCGCACGCCAATGCGGGCATCATTTTGAAGCGGAAGGCGTGAAGGTTATTGAGTTTGCCCAGTCCGGACTTCGGCCATTACTGAGGTTCGCACGACGTATGGGGATTGAATGGCATGTATTGGTCGATGGCGACGACGCGGGGAAAAAGTATGCCGCAACGGCGAAAAGCATGCTAACCGCTCAGGACGAGAGCGAACGTGATCATCTGACTGTTTTACCTGCATCGGACATGGAACACTATATGTATCGTGAGGGGTTCAGTCACGTTTATCACCGCACCGCGCAGTTACCGGAGAAGGTGCCACTCTCGATGCACAAGATTATCATCAAGGCTATTCATCGTTCATCCAAACCCGATCTGGCGATTGAGGTGGCGATGGAAGCCGCGGCGATGGGCAGCGATGCCATTCCGCCGCTTATTCGCAGCATGTTTTCCCGCGTCCTGTGGCTGGCTCGCGGGCGTGCTGATTAGCGTGATACAGAAATAAAAATGCCGTTCAGTGTCGTGAACGGCATTTATCGTATTATCGTCATTTACGGTTTAGCGTAGGTGTTCTGAGTAAACGAGTCGGGAATAAAAAGAGTCAGGATGCGGCCTCGGCGATTTGCGGGACGATCAGGCAGGCATGATTACCTTTCGGCCCTTGATGAACATCAAACCTGACAACCTGTCCGGCTTTCAGAGTCCGGTAGCCATCCATTTGAATGGTTGAGTAGTGCGCGAAGATATCGTCACCCCCCCCTTCTGGACAGATAAAACCAAACCCTTTGGCATTATTGAACCATTTAACAGTACCTGTCTCCATGCATTGACATCCTTCGCAAGAGTATTCTTTTCAGTAAGGTGTGGTTATTTGGTTACTACGAATGAATTGATTAAAACCTCATCAATTCATTCGTACACTTTAGTGAAATCGATCCCGGCGTCAAGCGATCCACCGCGAGGTGTTGAGGGGAGTGTGTCAAAGTTTGATGCAGATAACGCTATTGATGAACCGACGATCGTGTTGCGTACTTAAGATATCGGTTACAGGCCTTGAATTTTACTTTCCAGGAACCATTTAATTCCTCAGGTGGTAAAATAAAAAGTAGACGTGATACTGTAAATGTAGAGTACCCGTCATCTTTCAAGTCGCAGGCTCCATTTCCTGCTTCTCGGATCTATTGGGAATAACAGACCAATGTCGCGGGTTGCGATATTCGTTACATGATGTGGATAGAGAATGGGAAACAACAGTACGTGGTCACAATCTGAGAGCCTGACCGCCGATAAGCAGAAAGAAAAATTGCAGCCGCCCTCCATGTATAACGTGGTGTTAAATAACGATGATTACACCCCGATGGAATTTGTTATTGACGTTCTGCAAAAGTTCTTTTCTTATGATATTGAACGTGCCACGCAGCTTATGTTAACCGTGCATTATCAGGGTAAAGCGATTTGTGGCGTATTCAGTGCTGAAGTGGCTGAGACCAAGGTCGTACAAGTCAATCGTTATGCCAGAGAAAATGAGCACCCGCTGCTCTGTACGCTGGAAAAAGCCTGAAGTCAGGCGATTTATTGGGAGAGGTGCCTATGCTCAATCAAGAACTGGAACTCAGTCTCAACATGGCTTTCGCCAGAGCGCGTGAGCACCGACACGAGTTTATGACCGTGGAGCACCTGCTGTTAGCTCTGCTCAGTAACCCAGCCGCCCGTGAAGCACTGGAAGCCTGCACGGTAGATTTAGCTGCGCTGCGCCAGGAACTGGAAGCGTTCATTGAGCAGACCACACCAACATTACCGCAAAGTGACGACGAGCGAGAGACTCAGCCAACGCTCAGCTTCCAACGCGTACTCCAACGCGCCGTCTTCCATGTGCAGTCCTCTGGCCGCAGCGAAGTATCCGGCGCCAACGTTCTAGTCGCGATTTTTAGTGAACAGGAATCTCAGGCTGCCTACTTGCTGCGTAAGCATGACGTCAGCCGTCTGGATGTGGTGAACTTTATTTCTCACGGCACGCGTAAAGAAGAAACCGATCAGGCGCCGAACCCTGAAAATCCCGTCAATGAAGAACAGGCAGGAGGGGAAGATCGTATGGAAAACTTCACCACCAATCTGAATCAGCTGGCTCGTGTTGGCGGTATCGATCCGCTCATTGGCCGGGATAAAGAACTGGAACGCACGATTCAGGTATTGTGCCGCCGTCGTAAAAACAACCCGTTGCTAGTCGGCGAATCCGGCGTGGGGAAAACTGCGATTGCTGAAGGGCTGGCCTGGCGTATTGTGCAGGGTGATGTACCGGAAGTGATGGCAGAGTGCACGCTGTACTCGCTGGACATCGGTGCGCTGCTGGCGGGCACCAAATATCGCGGTGACTTTGAAAAACGTTTCAAGGCGCTGCTGAAACAGCTCGAACAGGATAAAAACAGTATTCTGTTCATTGATGAAATTCACACGATTATCGGCGCGGGTGCTGCGTCCGGTGGTCAGGTTGATGCTGCGAATCTGATTAAACCGCTGCTTTCTAGCGGAAAAATTCGCGTCATCGGTTCAACCACCTATCAGGAATTCAGTAATATCTTTGAAAAGGATCGGGCGCTCGCGCGTCGTTTCCAGAAAATCGATATTACTGAACCGAGCGTGGAAGAAACCATACAAATCATTAATGGCCTGAAGCCGAAGTATGAGGCTCACCATGATGTTCGCTATACGTCGAAAGCAATTCGCGCAGCGGTAGAACTGGCGGTGAAATATATCAACGATCGTCACCTGCCGGATAAAGCGATTGATGTGATCGATGAAGCGGGCGCTCGCAGCCGTCTGGTGCCAGCCAGCAAGCGTAAGAAAACGGTTAATGTGAGTGACATCGAATCCGTTGTCGCCCGTATTGCCCGTATTCCAGAAAAAACCGTCTCCGCCAGCGATCGTGATGTGCTGAAAAACCTCAGCGACCGCCTGAAAATGCTGGTGTTCGGGCAGGACAAGGCTATCGAAGCGCTGTCTGAATCTATCAAGATGAGCCGTGCAGGGCTGGGGCAGGAGCGTAAACCGGTCGGTTCCTTCCTGTTCGCTGGTCCAACTGGTGTCGGTAAGACGGAAGTGACGTTACAGCTAGCTAAAGCGCTGGATATTGAACTGCTGCGCTTTGATATGTCCGAATATATGGAACGTCATACGGTTAGCCGCTTGATTGGTGCGCCTCCCGGCTATGTGGGCTACGATCAGGGCGGCCTGCTGACGGATGCCGTGATTAAGCATCCTCATGCGGTATTGCTGCTGGATGAGATCGAGAAAGCGCATCCTGACGTCTTTAATCTGCTGTTGCAGGTAATGGATAACGGTACGCTGACGGACAACAATGGCCGCAAAGCGGATTTCCGTAATGTGATTGTCGTCATGACCACCAACGCAGGCGTGCGAGAAACACAGCGTAAATCTATCGGTATCATCCATCAGGACAATAGCAGTGATGCGATGGAAGAGATCAAGAAGGTATTTACGCCGGAATTCCGTAATCGCTTGGATGGCATTATCTGGTTCAACCATCTGTCTACTGACGTCATCCAGCAGGTTGTCGATAAATTTATCGTGGAACTTCAGGCTCAGTTGGATGCGAAGGGCGTCTCGCTGGAAGTCAGTGAGGAAGCACGTAACTGGCTGGCAGAAAAAGGTTACGACAAAGCGATGGGTGCTCGACCGATGGCACGCGTGATGCAAGAAAGCCTCAAGAAACCGCTGGCTAACGAACTGCTATTTGGTTCGCTGGTAGACGGTGGCTCTGTCACGGTAAAACTGGATAAAGAAACACAACAACTGACGTACGGCTTCAAGAGCGCGCAGAAGCGGAAAGCGGAAAGCGTTAATTAATCGATATTGTATGCTGTTATCTAAATGAGGGATGCTAAGGCATCCCTTTTTTACATCCCTTTGCCAGACGCTCTCCAAAAACAAAAGCCCTTGCCATGAAGGGAAGGGCTGGGAAGGAGTCACATCCTCATATATCGCTGTGCTCAGCGATGAGCGAACCGGTTAACGGCTGCGGAAGACAATGCGGCCTTTACTCAGGTCGTACGGGGTTAACTCTACAGTGACTTTGTCACCCGTCAGGATGCGGATATAGTTTTTACGCATTTTACCGGAGATATGAGCGGTAACCACGTGCCCGTTTTCCAATTCAACGCGGAACATGGTGTTGGGCAGCGTATCAAGCACGGTGCCTTGCATTTCAATATTGTCTTCTTTGGCCATCGAATCCTCTAGGTCTAACTACCTTTATTTTTTAACCGCAAGATAATGCCGAAAAACCGACATTATGTAAAGAAGCGTTCACGTTTGGGGCGTTATTTACCCACTTTTCTCTATTATAGTGTCGGTTTGGCGAGCAGTTGGGGTAGCCAACAGCCATCATCGACATCAAGATCCTGAAACTGAGAAAGCAGTTGCAGAAAGCGATCGCGGGATATTTCACTCACGCCCAGAGAAGCCGTATGAGCGTTTAACACCTGACAATCGATCAGCTCACCACCGTGGTGAATAAAATGCTGTTGAAATGCCAGCAGCGCGTATTTTGACGCATTATCCGTGCGGCTGAACATCGACTCGCCGCAAAATAATCTTCCTTGCTCAATGCCATATAATCCACCAACCAGTTTGTCATCCTGCCATACTTCGACGGAATGGGCTTTTCCGGCCTGATGAAGCTGGCGATAGGCTGAGATAATACCCGACGTAATCCAGGTGCCGTCCTGATGTTCATGCGCGCAGGCGTGAATGACATCATCAAAGGCTTGATTCAGCGTCGCGTGAAACGTATGGCGCTTCAGAAATTTTTTCATACTGCGGCTGACATGGAGTTCATCAGGAAACAGGACCGCGCGTGGATTTGGAGACCACCATAAGATCGGCTCACCGGGGGAAAACCAGGGGAAAATGCCCTGGCGGTAAGCCGCTGTTAACCGAGATACTGAGAGATCGCCGCCAACGGCCAGCAGGCCGTTGGGGTCATCTAGCGCATGATTCGGATCAGGAAACTGAAGCGATTGGGACGATAGCTGATATAGGCGCATGTTTTTCAAACGTTGTGTTTCAACCGAGTTTGCCCTAAACGTGTTGGCGGAACTGCCAATAACGACCTTGTTGTGCCATTAAGTCCTGATGGCTCCCCTGTTCGATCACTTTACCATCATCCAGAATACAGATGCGATCCATCGATTCTAAGCCGTATAACCGGTGAGTGATGACGATCAGCGTCTTATCGGCACAGTGCTGACGGAGCAGTTGCAGAATACGCTTTTCGGTTTCCGCATCCAACCCTTCAGTCGGTTCATCCAATAGAACGAGCGGTGCGTCGTGCAATAAGGCGCGTGCCAACGCGATACGGCGCTGCTCGCCACCGGACAGCTGTCGACCGCCTTCGCCCAGCCAGGCATTCAGTCCTTCGTTTTCCAGCAGTTTTTCTAACCCAACCTGCTGTAATACCTCGGCCAGCTTTTCGTCCCGAGCCGTCGGTGCGGCCAACAATAGGTTATCACGCAGTGTTGCGCTGAAAATATGCACACGCTGTGGTACCACACTCATCATGGTGCGGAGATCCTCTTCCCGCCAGTCAGCGAGGGGATGACCATTCAACGTAATATCTCCGTATTCACAATTCCATGCCCGAGTCAGCAGTTGCAAGAGCGTCGATTTTCCGCACCCCGTGCGCCCCAGCAGCGCCAGATGTTCGCCTGATTTAATGGAAAGAGAAATGTTTTGCAGCACGGACTGTGGCTGGCCGGGGTAAGTGAAGTCCACATGTGAGAGGACGAGTGAGGCCTCGCGTGACGTTTCTGGGCCATGCTCAGGAAACGTCACGTCAACGGGCTGACGAATGATTTGATCGACCCGAGCGGCGGAGGCAATAACTTGCCCCATATGCTGAAACGCCACCGTGACGGGAGCCAACGCCTCGAAGGCGGCAAGCGAGGCAAACACGAACAGGGCAATCAACGCGCCGGGCTGTGGATTACCGTTAATGCCATCTGCTGCCAGCCACAGAATCAGGGTAACGGTCAGACCGCTGCACAGAATCATGACTGCCTGAGACAGGCCAGTCAGATTGGCTTGCTGGCGTTGACGACGTAACCAGTTAATTTCCACCAGCGCCAACTGCTGGCGGACGCGATCGAGTGCGCCGAAGACAGTCAGCTCCGCCTGACCTTGTAGCCAGGTCGTTAATTGGAGGCGGTATTGCGCCCGTAGCGCGGTCAAGTCCTGCCCGATACCGTTTCCTGCCCGATAAAACAGAATCGGCAGACATAACAACAGCACCAGCATGATGGCACCAAGCGTCAACGCCAATGAGGCATCAATAAAGCTCAGACTGTAACAGACGATAAGAATGACGGCGAATGCGCTGACGATGGGGGAAATCACGCGAAGATAGAGGTGGTCGAGCGTGTCCACGTCCGCCACCAGCCGATTGAGCAATTCAGCCTGACGAAATTGCGCCAGCCCACCCGGAGAGAGCGGCAGAATGCGAGAGAAAGTGAAAACACGTAAGCGCAGCAGAACGCGGAAGGTGGCATCGTGGCTGACGAGCCTTTCGAAGTAGCGCCCAGCCGTGCGCGCAATCGCCGCACCCCGCACACCTGCGGCAGGCAACATATAGTTGAAGGTAACTAGCCCGACGATTCCTGCCAATGCGGTCCCCGCCAGAAACCATCCGGAGAGGGCAAGCAGGCCAATGCTAGCAAGTAGTGTAGCAATAGCCAGCACAATGCCCAAACTTAAGCGCCAGATGTGTTGGCGGTAGAGTGCCAGAAACGGTTTTAATACCTGCATCGTTTTTCTCTGAGCCATTACAGCGCCTCCTGTCGTTGTGCCAGCAGTGCCGCGAAGGGGCCTGTTTCGGCTCGGAGTGTTTGATAGTCACCCTGTTGGACTAATCGGCCGCCATCCATTACCCAAATCGCGTCATATTCGGTGATATCCGTGAGCTGGTGCGTGACCAGCAGCGTGGTCTGGTGGCGTGCGGCCTCGTTCAACGCCGTCATAACTAACTCTTCGCTATGGGCATCCAGACTGGCTGATGGCTCATCCAGCAGCAATAAGTTGCAAGGATGGATCAGCGCACGGGCAACAGCGACGCGCTGTGCCTGCCCGACGGACAAGCGCGCAGCGCCATCACCGATCATGGTCTCCAGCCCTTGTGGAAGTTGTGGTAAAAATTCCTGCACATAGGCACGCTCAATCGCCTGCTGTAACTCCACAATACTGGCCTGCGGGTTGCCCAGCAGAATATTGCTGTGCAGCGTTTGCTCCGGTAAATGGGGATTTTGCCCAACCCAGCTCAGTTGTTTACGCCATGATTCAGGCGTTAGCGTGTTTAAAGCCTGACCGTTAACGGTCAGTGATCCGCGATAGGGTAGGAATCCTAGAAGTGCATTAAGCAGCGAACTTTTTCCTGCGCCGCTGAGGCCGACTAGCGCGATACGCTCGCCTGCGTGAATATCGAACGTCAACGGTTGAGTTAGCGGTGTGCCATTCGGCGCGAGGACAACCAGATCTTCCGCCCGAATAGCAATGGCGGTATCGCTGCTGAATATTTGAGTGCCAAAGCCTACCGTTTCACCTTCCTCGGCTAAAAAGGTCACTAGCGATTCTGCTGCGCCGATAGCCTGAGCCTTGGCATGATAAAACGTACCCAGATCACGCAGAGGCTGAAAAAATTCCGGCGCCAGAATCAATACGAGGAAGCCGGCGAAGAGCGTCACTCCCATGCCGTAATGACCAAAATCCAGTTCCCCGAGATAAGAGAAACCGAAATAGACGGCGACGACGGCAATCGAAATGGAGGCAAAAAACTCCAGTACGCCCGAGGAGAGAAACGCCATGCGTAGCACTTCCATCGTACGGCTACGGAAATCTTCGGACGCGTGGCGGATTTGTTCGGTTTCAGCCTTACCGCGATAGAACAGGCGTAGCGTCTCCATGCCGCGCAGGCGATCGAGGAAATGTCCGCTCAGGCGTGCCAACGCCAGAAAGTTACGTCGGTTTGCATCTGCCGCCCCCATACCGACCAGTGCCATAAAAAGCGGGATGAGTGGGGCAGTCAAAAACAGAATCAAGCCCGCAGCCCAATTGAGTGGGAAGATCGTGATTAAGATAAGTAACGGAATCAGTGCGGCAAGATACATTTGCGGCAGGTAGCGGGCGTAATAATCCTGCATATCATCAACCTGCTCAAGAATCATCGTTGCCCAACTGCCGGCGGGTTTGCCTTGAATCCAGGCAGGACCAAGTTGTTGAAGTCGGTCCAGTACCAGCTTACGAATTTGCTGTCGCACCGCTTGTCCACACAGAAAACCGACGCGCTCGCGTAACATGCTGTTGAGCGCACGTAGAATGAAGGTCGCGATCAGCAGAATGAAGGGTGAGAGCAGGGATTCACGGGGAGCATGCTCGATGATCAAAGCATGAAGCAGCGTCGCTAATAGCCAGGCTTGTGCCACGATTAATGCACCGCTCAGGAATCCAAGCAGCAGTGAAATCCGTAGCCAACGTTGCGCCAGCTTACTCTGCTGTTTCAGCCAGGCGGTCAGTTCTTGCTGTCTGGTTTTTTTCATCAGGCACCAGTTCGTTATATTGCAGAAATGGACTTAACAGAAAATAACTCTTATGTAACTGCTAGTTAACAAAATTATTTTCTATCAGGCAGATAGACGCCATGTTACCGCGACGGGGACGCGCTGCAAACGAAAAGGAGAGATGAAATATGGGAGACGATCAATTTTTGTGTTGCGTGAGGTAATCAGAGGGAAGAAACGAAACGGCTATCGCCGCTCCGTTCTTAATCGCGTATTACTTGCTGACGGTTAATCCGTCAAGGTAACGTTCTGCATCCAGTGCCGCCATACAGCCAGTACCTGCGGAGGTAATCGCTTGACGGTAAATGTGGTCCATGACGTCGCCTGCGGCAAAGACGCCAGGAATACTGGTCTGTGTCGCGTTGCCGTGAATACCGGATTGTACTTTAATATAGCCGTTTTCCAGCTCCAGTTGACCGCCAAATACGGCTGTGTTCGGGCTGTGGCCGATAGCGATAAACACGCCAGCCAGTTCCAATTCTTCCGCTGCATCGCTTTGCGTATCGCGAATACGAACACCGGTCACACCCATATCGTCGCCTAGCACTTCGTCCAGTGTACGGTTGGTATGCAGGATGATGTTGCCATTGTTGACTTTGTCCATCAGTCGGTCGATCAGAATCTTCTCCGAACGGAACGTCTCGCGGCGGTGGATTAAATGCACTTCCGCAGCGATGTTAGACAGGTACAACGCTTCTTCAACAGCGGTATTCCCGCCACCCACCACGGCAACTTTCTGATTACGGTAGAAGAATCCGTCACAAGTTGCACAGGCGGAAACGCCCTTGCCTTTGAAGGCGTCTTCAGATGGCAGACCAAGGTAGCGAGCAGATGCCCCAGTGGCGATGATAAGCGCGTCACAGGTGTACTCGTCGCTATCACCGAACAAACGGAAAGGGCGGTTCTGCAAATCAACACGCTCAATATGATCGAAGATCACTTCGGTATTGAACTTGGTTGCATGTGCGTGCATGCGCTCCATTAACAGTGGGCCTGTTAAATCATCGGCGTCACCCGGCCAGTTTTCGACTTCGGTCGTGGTCGTCAACTGACCGCCTTTTTCCATACCAGTGATTAATACTGGCTGTAAGTTCGCCCGTGCAGCATAAACTGCGGCAGTATAGCCAGCCGGGCCTGAACCCAGAATCAATAACTTGTGATGTTTAACGGTACCCATGCTTTCCTCATTTCATGACGGCGGATAATGTTCATATGAACGGTTGCTACGACAAACACGCTGACTTATTACGAACAGTCTCTACCACGGACAATGAGAACGATTGTAAGGAAATTACAGGAGTAAAAAAAGTATGCAGAAAAGTTGCTGGCTATTTGTTTAATCGTTAATGACGATGGTGATGACAAATCGCTGAAAAATCAGCCACATTAATAAGTAAAATGATTGAAGTCACCTTGGTGAATGGCTCTGGCTTATCCAATCTGGCAGTTTCTTCTGATTTTCGTTGTTTTACTTTGACAATCGGCTGTGCATTTGCGAAAACATCTGGGTAAGAGGAAATTTTTTGTATGTGAACAGTTAAAAGCTCGGCTTTTTATTCGTTTTTGCGCAGGTAGTAGGCCTCTGGGCCACGGATATGACGTGATGGTCTTTTTCGCGGGTGAGCAATACGTGGGGCGAGAACGAGAAGTTAATGACTTTTGATATACAAAATAGGCAGCGTGTCTTCTTTAAGGGTAGCTCTGATACATGAGGTCTATCGGGGTAAGCGGGTGCAGGGAAAAGTGAAGAGAGACAATAATAATGGTAGACACTAAAAAACGGCCAGGAAAAGATCTCGATCGTATTGATCGTAACATCCTGAACGAATTGCAAAAAGATGGGCGTATTTCCAATGTCGAGCTGTCCAAACGTGTTGGTCTGTCGCCAACACCTTGTCTGGAGCGCGTGCGTCGTCTGGAAAGACAGGGGTTCATTAACGGTTACACAGCATTGCTAAACCCGCATTATCTGGATGCATCACTGCTGGTTTTTGTTGAAATAACGCTAAACCGCGGCGCGCCGGATGTGTTTGAACAGTTTAATGCTGCGGTGCAGAAGCTGGAAGAAATTCAGGAATGTCATCTGGTTTCTGGTGATTTTGACTACCTGTTGAAAACGCGCGTGCCGGATATGTCTGCTTACCGTAAGCTCCTGGGTGAAACGCTGCTGCGTTTACCGGGCGTAAACGATACCCGTACCTACGTGGTGATGGAAGAAGTGAAGCAAAGCAACCGTCTGGTTATTAAGACGCGATAAACGTGTGGGTGCAAAACCCGATAAATTCAGCTACACTCCTGTGAATTTATACAGTCCCAGCGCCGGGTTTTCTCGGCGCTTTGTCATAAACCTTACAGGCCCCTGGAGAGACTCTTGAGCCAGGAATATACAGAAGATAAAGACGTTACCCTGAAAAAACTCAGTGGAACACGTCGTTTGCTTGAAGCGATTTTAATCGTTGTGGCACTTTTGGCGGTTTATCTTAGTGTCGCACTACTCAGTTTCAGCCCCTCCGATCCCAGTTGGTCACAGACAGCTTGGCATGAACCGATTCACAACTTTGGTGGTGTGGCGGGAGCATGGCTGGCGGATACGCTGTTTTTTATTTTTGGTGTGCTGGCCTATGCCATCCCGCCGATTATGTTATCCCTGTGCTGGGCGGCTTTCCGCCAGCGTGATAACCACCAGTCTATCGACTACTTTACCTTTTCGCTTCGCCTGATTGGGACATTGGCGCTGATCCTGACCTCTTGTGGTCTGGCTGCGTTGAATATTGACGATCTCTACTATTTTGCTTCCGGTGGTGTTTTGGGAAGCCTGTTGAGCAGCTCAATGATCCCGCGTTTCAATAGCATGGGTGCGACGCTGATTCTGCTGTGCGTGTGGGGTGCTGGATTAACGCTGTTTACCGGCTGGTCATGGTTAACGATCGCTGAAAAAATTGGTGCCGGAGTCCTGGGTTGTCTGACATTTATGTCAAACCGTTCACGTCGCGATGAAGACTACCGCGAAGAAAACGACCGTGAAGAAGATGAACACGATGTGCTTAACCTGCGCCACGATGATGCGTCGGGCGAGTCGGTAGCGCTACCGCGCGATGAGGATGATGTGCTGTTTTCTGCGCCTTCGGTGGCTGATGCTGCAAACGACATTTCGGCAGACAATAAGATGGAAACGTCATCATCTTCCGCCGAAAACAGGTCGGCTACTACACCAGCGAGCTTCTCTGCAGAAACGTCAGTTGCAGGGTCAACATTCTCTGAACGGGTCGCGTCAGATTCGCCATTGCCTGACGTATCGTCTGCTATCGTGCCACCTGGTGCTTCATCACCGGTTGATACGGCACCATCGCTGAACCCGCCGCTGTATTCGTTTGAAATCCCTGAAACACCCGCAGCGATGCCAGAGATCGCAACGTCGCCTGAACGCCATAACAGTGCGTATACGCCTTACGGCAATAGTTACGGAGAGCGTGCTGTACCGCCAATCGTAACGGCTCCGGTGGTTCAACCCTTTGCTGAACCGCCACAGCCTGCACGCGACACGGATTTCAACGCCAACAACACCTTTATGCCAGCGTTCAGCGCCGATGGGGATGACAATCCGCAGATTAAACGCGGTGTCGGGCCGGAACTGCCGCGTCCTAATCCGGTGCGCATTCCAACTCGTCGCGAATTGGCGTCATATGGAATCAAACTGCCGTCACAGCGACTGGCTGAAGAACAAGCAAGGCTGCAGGCGCAGAATGAACGTGCGCAAACAGAATTGACGAATGATATCTATCAGGAAGAAACACCGGAGGATATTGCCCGTCAGGAAGCCGCTTTGCAGCAAGAATACCTGAATCAGCAGCGTCAACGTTACGGTGATGAATATCCGTTACAGGAAGAGGATGAAGACGCGCTTCTGCAAGCGCAGCTCGCCAGAGATTTCGCTGCACAGCAGCAGTCTCGCTATGATGCTAATGCGTTGCAGCACGATGAGGTCATTTCAACTCCGGCAGTATCGCCGGCGGTCAGTGAGCCCGTTCAGCCAGCTCCTGTGGTTGCGCATAACGACTTTTCATTCTCGCCGTTTAGCGCGGAGAATAATCGCGAACTTGAGCCGCCTACGTTCAGTGAGCCAACGTATACACAACCGTCTTATCGTGTCGAATCCAGTCTTCCGCCGATGCATGCCGGTGAGGATAACGACGCTGATGAGCGCAGTCCATTAACATTTGGTCAGCCAGCGCAACCAACGTCAGCGCCTGTTGAGGCCGCGAAACAGGAAACTGTGGCAACACCAACGCATCATCCGGCAATGGATGGCCTGATTCATCCGTTCCTGATGCGCAATGAACAACCGCTACAGAAGCCGACTACGCCGCTGCCAACATTGGATTTGTTGACTCCGCCATCGGCCAGCGAAGCGCCTGTTGATCATTTTGCACTGGAACAGACGGCGCGACTGATTGAAGCGCGTCTGGCTGATTTCCGCGTAAAAGCCGATGTGGTCGATCATTCGCCAGGCCCGGTGATCACGCGGTTTGAATTGGATCTGGCTCCGGGTGTTAAAGCGGCTCGTATCTCGAATCTGTCGCGCGATTTGGCACGTTCACTGTCCGTTGTTGCGGTACGTATTGTTGAGGTGATTCCCGGCCGACCGTACGTCGGGCTGGAGTTGCCTAATGCGCATCGCCAGACGGTTTATCTGCGAGAAGTGCTGGATTGTGATCAGTTCCGTGATAATCCATCGCCGCTGTCGATTGTGTTGGGTAAAGATATTGCAGGCGAGCCTGTCGTTGCCGATCTGGCAAAAATGCCGCACCTGCTGGTTGCCGGTACGACGGGGTCGGGTAAATCGGTCGGCGTTAACGCCATGATCATCAGTATGCTGTATAAAGCCACGCCGGAAGACGTACGTTTTATCATGATCGACCCGAAAATGCTGGAGCTCTCGGTGTACGAAGGCATTCCGCATTTGTTGACGGAAGTTGTGACCGACATGAAGGATGCGGCCAATGCATTGCGCTGGTGCGTCGGTGAAATGGAACGTCGCTATAAGCTGATGTCGGCGCTTGGCGTGCGCAATCTTGCGGGATACAACGAACGGGTGATGACGGCAAATGCGATGGGCCGCCCAATCCCCGATCCGTTCTGGAAGCCGAGTGACAGTATGGATATGACGCCGCCAGTGCTGGAAAAACTGCCGTATATTGTGGTGATGGTCGATGAATTTGCTGACCTGATGATGGCGGTGGGTAAGAAAGTTGAAGAGCTGATTGCCCGACTGGCGCAAAAAGCGCGTGCTGCGGGCATTCACCTGGTACTGGCGACGCAGCGTCCTTCCGTTGATGTTATCACCGGATTGATCAAAGCGAATATTCCGACGCGTATCGCGTTTACCGTGTCCAGCAAGATCGACTCACGGACTATCCTCGATCAAGGCGGTGCAGAATCGCTATTGGGGATGGGGGATATGCTGTATATGGCTCCTAACTCCTCGATACCTGTCCGCGTTCATGGTGCTTTTGTCCGCGACGAGGAAGTGCACGCGGTCGTTCAGGACTGGAAAGCGCGCGGCCGACCTCAATATATCGATAATATCATCAGCGGTGGCGATGATGCTGAAGGTGGAAGCCTTGGTCTTGATGGCGATGAAGAACTCGATCCGCTGTTCGATCAGGCGGTAGAATTTGTGGTCGATAAGCGTCGAGCATCCATTTCCGGTGTACAGCGCCAGTTCCGAATCGGCTATAACCGCGCTGCGCGAATTGTTGAGCAAATGGAGGCGCAGGGTATTGTCAGCTCTCCAGGGCACAATGGTAACCGCGAAGTATTGGCTCCGCCATCCATGGAATAAGCACTCGGTATTGATTGACGTCATTCCACGATAAGGGCTGCATGAGCAGCCCTTATGCAAAGAAGCGTAAAAGCGGCAATAAGCAGATAATTCACCTATCACCGCCCGAGTGGGTTCAGATAACATAGTTATATAGGTAACGTGGTTCTACAGCTAACGTCGCTCGACAAAGAACACCGATCCACAAATCACATCGGTCTCTTGCAAGTATCTGACCTCAAGATGTGAAGGTTGTTATATCAGGAAATTCAAAGGATTATGCGTATGAGAAAGTGGTTAGCTATCAGTTGCCTGATTGCAGGTGTGACCTCAACGGCTGTCTATGCGGACGCGGCAAAAGATTTGCAAGGTCGCCTCAATAAAGTAAACAGTTTCCACGCCAACTTTAGTCAGAAAGTCACCAGCGCCGATGGCGCAGCCGTGCAGGAAGGGGAAGGTGAACTGTGGTTGAAGCGCCCTAACTTATTTAACTGGAAAACCACCTCACCTGATGAAAGTACGCTGATTTCTGACGGAAAAACGCTCTGGTTCTACAATCCGTTTGTGGAGCAAGTCACGGCAACCTGGCTGAAAGATGCGACAGGCAATACGCCGTTCATTCTGATTACGCGTAACGATGCCAGCGACTGGAATAAATACGATGTGCGCCAGAAAGGCGATGATTTTGAGCTGACGCCGAAGTCAGCGAGCGGCAATCTGAAACAGTTTGCGATTAATGTGACGACAAGCGGCACAATCAAACAGTTTACCGCGACGGAACAAGACGGCCAGCGGAGCACTTATGTACTGAAAAATCAGCAAAACGGCGCTGTTGATGCCGCACAATTTACGTTCACACCGCCGAAGGGCGTCACGCTGGATGACCAGCGTCAGTGAGGCCAGAGTGAGCAACCTGTCCCTTGATTTTTCCCATAATGAATTCCAACCGCTGGCCGCGCGTATGCGGCCTGCGACGTTGGCACAGTATATCGGCCAACAGCACCTGTTAGGGGCCGGTAAGCCTTTGCCACGAGCCATTGAGGCAGGGCAACTGCACTCCATGATTCTCTGGGGGCCGCCAGGGACGGGGAAAACCACGCTGGCAGAACTGATTGGGCACTACGGGCAGGCGGATGTAGAACGCATTTCTGCCGTGACGTCCGGCATCAAAGAAATTCGCGAAGCGATTGAGCGTGCCCGACAAAATCGCAATGCGGGGCGTCGCACTATTCTGTTTGTCGATGAAGTCCATCGTTTCAACAAAAGTCAGCAGGATGCATTTCTGCCACATATCGAAGATGGAACGATCACCTTCATTGGGGCAACAACAGAAAACCCCTCTTTTGAGCTTAATTCCGCGTTGTTATCTCGCGCCCGCGTCTATTTGCTAAAAGCGCTGACGGCAGAAGATATCGAGCAGGTCTTGCAGCAGGCAATGAGCGATAGCGAGCGAGGATATGGCGGACAGAATATTGTTCTGCCTGCCGAAACCGCGCGGATGTTGGCCGAATTGGTTAACGGGGATGCCAGACGTGCGCTGAATAGCCTGGAAATGATGGCGGATATGGCGGAAATTGACGCGCAAGGCATGCGAGTCCTGACGCCAGCGCTCCTCAACGAAATTGCTGGCGAACGTAGCGCCCGTTTTGATAATAAAGGCGATCGCTATTACGACCTGATTTCGGCGCTGCATAAATCAGTAAGAGGCTCTGCGCCGGATGCGGCGCTTTATTGGTATGCCAGAATCATCACTGCGGGCGGCGATCCGCTGTATGTTGCCCGGCGATTGTTGGCAATTGCGTCGGAAGATGTCGGTAACGCCGATCCGCGTGCGATGCAGGTGGCTATCTCCGCCTGGGATTGCTTCACTCGCGTAGGTCCAGCGGAAGGGGAGCGCGCCATCGCTCAGGCGATAGTTTATCTGGCCTGTGCCCCCAAAAGTAACGCTGTATATAGCGCGTTCAAAGCGGCGATGCAGGATGCGCGCGAGAAGCCAGACTATGATGTTCCCGAGCACTTACGCAACGCACCGACCCGCTTGATGAAAGAAATGGGGCTCGGTGCAGAGTATCGGTACGCACACAATGAACCCCATGCCTATGCGGCCGGTGAGATCTACTTTCCGCCGGAAATGGCGGATACGCACTATTACACGCCGACTTCGCGCGGTCTTGAAGGCAAAATTGGTGAAAAGCTCGCCTGGCTTGCCGCTCAGGATCAAAATAGCCCGACAAAACGCTACCGTTGAACTAAGCGTTGCGGTAAGGTTATTGCGGTATTTTCTGAAACCGGCCGCGTAGCGCGCCGTGTACGCCACCATTTCATTTGATAATCATAAGCACAGGATTAGCATGCTCGATCCCAATTTACTGCGTAATGAGCTAGACGCAGTCGCCGAAAAGTTACTGGCTCGCAGAGGCTTTAAGCTGGATGTTGAGACCCTGCGTAAGCAGGAAGAACGTCGTAAAGTATTGCAGGTAGAAACTGAAAACCTGCAGGCAGAGCGTAACTCCCGATCGAAAGAGATTGGTGCAGCGAAAGCACGCGGTGAAGATATCGAGCCTTTGCGTCGTGAAGTTAACACATTAGGCGAAAAACTGGATGCCGCGAAAGCCGAGCTGGATCAGTTGCAGAATGAAATTCGCGATCTGGCGTTAACCATTCCAAACCTGCCTGACGACTCCGTACCGCTTGGTAAGGATGATACAGAAAACCAGGAAGTGACTCGCTGGGGTGAGCCACGCAAGTATGATTTCTCAGTGCGCGATCATGTTGAACTCGGCGAAATGGCTGCCGGACTGGATTTTGCCGCTGCGGTGAAATTAACGGGTGCACGTTTTGTTGTGATGAAAGGACAGATTGCCCGTCTGCATCGTGCGCTTGCCCAGTTCATGCTGGATTTGCATACGCAGCAGCATGGCTATCAGGAAGCCTATGTGCCTTATCTGGTTAACCACGCCACGCTATACGGTACCGGTCAGTTGCCTAAATTTGGTGAAGATCTGTTCCATACCCGACCGTTGAGCGAAGAAGCGGAAAGCAGCAACTATGCGCTGATTCCGACGGCGGAAGTTCCGTTGACCAATCTGGTGCGTGACGAGATTCTTGATGAAGAATCCTTGCCGTTGAAGATGACTGCTCACACGCCTTGCTTCCGTTCTGAAGCGGGTTCGTATGGTCGTGATACGCGTGGGTTGATTCGTATGCACCAGTTTGACAAGGTTGAACTGGTACAAATCGTCCGCCCTGAAGATTCTATGCAGGCGCTGGAAGAATTGACGACCCACGCCGAAACGGTACTGCAACTGCTGAAATTGCCGTATCGTAAAGTCTTGCTGTGTACAGGCGATATGGGCTTTGGCTCCACCAAAACGTATGATCTCGAAGTCTGGCTGCCGGCGCAAGATACGTACCGTGAAATCTCCTCTTGCTCAAACATGTGGGATTTCCAGGCGCGTCGCATGCAGGCTCGCTGCCGTAGCAAGTCCGACAAGAAGACCCGTCTGGTTCACACGTTGAACGGTTCTGGTCTGGCAGTCGGTCGTACACTGGTAGCGGTTCTGGAAAACTACCAGCAGGCTGATGGCCGTATTGAAATTCCTGAAGTGCTGCGTCCATACATGGGCGGGCTGGAATTTATTGGCTAATTTCAGCTATCTGAAAAAAGCGCCCGTTTAAAGGCGCTTTTTTTACGCCTTCTGTTCGGTAATATTTTTTCATCGTAAAAATAGCTTCTCTATCTTAAACAACCCGTTCGACTTAAATTTTAAGTTAAAAATGATTTGAAATCAGTAGAATAGCTGCACCCTGCTTTTAAGCGTGACTGCCTTCCTATGGACGTTGATGAATTCTTTCAATCCATAATTTGGGAAAGGACTTTTAGCACTTTTTGCCCGGATTGACTTTTATATACGCAGTGGCATGATGCGCTCACTCTTCTCCGGTTGTTTGGTTATCCACTTCGCTATGTCTGCTTATTCCCGCCCAGTGCTGTTATTGCTCTGCGGACTTTTGCTGCTGACGGTTTGTATTGCGGTATTAAATACCCTGGTACCACTGTGGCTGAGTTATCAATCTCTTCCTGTCTGGCAGGTTGGCCTTGTTGGGTCATCCTACTTCGGCGGCAATCTAGTCGGTACGCTATTAGCCGGTAAGTTAATCAAACTTTATGGATTTAACCGTAGCTATTATTTCGCGGCTTTATTATTTGGTATCGCGATCGTTGGTCTCGGTATTTCTGGGGATATCGGCAGTTGGTTATTCTGGCGCTTCCTTGCCGGTATCGGCTGTGCATTAATCTGGGTCGTGGTCGAAAGCGCTTTATTATGTAGCGGAACACCGACGCAGAGAGGGCAACTGCTGGCTGCCTATATGATTGCCTATTACCTCGGTAGCGTAGTTGGACAGCTTCTGCTTGGCATATTGCCGAGCGCATTGCTGAACGTGCTGCCGTGGATGGTCGCGTTAGTTATTTTGGCGGTATTACCGCTGCTGTTTACTCGTCTCCCTACGCCGCCAGAGCTGCAAGAAAAACATGTCAACATGTGGAAAATGCTGACGTACCGCAGTGCCCGTTTAGGCGTTCACGGCTGTATTATTTCCGGCGCAATTTTAGGCTCGCTGTATGGTCTGATGCCGCTGTATCTCTCTCATCAGGGAATAAATGACGCGCAGGTTGGATACTGGATGGCACTGCTGATCAGCTCAGGGATTATCGGTCAATGGCCGATTGGGCGTATGGCAGATCGATATGGACGACTGTTGGTTCTGCGCGTATTAGTCTTTGTTGTAATTATCGGCTGTATTGCCATGTTAAGTATTAGCCACTATGCCATGGCGCCGTCATTATTCCTGCTGGGATGCGCAGGGTTTACGTTGTATCCCGTTGCCATGTCGTGGGCATGTGAAAAAGTACGTCCTGACGAACTGGTGGCGATGAATCAGGCCTTGCTCCTCAGCTATACGCTTGGCAGTCTTTGCGGGCCAAGCGTTGCTGCGGTATTGATGCAGAGCTACTCCGATCGCTTGCTGTTTGTCTTGATCGCGGTTGTTGCCATGATGTATCTGACGATGTTGCTCAGAAAAGGCGATCACCATCCAACACCATTAGCTGCTGCTTGAGCTAGCGGTATCGAGGCTGGCCAACGAGCTTTGTCCTGCTTCGACCATGTTATTCCACAGCGCTTCGGCTACTGGGCTAAGGCGCTGTTTTGCGTTTCTCACCAGATAAAATATGCTGGTTAGCCCGAGTTTTTCCGGTGAAATTGCTGTAAGTTGCCCGTTTGCAACCCACTGAGCGGCATAATGGTCAGGAAGGAAACCAACATGTGTGCCTGCTAATAAGAGCAATAAACTGCCTTCTACATTCCATGCAGTATTTTGCAAACCTTTCTTTGCGACAGGGCCTAACTGCTTACTAATCTCGTGCAATGCGTGGCCGCCAATTAGCAATCTGTTCGGGTTCAGTGTTCCATCACGCCATTCCCTTTCTATTCTTGCCGCATTTTCCGATGTGGAATAAAAATAACTTTTCTCGACAAAAGCGGGTTGAAAATAGATATCTGTTGGAACATCATCCGGCAAGACGCTCAGAATAATGTCAATATGCCCGTTTTTTAAACGTTCCATCAGAGGGGTGTAATCGCCGATCTCCAGCTCAACAGCAACGTCTGGGCTTTGGCTGTACAGTTTTCCAATAGCATTAGAAATGACTTTTTCTGGATGAGTAACGGTATTATCCAGACAACCAATCCGAGCTTTACCAATAAGTTGATGCTTTATACTTGCCAATCGATTGGCAAAATCGTCCAACGTAGCGATGACAGATTTAGCTTCCTGATAGACCACTTCACCTTCGGTTGTTAAGGCAAAGCCGCCACGACCACGTTCGCAGAGCACCAGTCCGAGCGTATCCTCAAGACGAGAGAGGTAGTGGCTTAGTACGGGTTGGCTTAAGCCCGTTGCATCTTGAGCGTTAGTAACTCCTTGTTTTTCAACAATCTTACAAAAAAGCTTTAACCAGCGAATCTCCAGTTTGTCTAAGCGCATCGCATTTCCTTCGCATACATTACATATCTGAATGTTAACATCAAAATATATCTGTATTAATCGATATGAAACCCATTTATCGTGTTGTCACGCTACATCATTGATGTGGTTGCCACAAAATGTGTGGTTTTATGCGTCACATCAGGGTCTCCATAAGCACAATGGTGTTGTTAGCTTGCTGACGACACCATTGTTCTATACGCCGTAAGGCAACCTCTATAAAATATCACAACGATACAATAATTATTTGCTGCTTATTTAATGGAGGAAATATGTCTCAAGGGAATGCTGTACCTGGAAAAGAACAACAGGAACGGCAAATCTATGATTATGAATATGAACGAGTCCCTGCTGAAGCTAGAAAAAGCTGGTATGTTATCGCTTTAATATGGTTGGCAATGGGAATTGACATCTCAGGTCTATTTCTCGGTGCTTTCTTAAGCGGTGGATTGCCTTTTCCTCAGGCTGTTAGCGCCACACTTACTGGTTCTGCATTTTTAGGTGTGTTGGCAGCATTATGTGCTAATGTCGGTTATGGCTGTGGGCTATCAACAACACTACTAAGTATTTCCGTCTTTGGGCGTTTTGGTGGAAAGGTCATCGGTATTTTCTCTGCCGTCTCATTGATTGGTTGGTTTGCTTTTCAACTGGATTTTTTTGGTGTGATGCTGCAAAAAGCACTCCTCCATTATGAATTTGAACCAGGTCGTTTTCTTATTTTAGTTTTCGGTATGGTGCTGATGACCTCTACCGCTATCTGGGGTGTCAGGGCATTAGGCAAACTGAGTGTATTCAGTGTACCACTCATGTTGATACTGATAATTACAGGTCTGGTTTTAGCCGCCAATACCCACCCTGAAATACCTCTTCCAATCATTAAAGCGCCAATTAGCATGGGAAGCGCTATCTCTTATGTCGTTTCTATCTGGATAGTCTCTGCCGTAATGTCACCGGATATTGCGCGCTATGCAAAAACGCGTAAAGACGCGCTTCTCGGTGCTGGATTGGGATTCTTTTTGGGTAATAGCTCAACGATAGTAGTGGCACTCATTCTGACTCACTTGGTTGGTACAGAAGATTTAGTTGAGGTATTTTTCAGTATTGGTTTGGGGATGTCTGCAATTGTAGTGCTTATTTTTGCCCAATGGACAACAAATAGTACCAACCTTGTTTCTGCATCACTGGGCCTATCCGTTGTTATTCGAGCACTATCGCGACCCGTTTTGGTTGTACTAATGGCTATTGCCGGATTGCTGTTAGCTTACAACGGTATGATTAATAATTTTACTCAATTCTTGTCACTGCTTGGTGTTCTGATTTCCCCTATCGCGGGTGTTTATCTCGTCGAGTATTATTTTATTAAGTCTTCACGTTTGCTTAAAAATGTATCAGAGGCTTCATTCTTGAATGTGGTGGCGGCTATATCTTGGTCTCTCGGTAGTATTGTGAGCCTGTTAACCTCCCCAGATTTTTTTGATTTATTTACGATAAGCTCGATCTCTGCCTTGGATGGCGTAATGGTGAGTATGGCGGTTTATATCGGCATACATAAATTTTTCCCTAAATTGGCAGATTAAACGTGTTACGCAGATAACATGAGATCTTGGGTAGAGTATGTCTCGTTCTATTAATGCACAAATAATCGATGATATAGCACTAGGTGCCGCTGTTCTTGGTACAGGAGGCGGCGGCGATCCATATGTAGGCTCTTTGATGGCAAAACATGCATTAAAAAATGCGGCTGAAGTGACTATATTCGATTTAGATGAAATTAAAGATGATGATGTGTTTGTGCCTTGCAGCATGATTGGTGCAACAACGGTAGTTGTTGAAAAAATTATGTCAGCAGGCCAGTTTGTTCGGGCATTTGACGCGATGGAAAAAGCGCTGGAGCGACCTATCACAGCAACGTTTCCAATCGAAGTCGGCGGAATGAATTCGCTTATACCGTTTGTCGTTGCGGCTGCAAAAGGGTTACCTGTCGTCGATTGTGACGCGATGGGGAGGGCCTTTCCCGAAGCACAGATGGTGACTTTTTTTCTTGATGATTTACCTTCGTCGCCCAATACATTAGCAGATGAAAAGGGAAATACAGTTACCTTCAACCCGATTGATGGTATATGGTCTGAGCGTTTGGCCAGAGTGATTGCAGAACAAATGGGGGCGGCATGTGCCATGTGTGATTACCCATTGCGCGGTAGTCAACTTAAGCGTAGCGCAATCAAAGGTACGCTCACGCTGGCGCAGGATATTGGAAAGACACTGCGTCAGGCTCACCAATCGGGAAGTCATCCCGTGAAATCTTTGCTTGCTATACTTGATGGTCATGTCATTGCATCTGGCAAGGTTGTTGATGTCGACCGCCGTACCATCGGAGGGCTTGCTCGGGGCAAAGTGGTGTTGGATGGCATGGGTAACGACAAGGGTGAGTCATTTACGGTGCTTTTCCAGAATGAATTATTGCTCGCTTATCGCTCCTCACAGGTGACAGCTCCTACGCAGGATAATCTGCTGGCTGTTGTGCCTGATTTAATCTCCATCGTAGACAGTGAAACCGGACGTCCGATTATTACGGAACATTTACGTTATGGGCAGCGAGTTGATGTCATTGCCTATCCGTGTAATGAAAAGTGGCGAACGCCAAAAGGGATTGACGTTGCGGGGCCGGAGTATTTCGGTTATCCGGTGCAGTATGTGCCGATAGAACAGCTTGCAAATCGCTGAGGCTTTCCCGATGTTACATAAAAATAATTACCGACTCGGGATTGATGTCGGCGGCACCAACACGGATGCAGCAATTTTAGATGCAGATCTGCGCTGTATTGCGACGGCCAAATTTCCTACCAGCCTAGATATTTATAGCGGCATCGAACGAGTTATTGCTGACGTTCTGACACAGTCAGGTATTGAGCCGCAACATATTCGCTATGCGATGTTGGGCACAACGCAATGTACCAATGCGATTGTTGAGCGGAAAGGGCTGGATCGCGTTGGATTATTACGCCTGAGCCTGCCAAGCAGCGATAGCGTCCCGCCGCTATTTGGCTGGGATGACGAGTGGCAAAAGACGTTAGGTCAGCATTTCTACCAAATTCATGGCGGCTATGAATTTGATGGCCGCGAGATTCATCCCGTAGTGCGAGATGAGGTCTTGGCAGCCTGTGACAGGATGCGTGGTCATGTGGATAGCGTGGCGATTTGTGGCGTATTTTCTCCCGTAAACAATAAGCAGGAGATGCAGGTTGCTCAATGGGTAAATGCAGCGTTACCTGAAGTCTCCCTGTCGTTATCCCACAGGATCGGCAGCACGGGACTACTGGAAAGGGAAAATGCAAGCATCCTGAATGCCTCGTTACAAAGCACCGCCAACCGGTTTGTTAGCGGTTTTACGCAAGCGTTAGCTCGGCACGGTATTAAGGCTACGCCGTTCTTCGGGCAAAACGACGGTACATTGATGTCCGAAAGTATGGTGAAGCAATACCCCATTCTGACGATGGCCTGCGGGCCAACGAACTCGATTCGTGGAGCGTGTCACCTTTCTGGACTGGATAACGCATTGATTATCGATGTCGGCGGCACAACGACAGATATTGGCGTATTGGTGAATGGCTTTCCGCGTGAATCTGCCATCGCCGTTGAAGTGGGCGATGTGCGGACGAATTTCAGAATGCCGGATATTATCTCTATCGGCATTGGTGGTGGAACCTGTGTGCGGCAGTCACAGGATGGAAAACTTACTCTTGGACCTGACAGCGTCGGCTATCGCCTGCTTGAGCAGGGCGTCAGCTTTGGTGGGGAGACATTAACGCTCAGCGATATCATGCTGCAACTCCATCGTGAACGATGGACATCCGAGCTTCCTCGTCCGTTGCCCGAGCTGGATAAAGCGCTTTGCCAGCAGGCTTATCGCCAGATGGTTGATAAAGTGGAAAGTGCTATCGATCGGATCAAATCGTCGAGTGCGGCTATTCCCGCTGTGCTTGTGGGTGGCGGCAGTATTTTGCTGCCTGACGTTTTATCTGGTATCAGCCAGGTTATGCGTCCGCAGAATTTCGATGCGGCAAATGCGGTTGGTGTGGCGTTAGGGAAGGTTGGCGCACAGATTGAGCGCGTAGTGAAAATGCCGGATAACGATCGTGAAAAGATAAAAAGCGAACTGCAGCAGCAAACCGTTTGTCTGGCAGAAGAGACGGGAGCGATGCCAGGCAGCGTTGAAATCATCGACTATCAAGAAATTCCGTTGGCGTATTTGCCCGGGAATGCGGTACAGGTGAAAATCAAGGTAGCAGGAAACCTAGCTTAGCGCAGTGCTTAACGAGGTAAGAATATCTCCCCGCTACCATGAAAATAGCGCGCCATCAGCGCGCTATTTTTTCAAACCCTATCAGAGGTTAGTACATGACCTTGTGGCCGTAGCCTTCAAGAATCGATTTAATTCGATCCATGGTATCGGCCTTCGGTGGTTTAACACCGTCTAATTTGTACTCTTCCCCCATTGCGATCCACTTGTGTTTACCAAGCTCATGATAGGGAAGAAGCTCAATCTTCTCGATGTTAGTCATATCCTTGGTGAACTCACCTAACTTGTGTGCGGACGCATCATCATCAGACCAACCGGGGACGACCACATAACGTATCCAGGTACGCTGGTTGCGTTTTGCCAGATAACGTGCGAAATCCAGAGTACGGTGGTTCGATACGCCAACTAAATTCTGGTGTATATCGTCGTTCATTTGCTTCAGGTCGAGCATCACTAAATCGCTGACGTCTAATAGTTCGTCAATGACTGGGTCATAGCGGCGTACAAACCCATTGGTATCCAGACAGGTACTAATACCTTCTGCCTTACAGGCGCGGAACCAGTCGCGTACAAACTCGGCCTGAAGGATGGCCTCGCCGCCGGATGCGGTTACGCCGCCGCCAGATGCATTCATAAAATGGCGGTAGGTCACGACTTCTTTCATAAGTTCTTCCACCGTCACTTCCTTGCCGCCGTGCGTATCCCAGGTATCACGGTTATGGCAGTACAGGCAGCGCATCAGGCAACCCTGGAAGAAGATGATGAAACGGATGCCTGGGCCATCGACGGTGCCGCAGGATTCAAAGGAGTGGATGCGACCGATTACTGACATTGCGAGGTTTTCTCCAAATTTGACCGAACAATAGCGGTCTTTATGAGCGCAGTCATGAGAAGGCAGGTATTGCTCTGACAGAGATGGCTGACAGAAGAACACCGTATGACAGATGCTGCGTCGAATCTGTTTTGCGAGCCATCCACAAGATGAGGGCAATATAGCGGGCTGGCAAAACAGGCTAACAACCTGGACGACAATCGGGGGTGAGAAAAAGGCCCCACTGACGTGGAGCCTTTATTTTACGCCTTTTCAGACAGTCATGGAAATTACATTGACTGAGTGAAAGTACGGGTGATGACGTCTTGCTGCTGTTCTTTCGTCAGTGAGTTGAAACGCACTGCGTAGCCAGATACGCGGATAGTCAGCTGCGGATATTTCTCTGGGTTTTCCATCGCATCAAGCAGCATTTCACGGTTCATGACGTTGACGTTCAGGTGCTGACCGCCTTCAATGCTGGCTTCGTGGTGGAAATAACCATCCATCAGACCGGCAAGGTTAGCTTTACGCACGTTGTCATCTTTACCTAACGCGTTTGGTACGATGGAGAAGGTATAAGAAATACCATCTTTCGCGTAAGCAAACGGCAGTTTAGCAACAGAAGTCAGAGAGGCAACCGCACCTTTCTGATCACGACCGTGCATTGGGTTTGCACCTGGTCCAAATGGCGCACCTGCACGGCGACCGTCTGGTGTGTTACCGGTTTTCTTACCATATACCACGTTAGAGGTGATGGTAAGAACAGACTGCGTTGGAGTTGCGCCACGGTAGGTATTCAGTTTCTGAATTTTCTTCATGAAACGTTCAACCAGATCACAAGCCAGTTCATCTACGCGAGCGTCGTTGTTACCGAATTGCGGATATTCGCCTTCGATGTCAAAGTCGATAGCTAAGCCGTCTTCATCGCGAATTGGCTTCACTTTGGCATATTTGATAGCTGACAGGGAGTCAGCAGCAACAGACAGGCCCGCGATACCACACGCCATAGTACGGAACACATCACGGTCATGCAGAGCCATCAGCGACGCTTCGTAGCTGTATTTGTCGTGCATGTAGTGAATGATGTTCAGCGCGGTGACATACTGTTTTGCCAGCCAATCCATGAAGTGATCCATACGATCCATCACTTCGTCGAAGTTCAGAACGTCGCCTTTGATCGGTTCTGATTTCGGGCCAACCTGCATTTTCAGTTTTTCATCCACGCCGCCGTTGATAGCGTACAGCATGGTTTTTGCCAAGTTTGCACGGGCGCCGAAGAACTGCATTTGTTTACCAACAACCATCGGACTTACACAGCAAGCAATCGCGTAGTCATCGTTGTTAAAGTCAGGACGCATCAGATCGTCATTCTCGTATTGCAGAGAAGAGGTATCGATGGAGACTTTAGCCGCGTAGTTTTTGAAGTTCTGTGGCAGTTTTTCAGACCACAGGATGGTCATGTTTGGCTCTGGAGACGGCCCCATGGTGTACAGGGTGTTCAGGAAACGGAAGCTGGTTTTACTTACCAGTGTACGACCATCCAGACCCATACCAGCCAGAGATTCGGTTGCCCAGATTGGGTCACCAGAGAACAGTTCATCATACTCAGGAGTACGCAGGAAACGCACCATACGCAGTTTCATGACTAGGTGGTCAATCATTTCCTGCGCTTCTTCTTCGGTGATTTTGCCGGCTTTCAGATCACGCTCAAGGTAGATATCCAAGAAGGTGGACACACGTCCGAAGGACATGGCTGCACCATTCTGTGATTTCACCGCAGCCAGGTAGCCGAAGTAAGTCCACTGAACCGCTTCCTGAGCCGTTGTGGCTGGGCCAGAAATATCACAGCCATATTTAGCGGCCATTTCTTTAATTTGGCTCAGAGCATGGTGCTGATCGGCAATTTCTTCACGCAGACGGATTGTCGCTTCCAGATCTTCGCCGTTTTCCAGTTTGCTTTGCAGAGAAGTGAACTGAGCAAACTTGTCTTTCATCAGGTAGTCGATACCGTACAGCGCAACGCGACGGTAGTCACCGATGATACGGCCACGGCCGTAGGCATCTGGCAGCCCCGTCAGAACGCCAGATTTACGACAACGCAGGATGTCTGGAGTATAAACATCGAACACGCCCTGGTTGTGCGTTTTGCGGTATTCAGTGAAGATTTTTTTCAGTTGAGGATCCAGTTCACGGCCGTAAACTTTGCATGAACCTTCAACCATTTTGATGCCGCCGAACGGAATCAACGCACGTTTCAGCGGAGCGTCAGTCTGCAGACCAACGATTTTTTCCAGACCTTTGTTGATGTATCCCGCGTCGTGAGACGTGATAGTTGCGGCAACATTGGTGTCAAAATCAACAGGGGCGTGAGTGCGGTTTTCCTGCTTGATGCCTTCCATGACGCTGTCCCACAGGGCAGACGTTGCTTTGGTTGCACCAGCGAGGAAAGACTCATCACCTTCATACGGCGTGTAGTTTTTCTGGATAAAGTCGCGGACATTGACGTTATCCTGCCATTCACCTTTGCTAAAGCCTTGCCATGCATTGGCCAATTTTTCATTCAGCTCGGTCATTTTACACCTACCTTTGATATGGATTTCTTAAAACCCGACGTTGCGGCCGATTGCACCTCAGTGGTGCTTGTCTCCACCGCGCAAATAAATTACCCAATATGTTAAACCGACTAAGGCACCACCGCCGATGATATTCCCAAGCGTGACGGGAATCAGATTATCGGTAATGAAGTGGCTAACGGTTAAATGCTCAAATTGAGAAGGCACCATTCCAATCGCGTTCCAGAATTCTGGAGCCGCAAAGTTTTTGATAACGATACCCATAGGAATCATAAACATGTTAGCGATACTGTGCTCAAAGCCACTGGCAACGAACATGGCGACAGGCAGGATCATGGCAAACATTTTATCGGTAAGCGTACGGCCTGAGTAGCTCATCCATACCGCCATACAAACCATCAGGTTAGCCAAAATACCCAGACACAGTGCTTCAACAAATGTGTGTTCCAGCTTGTGCTCCGCTGTTTGCAGGACGTTGAGGCCCCACGCCCCCTTCGCGACCATGTGTTCTCCCGAGAACCAGATAAGCCCAACGAAGAAAAGCGCGCCGATCAGGTTACCAACATAAACATTTGCCCAATTACAGGCTAGTTGCTTCCAGGTAATACGTCCACTGGCCTTGGCAATCACGATGAGAACGGTTGAGGTGAAGAGGTCCGCACCGCAGACGACAACCAGCATGAGACCAAGGGAGAAACAAATACCACCGATCAGTTTCGCAATGCCAAAAGGAATCGTTGAGGTTCCCGTGGTGGCGGTAATATAAAAGACAAAAGCGATCGAAATAAATACACCCGCGGTTATCGCCAAATAAAACGTTGTCCACGGTTGTTTAGTCGCTTTATAAACTCCGGCGTCTTCAGCAACTTTTGCCATTGCAGCTGGGAGTAATAGAGTAAAGGGGTTGTCAGCTTTCACACTAACTCTCTCTTAAAAATTATCAACGTTGAGATACTAACAAAGCAGTATACGGTAAAATTTGACGTGGATCATACTGCAAGAAATTAACAAGGTGGTGATGAAGGTTGGATACCGTATTTTTCTAGATAACTATTTGAATTTTATTATAAAAAAATATTTTAATTTTTATAAAAAGAGTTGAATAGAGTGCGTTAAACCTACCGATTCAGCGTTAAGAAAAATCATGGTTTGTAGATTTTCAGTACCACCTTGTCGACGTAATTTAATTAAAAATTCACCATTCAATAACAATATTCTGATTATCCATTACGAATAACAAATATTCGTCCTGTAGATAATAAAATAGCCCTTTAAGATAAAGGGCTATTTAGGGTGGACAATGGCAGATTGCTATTTGCCATAGCGCGTATTCATCAATATAAGGTGCGCTGGTTGCCTCAGTCAGACACTATTTTGCTTGCCAGTAACGGCGTTTAGCCTGCTGCAGTTTTTCATAGGCAGCCAGCAGTGACTGGTGTGCAGGCAACGAGGCAAAGGTGTCATCCACAGCAAACAAGCCATAGAAGCACGCTTCGCCAGCCACGGCGGCACTGGCGGCATCAACCGTTTCACTGCCGTACATTTTGGTAAAGGCGTCGTAATATTCTGCCGGGTCGCGTTCAGGCTCCTGTGCCAGTAACAGCAGGGTCTGAAGGCAACGATAATAATTGCTGCGCTGCGCGGTAAAGACGGAGTCGTTGAAGTCCTGTGTCCACTCTGTCCAGCTTAATGCCTGATCCAGATCGCCGCCGGCCAGTGCCAGCATGGCTTTTAGTTCGCCAACGCGCAGCGTAAACCAGCCATTATCTTTGCCGGTGGCAATGCCGAGCAGCTCACGTACGCGGGTGAAGTCATCCAGCCCTTCGTCATCCAGCTGTTGCAACAGCGCCAGATAGTCTTCTTGTTCCCATTTACTGTCAGGCAGCGCCAGCAGCGTCTCACGCAGGTGAGCACCCATGCTATTATTGGCTAACAACAGATCATCAGCAGGGTAGATGTCTGACATTCCTGGCACGATGATGCGGCAGGCGTAAACAGACAGATGCTCATAGTCGGCAATATAAACTTCTTTATCTTCCTGTTTGAAGATCGCCATCAGCGTGGCGAATTCTTCTTCCGTCGACCCTTTAAAGCTCCAGTCGGCAAATTCATAATCCGCGTCTTTCTTGAACATATCCCAAGAGATCAGGCCGCTGGAATCGATAAAGTGGGTTTCCAGATTGGCGTGTTCGGCCACTTCTTCATCATCAAACGTCGGTGGGGTGAAGACGTCCAGATCTTTCAGACCGCGACCTTGCAGCAGTTCGGTGACGGTACGCTCCAGCGCTACGCCGAAATCAGGGTGCGCGCCGAAGGAGGCAAAGCAGGTGCCGTTAGCTGGGTTAAACAGGACTACGCAGATAACTGGGTATTTTCCACCGAGTGAGGCATCGTAAGAGAAAATCGGGAAGCCTTCTTTCTCCAGCGTCGCGATCGCTTCGACCACGCCAGGGTAGCGATTCAGCACCGCTTGCGGAATTTCCGGCAGGCTGATCGACTCGGCAATGATGCGGTTTTTGATGCTACGCTCGAACACTTCAGACAGCCCCTGAACGCGGGCTTCGTTGGCGGTGTTACCTGCGGACATCCCGTTAGAAACGTACAGGTTACCGATGATGTTCATCGGAATATAAACGGTTTGCTGATCAGACTGGCGGGTAAACGGTAGTGCACAAATGCCTCTGTCGGCATTGCCGGATTGCAGATCGATCAGATCGCTGGCGCTCAGTTCCTGCTCAGGATCGTAAAACTGGTGCAGACGGGCATCCAGAATACCTTCTGGCAACGCATCATCTTCTGGAATAGGGAACCATTTTTCATTCGGGTAGTGAACGAAATCACCGTTGGCGATGGTCTTGCCGAGATAGAAGTCAGCAAAGAAATAGTTAGTAGATAAACGCTCGAAATACTCGCCTAACGCGGAAGCCAGTGCCGCTTTCTTACTGGCACCTTTGCCGTTAGTGAAGCAGAGCGGGCAATCGCGGTCTCGAATATGGACAGACCAGACGTTTGGCACCGGATTCAGCCATGACGCTTCCTCGATGTTAAACCCCAGGTCTTGGAGCTGTTGTTGAAAACGGGCGATGGAGTCTTCCAGGGCGGCGTCTTTGCCTGGGATAAACGTTTGAGTCATGGAGTTCACTCTTATCGAGATTAACGGAAGCGGCATGATACGGATTTTTCTGTCCAGACTCTATTTATTCATAACAGATCAGCAACAGTGAAAAAGAACAGACGGCGTAACGTGCCGTTTTGCATAATGAAAGCGCAATAAGCGTTGCAGCCGCGATTGACGAGTGATAAAACCGATAGCAGGGTAAAAGTAGTGTGGTTATGGCGGTTACTCCGTTATAACTACTATCTTGTAACAGCGGTATTTTTATAACCGACAGGTTTATAAAAATGGTATTTGTAACAACGGTGATAAAACAGCCGCTATTTTTCAGGTGTGGTGAGGGGAAATGACTCAGATTTTTAATTTTAGCGCTGGTCCAGCAATGCTGCCGGTTGAAGTGCTGCGTCGTGCTGAACAGGAATTGTGTAATTGGAATGGCTTGGGTACCTCGGTCATGGAAATCAGCCACCGTAGTAAAGAGTTTATGCAGGTTGCCGCTGAATCCGAGCAAGATCTGCGTGATTTGCTGAAAATCCCCTCCAACTACAAAGTGCTTTTTTGTCATGGTGGCGCGCGTGCGCAATTTGCGGCAGTCCCGTTAAACCTTCTGGGCGAGCGTACCACCGCGGACTACATCGATGGCGGATACTGGGCGCACAGCGCAGTTAATGAAGCAGAAAAATATTGCGCGCCTAATGTGATTGATGTGAAAACGCGCGTAGACGGCCTGCGCGGTATTAAACCGATGCGCGAATGGCAACTGTCTGATGACGCCGCATTTGTACACTACTGCCCGAATGAAACTATTGACGGCATTGCAATTGAAGAAGAGCCGGATTTTGGCGACAAAATTGTGGTCGCAGATTATTCTTCCAGCATCCTGTCTCGTCGTATTGACGTTAGCCGCTATGGCGTGATCTACGCGGGTGCGCAGAAAAATATTGGCCCTGCGGGCCTGACGTTGGTGATCGTGCGTGACGATCTGCTGGGTAAAGCGCGCCGTGAGCTGCCATCGATTCTGGATTATCAGATTCTGGCGGACAATGACTCCATGTTCAACACACCGCCGACTTTTGCTTGGTATCTGTCCGGTATGGTCTTCAAATGGTTGAAACAGTACGGTGGCTTGGCTGAAATTGAAAAACGTAACCAGGAGAAAGCCGAACTGCTGTATAGCGCGATCGACGGTAATGATTTCTATCGTAATGACGTCGCGGTAGCGAACCGTTCTCGTATGAACGTACCGTTCCTGCTGGCGGATGCTGCGTTGGATAAAGTCTTCCTGGAAGAATCCGTCGCTGCGGGCTTGCATGCGCTGAAAGGCCATCGCGTAGTGGGCGGTATGCGAGCGTCTATCTACAACGCTATGCCACTGGAAGGCGTGAAAGCGCTGACTGAATTTATGGCTGACTTCGCACGTCGCCACGGTTGATTAATCCGACCTCGCTATCCATTTTGATAAACCCCGGGCTTACCGGGGTTTTTATGTCCACGTTGAAAGAATAGGCTTTACATGCAGGAATCCCTGACCCTACAACCCATCAAACTGATTAACGGTACCCTTAACCTTCCAGGATCAAAAAGCGTCTCTAACCGCGCGCTGTTGCTGGCCGCCTTGTCCGAAGGCAAGACCCGCCTGACTAACCTGTTAGACAGTGACGATGTTCGCCATATGCTGACCGCTTTAACCGCGTTGGGCGTGGAATATCATCTGTCATCTGACCGGACAGTCTGTGAGATTACGGGGCTTGGTGGAGCGTTTACGGCGCCGCAACCGCTGGAGCTGTTTTTAGGGAACGCGGGTACAGCGATGCGCCCCCTAGCCGCTGCGCTGTGCCTGACGGATGGCGACATTGTGCTGACGGGGGAGCCCCGCATGAAAGAACGGCCAATCGGGCATCTGGTCGACGCACTGCGTCAGGGCGGGGCGAAAATTGACTATCTGGAGCAGGAACACTATCCGCCGCTGCGTCTGCACGGCGGTTTTCAGGGCGGCGAAATCAGTGTCGATGGTAGCGTATCCAGCCAGTTCCTGACGGCGTTGTTGATGACCGCGCCTCTGGCTGCGCGGGATACGCAAATCAGCATCCAGGGCGATCTGGTTTCTAAACCGTATATCGATATCACGCTGCATATGATGAAAGCGTTTGGTATTGACGTACGTAATGAGAATTATCAACGTTTCTTTGTTACGGGTCGCCAGCAGTATCGCTCTCCGGGTGACTATCTGGTGGAAGGCGATGCGTCATCAGCCTCTTATTTTCTGGCAGCCGCAGCAATTAAAGGTGGCGTGGTGCGCGTGACCGGTGTGGGCCGTCATAGCGTGCAGGGCGATATTCGTTTCGCCGATGTGCTGGAAAAAATGGGGGCGATCGTGCGTTGGGGGGAGGATTATATTGAATGCGAACGCGGTGAACTGCACGCGATCGACATGGATATGAACCACATTCCTGATGCTGCGATGACTATTGCGACGGCGGCGCTTTTCGCACAAGGCGGTACGACTACGCTGCGTAATATCTATAACTGGCGCGTGAAAGAGACCGATCGTCTGGCCGCTATGGCGACTGAACTGCGTAAAGTAGGTGCGGGAGTGGAAGAAGGTAACGACTATATCCGCATTACGCCACCCACCACCCTGAAAACGGCAGAAATCGGGACGTACAACGATCATCGTATGGCGATGTGTTTCTCGCTGGTGGCGCTGTCCGATACGCCGGTCACCATTCTTGATCCGAAATGTACCGCTAAAACGTTCCCCGACTACTTCGAACAGTTGGCACGCCTCAGCGAACTAGCATGATTTCTCTCTAAGGCACGGTCTCCGTGCCTTTTTTCTCTCTGTTTTTTCTAACCGCGTCCTGTTTCTCTCTAATCGCGCGCGGTTTTTCTTCTTGAATTGCGCACTGCATTCAGAGAATGTCTTATTTTTCCCACCATTCCGGCATTGGGGTAACCTTTCTCTGTATTGATGCGTATAATGAGGCTCCGTGATGCCATAAACGGCATAGGCGGAACTTCCCAGTATTAAAGGAGAGAGAAATGACGGTGATGGCACCGGTAATTACGGTTGACGGACCGAGCGGCGCAGGCAAAGGTACCTTGTGTAAGGCATTGGCTGAAGCTTTACAGTGGAATTTGCTGGACTCGGGAGCTATCTATCGTGTTTTGGCTTTGGCGGCGTTACACCACCATGTCGATATCGGTTCGGAAGACGCACTGGTTCCGCTGGCCTCTCATCTTGATGTACGCTTTGTTGCCGAAGGCGGGCAGCTAAAAGTCATTCTGGAAGGTGAGGACGTTAGCCACGAAATTCGTACCGAAGCGGTAGGTAATACGGCTTCTCAGGCTGCGGCGTTTCCTCGCGTTCGTGAAGCCTTGTTACGTCGGCAACGTGCTTTCCGTGAGGCTCCGGGGTTGATTGCCGATGGCCGAGATATGGGTACGGTGGTCTTTCCTGATGCGCCTGTGAAGATTTTTCTGGATGCCAGCGCGGAAGAACGCGCACAACGTCGCATGCTACAGTTGCAGGGGAAAGGCTTTAATGTTAACTTTGAACGTCTTTTGTCTGAGATAAAAGAACGGGATGAGCGCGATCGCAACCGTCCTGTTGCGCCGTTAGTACCGGCTGTTGATGCGTTGGTGCTGGATTCAACGGAAATGACAATCGATGAAGTGATAGCGCGCGCGTTGGCTTATGCCCGCGAAATTTTAGCGTAATCACGGAACACAGAATTTTTACCTCGCTGTAAGGATGCACAGCGGGGCATGTTAAACAACCCCATCGAGCAGGATGCCAGATGGACGTTAAATTGAAACCCTTAAGATTATCAACATGACTGAATCTTTTGCTCAACTCTTTGAAGAATCCCTGAAAGAAATCGAAACCCGTCCTGGTTCCATCGTACGCGGTGTTGTTGTTGCTATTGACAAAGATGTCGTACTGGTTGACGCCGGTCTGAAATCTGAATCTGCCATTCCGGTAGAGCAATTCAAGAACGCATCAGGCGAACTGGAAATTCAGGTTGGTGATGAAGTTGACGTTGCTCTGGACGCTATTGAAGATGGCTTCGGTGAAACGCTGCTTTCTCGCGAAAAAGCTAAACGTCATGAAGCATGGCTGACGCTGGAAAAAGCCTACGAAGAAGCTGCAACGGTTACCGGTATTATCAACGGTAAAGTTAAAGGCGGTTTCACTGTTGAGCTGAACGGCATCCGTGCGTTCCTGCCAGGTTCTCTGGTAGACGTTCGTCCGGTTCGCGATACGCTGCATCTGGAAGGCAAAGAGCTTGAGTTCAAAGTTATCAAGCTGGATCAGAAACGCAACAACGTTGTTGTTTCCCGCCGTGCAGTTATCGAATCTGAAAACAGCGCTGAGCGCGATCAACTGCTGGAAAATCTGCAGGAAGGCATGGAAGTCAAAGGTATCGTTAAAAACCTTACTGACTACGGTGCATTCGTTGATCTGGGCGGCGTTGATGGCCTGCTGCATATCACTGATATGGCTTGGAAACGCGTTAAACATCCAAGCGAAATCGTCAATGTGGGCGACGAAATCACTGTTAAAGTGCTGAAGTTCGACCGCGAGCGTACTCGTGTATCTCTGGGTCTGAAACAACTGGGCGAAGATCCATGGGTGGCTATCGCTAAACGTTACCCAGAAAGCACGCGTCTGACTGGCCGCGTGACTAACCTGACTGACTACGGTTGCTTCGTTGAGATCGAAGAAGGCGTTGAAGGTCTGGTACACGTTTCCGAAATGGATTGGACCAACAAAAACATCCACCCATCCAAAGTTGTTAACGTTGGTGACGTAGTGGAAGTGATGGTTCTGGATATCGATGAAGAACGTCGTCGTATCTCTCTGGGCCTGAAACAGTGCAAATCTAACCCATGGCAGCTGTTTGCAGAAACCCACAACAAGGGCGACCGCGTTGAAGGTAAAATCAAGTCTATCACTGACTTCGGTATCTTCATCGGCTTGGACGGCGGCATCGATGGTCTGGTGCACCTGTCCGACATCTCCTGGAACGTGGCTGGCGAAGAAGCCGTTCGCGAATACAAGAAAGGTGATGAAATCGCCGCTGTTGTTCTGCAGGTTGATGCAGAGCGCGAGCGTATCTCTCTGGGCGTGAAACAACTGGCTGAAGATCCGTTCAATAACTACCTGTCTGTTAACAAGAAAGGTGCTATTGTTACTGGTAAAGTTACAGCAGTTGACGCCAAAGGTGCTACAGTTGAATTAGCAGACGGCGTAGAAGGCTACCTGCGTGCTTCTGAAGCGTCTCGTGACCGCGTTGAAGACGCAACACTGGTACTGAACGTTGGCGACAGCGTTGAAGCAAAATACACCGGTGTTGATCGTAAAAACCGCGTTGTTAGCCTGTCTGTTCGTGCGAAAGACGAAGCTGACGAGAAAGATGCAATCGCAACTGTCAACAACAAGCCTGAAGAAAGCAATTTCTCCAACGCGATGGCAGAAGCGTTCAAAGCAGCTAAAGGCGAGTAATCACAACGGTAGAATGAGCAACGTAAGTTGCTCATTCTTGTAACGGTAGTCAGTTATCCTAGTTATTGATAGCCACGCATTTGGAGGCGCTATGACCAAGTCTGAACTTATTGAAAGGCTTGCTGGACAGCAATCTCATATCCCGGCCAAAGTGGTTGAGGATGCAGTGAAAGAAATGCTTGAACAAATGGCTTCTACGTTAGCCGAAGGCGATCGTATAGAAATCCGTGGGTTTGGCAGCTTCTCACTTCACTACCGTGCACCGCGTGTAGGTCGTAATCCGAAAACGGGTGACAAAGTTGAGCTGGAAGGCAAGTATGTCCCTCACTTTAAACCGGGCAAGGAACTCCGCGACCGCGCTAACATTTATGGTTAATCGTTAGTCATAAATGCCAGCCTTATAGAAGCACCCTTTATTGGGTGCTTTTTTACATTTATAACCATCATCTTCTCCGCACTTCCGTCGTTATGACGTGGTTATCTGACATCGGATATATCATCCCGCGTTATCAATGATGGATAACGCGGGGAAAGGCTTACTTTTATTTATTGTGGCGATCTTTCAGACGATTGATGATAGTCGCCAGATCTAAATCCTGATCCTGCAACAGCACCAGTAGGTGGTACATTAAATCCGCGGCTTCATTGGTCAGCTCTTCGCGGTCATGTACCGTAGCGGCTAATGCAGCTTCCAATCCTTCCTCACCGACTTTCTGCGCAATACGCTTGGTGCCGCTGGCATACAAACGCGCCGTGTAAGAGCTATCTGGGTCAGCATGTTTACGCTCGGCCAGCAGTTGCTCTAACTGATAGAGGAACGTCCAGTCGCTGGCAGCAGGTGAGAAGCAACTGCTGGTGCCAAGGTGACAGGTTGGTCCGATGGGGTTAACTAGTATCAGCAGCGTGTCGTTATCGCAGTCTGGCGTGATAGAGACGACATTTAGGAAATGGCCGGAAGATTCGCCTTTGGTCCACAGCCGCTGCTTGGTACGTGAGAAAAATGTGACTTTGCCGCTTTCTTCCGTGGCCTGTAAGGCGTCCTGATTCATGTAGCCTAGCATCAACACTTCACCGGATACCGCGTGTTGTACGACAACCGGCAGCATGCCGTCCGTTTTTTCCCAATCGAGTTGGTTCCGTTGTTCGTCGTTTAGAAAGCACTCTTCGCTTAACACACTCGAATCTCCACATCCTGTTGCTTAAGATATTGTTTCAGCTCGCCAATATTAATAATTTGCTTATGAAACACCGATGCTGCCAGCGCGCCATCTACATGAGCGGTTTGGAATGCATCCAGAAAATGTTCCATGGTGCCTGCGCCGCCGGAAGCGATCAGCGGAACATTGCAGACATCACGCACCAGATTTAACTGGTGTAAATCATAGCCGTTGCGCACGCCGTCCTGATTCATCATGTTCAGCACAATCTCACCCGCACCGCGCTTTTGCACTTCCTCTACCCAATCCAGCGTTTCCCAAGTGGTAACCTTGGTGCGCGCTTCATCGCCCGTGTATTGATTGACGTGGTAGCGACCCGTCGCGGCATCATGCCAGGTATCAATCCCAACGACGATGCACTGCACGCCATAGCGGTCAGCCAGTCGGGTAATCAGCTCTGGGTCAGCCAGCGCCGGTGAGTTGATGGAAATCTTATCCGCGCCGAAAGAGAGGATTTGGCCTGCTTCTTCCACGCTCTTAATGCCGCCCGCCACGCAAAAAGGAATATCGATGACTTCCGCAACGCGGGATACCCAGCTTTTATCGACCACACGGCCATCGGAAGAGGCGGTGATATCATAAAAAACCAGCTCATCGGCGCCTTCCTGCGCGTAACGCTGGGCCAGTGGCACGATGTCACCGATAATTTCGTGATTGCGGAACTGCACGCCTTTGACGACCTGGCCGTTGCGCACGTCCAGACAGGGGATTATCCGTTTTGCCAGCATGAAATAGCCTCCGCGACGTTAAATTTACCTTCCAGCAGCGCACGACCCACGATAACGCCCTGCACACCGCTACCGCGTAAATTGGCGATATCTTCCAGATTGCCGATACCGCCGGATGCCTGAAAGGCGATCTGCGGATAGCGCTGGCTGATTTCACGATAGAGTTCGACGTTGGAACCGCTCAGCGTACCGTCACGAGAAATATCGGTGCACAGGACATGTTTCAGTCCGAACGGCAAATATTGTTCGACGACCTGCTCAAGCGTGGCATCAGAGTTTTCCTGCCAGCCGCTGATGGCGACAAATTTCGTACCGTTAGCGTCGATACGCACGTCCAGCGCCAGCACTAGCGCTTCTGCACCGTAGCGAGTGAACCATTGCTGAACGAGTTCGGGTTGTTTCACGGCGGTGGAACCGATGACCACACGGCTGGCTCCGGCTTTTAATAGCGCTTCCACGTCCTGCTCGGTGCGGATGCCGCCGCCGATCTGAACCGGTACACTCACGCCAGCCAACAGCGTGGTTAATAGCGGAATCTGGCGGGCAGAGGGATCTTTTGCACCGGTCAAATCCACCAAGTGCAGCACGCCAGCCCCTTGCTGCTGGTAATCCTGCAAGCGGGGAAGCGGATCGCTGCCGTACTGGCGCTGTTGGCCATAATCACCCTGATGTAGACGGACTACCTGTCCATCAATCAGATCTAATGCGGGAATAATCATGACGCTCTACATCTCCAGAAAGTTTTTCAGCAGTTGCGCACCCGCGGCACCGGAGCGCTCTGGGTGGAATTGCACGCCAAAGAAATTATCTTTTTCCAGCGCGGCGGTGAACGCTTCACCATAGTTGGCTTGTGCAATCGTGTTTTCGCAGACCGGCATGGCGTAGCTGTGAACGAAATAGAAATAGGCGCCGTCATCGATATCGCGGAACAAACGGTGTCCAGCCTTTGGAATCACCTGATTCCAGCCCATGTGCGGCAGCGGCAAGCCGTGGTCAACCATCTTTTGCACCGGTGAATCGACGATCCCCAATGTTGGGATCCCGCCATTTTCGTCGCTGTGTGTGCCCAGTAATTGCATACCGAGACAAATGCCGAGAACGGGCTGGGTGCAAGCCTTGATCAGCGCAATCAGGTCGCGTTCTTCCAGTTGATTCATCGCCGCCTGCGCGGTGCCAACGCCCGGCAGAAATAGCTTGTCTGCCTGTAGGACAATCTCGGCCTCGCGGCTAACAACAGGTGTATATCCTAGCCGTTGCACGGCATAGGTCACCGAAGAGAGATTGGCGCAGCCAGTATCAAGAATGACGACCTTCATCAGAGCACTCCTTTCGAGCTCGGTAGCGTGTCACCCTCGACGCGGATTGCCTGCCGCAGCGTGCGCCCGAAGACCTTAAACAGGCTTTCCACTCGGTGATGATCGTTACGCCCCTTAGTTTTCAGGTGCAGCGTACAGGCCATGGAATAAGACAGTGAACGGAAGAAGTGTTCGACCATTTCGGTGCTCAGGTCGCCCACGCGCTGGTAGCTGAACTCCGCTTTATATTCCAGATGTGGACGCCCGGAAATATCCAGCGCACAGCGTGCGAGGCACTCATCCATTGGCAGGACAAAGCCAAAACGACCGATACCGCGTTTGTCACCCAGTGCTTTATTCAACGCCTCGCCCAGCGCCAGACCGGTATCTTCCACCGTGTGGTGATCGTCAATGTACAGATCGCCTTTCACTTCAATATTCATGCGGAAGCCGCCGTGGGTGGCGATTTGGTCCAGCATGTGATCGAAGAAGCCGACGCCAGTGTTAATTTTGCTGCCGCCTTCCTGATCCAGCCAGACGTTCACGTCAATTGCGGTTTCACGCGTGACGCGGTTAACGTGGGCATGACGGTTACGCTTGGTTAGCTGATTGGTAATGGCTTGCCAGTTCAGCCCACCGCGCTGGTAGAGCAGGCCGGTGATGCCCATGTTTTGCGCCAGTTGGATATCGGTCTGGCGGTCGCCGATGACATAGCTGTGCGCCACATCCATCATGCCATCATTCAGATAGCGGGTTACCAGCTCAGTTCTGGGCTTGCGGCAAGCACAGTTATCCACTGGCAAATGTGGACAGATCAGCACTTGTTCAAACTGGATGCCTTGCGATGTCAGAATCTGCATCATCAGGTTATGTGGTGGATCGAAGGTTTCCTGCGGAAAACTTTCGGTTCCCAGCCCATCCTGATTCGTGATCATCACCAGCGTATAACCGGCCTTTTGCAGTGCCAGCAGCGAGGGAATGACATCGGGTTCTAGCGCCAGTTTATCCAGACGGTCAACCTGAAAATCCTCAGGCGGTTCAGCAATCAGTGTTCCGTCACGGTCGATAAAGAGGTATTTCTGGCCCACGTGAGCTCCTTAAAATTAAGCGTTGATGCCCGGCAGTGATTGTAATGCAGCAACAACGCGTTCGCATTCGTAGCGGTTGCCGATAGTAATGCGCAAACAGCCCGCAAGGCTCGGTTGCTTATTTTGGTCACGCAGAATAATGCCCTGATCCCACAGCGTTTTAAATACCGCAGGGGAGGCGGTAAAGCGCACCAGCAGATAGTTGCTTTCGCTGGGGAAGATTTCCTCAATGCAGGGAATGCCTTTTAAGGCATCGCTCAGCCAGCGGCGGGCGGACGTAATCTCCTCAACATTCGCCTTCATTTTGGCGACGCCTTCACGGCTTAGCGCCTGCGCCGCAATATCTGCCACAGGGGTGGACAGCGGATAAGGTGCAATAACTTTCAGCAGAAGCTGAATCACTTCAGGGTTTGCCAGCGTAAAGCCACAGCGCAATCCGGCGAGCGAAAAGGCTTTGGACAAGGTACGCAGAATTACCAAATGCGGGAATTCGTCCAGCCAGACTGCGGTGGTCGCCTGCGGACAGAATTCAATATAGGCTTCATCGATCACAACCAGCGCTTTCCCCTGTGCCAGCGTGAGTAACTGGCGTAAATCTTCTCGTGCAATCAGGTTGCCGGTTGGGTTATTCGGGCTGCAAACGTAAATGACTTTGGTGCCATCCAGTTGTGCCTCGATCGCCTCAAGATCCAACTGCCAGTCAGCTTTACTGGCTACGGTGCGACGCTCCACACCAAACGTCTCGGCGCTGACGGCGTACATACCGTAAGTTGGCGGACAGAACAGGATGGCGTCTTTCCCCGGTTCGCAGAATGCACGGATCAGTAATTCGATGCCTTCGTCGGCACCGCGGCTGACCAGAACCTGCTCTGGCTGTACACCGGCATACTCGGCGTAACGGTTGATCACCAGCACTGGCTGACATTCCGGGTAGCGGTTCAGCGTTTGTAACGTCAACTGAAATTCCGGTGCTTCAGGGTATTCATTGGCATTCAACCAGACATCGCCGTTGCCGCCCAGACGACGGGCTGACTGGTAGGGGGTTAACGCACGGACGTTGGCGCGTGCCAGTTCTTCAATGCTGCTCATGCTTGCTCCTTCAGTGCTGCAACACGCAGGGTAACGGCGTTTTTGTGGGCAGTCAGCTGTTCGGCCTGTGCCAATGTTTCGATCGTCGGTGCCAGTTGCAGTAACCCCTGCGGCGTGAGCTGCTGTACGGTCATGCGCTTCTGGAAATCGGCCAGACCCAGGCTTGAATAGGTTGAGGTATAGCCATAGGTCGGTAGAACGTGGTTAGTGCCGGAGGCGTAGTCGCCAGCGGATTCCGGCGACCAGTCGCCCAGAAATACGGAACCGGCGCTGGTGATGCTATCAACCAGTGATTCGGCGTCGCGCGTCTGGATGATCAGGTGCTCTGGGCCATATTGGTTACTAATTTCAACGCACTGTGCCAAATCACGCGCGACGATGACGCGGCTGCTGGCCAGCGCCTGACGCGCGATGTCCGCACGGGACAGCTGCATGAGTTGTTCTTCAACGGCATCCGCCACGGCTTTGGCCATCGCCGCGTCTGGCGTGAGCAGAATGACCTGTGAGTCCGGGCCGTGCTCTGCCTGTGATAACAGGTCAGAGGCGACAAATGCTGGCGTCGCGCCGCTGTCGGCGATCACCAGAACTTCGGAGGGGCCGGCAGGCATATCAATAGCTGCGCCATCAAGCTGCTGGCTCACCTGACGCTTGGCTTCCGTGACATAAGCGTTGCCAGGGCCAAAAATTTTGTCCACTTTCGGTACGCTCTCGGTGCCAAACGCCATCGCAGCAATCGCTTGCGCGCCACCGAGCTGAAAGACTTCTTTAATACCGCACAGTTGGGCGGCATAAAGAATTTCATCGGCAATCGGCGGCGGCGAACACAGCACGACGCGACCGCAGCCAGCGATGCGTGAAGGCGTTCCCAGCATCAGCACGGTTGATGGCAACGGCGCTGAACCGCCGGGAATGTACAGGCCGACGGTCGCGATAGGGCGAGTGAGCTGCTGGCAACGCACGCCAGGCTGCGTTTCGATATCGACAGTCGGCAGCTTTTGCGCGTTGTGGAATGTTTCGATATTACGCACGGCGACAGCCATCGCCTGTTTGACGTCATCACCCAGACGCGCTGCGGCAGCGGCGATCTCGGCATCGGTGACGCGAATGGTATTTACCTGAACTTTATCAAACTGGGCACTATAGTCGCGCAGCGCGCTATCACCGCGGCTTTTCACGTTTGCCAGAATATCGCTCACGATGGCGGTAATACGGTCTGACGCGGAAATGGCTGGGCGAGTCAGTAACTGGCGCTGCTCTTCTGCTGAACAGCGTTGCCAGTCGACGAGCGTGCTGAAACTGCCGGTGCCGTTGGTGTTATCAGCCATCGTCATCACTCCATCATTTTTTCAATAGGCAGAACCAAAATGGAACTGGCACCCAACGATTTCAGTTTTTCCATCGTTTCCCAGAACAGCGTTTCGCTGCTGACCATGTGCATGGCCACGCGACTTTGGTCACCCGCCAGCGGCAGAATGGTAGGGCGTTCGGCACCGGGCAGCAGAGAAATGACTTCTTCCAGGCGTTCGCTCGGCGCGTGCAGCATGATGTATTTTGATTCGCGCGCCTGAATCACGCCCTGCATACGGGTCAGCAGTTTATCGATTAGCTGTTGTTTCTCCGCGGGCATCTCGCCGTCGCGCTGAATCAGGCAGGCTTTGGAGCGGTAAATCACTTCTACTTCGCGCAGGCCGTTGGCTTCCAGCGTGGCACCGGTTGATACCAAATCGCAGATGGCATCGGCCAGACCGGCACGTGGTGCAACTTCGACAGAACCGTTAAGCAGACAGGATTTGAAACTGATAGATTTTCTGTCGAGATATTGCTTGAGCAAGTGAGGATACGAGGTGGCGATACGTTTGTTTTGCAGACATTCAGGACCGGTATAGGGCTCGTCCAATGGCATCGCCAGCGACAGGCGGCAACCACCAAAATCCAGACGGCGCAGGGTGAAGTAACGCGGATCGTCGCCCTGAGCACGACGGTTTAACAACTCTTCTTCCAGCACGTTTTCGCCGATGATGCCGAGGTCGACTACGCCATCCATCACCAAGCCGGGGATATCGTCATCGCGTACGCGCAGGATATCAATTGGCATATTTTCTGCGAACGCGATCAGACGCTGTTGCTGTAAGTTGATTTTGATCCCACAGCGCGCCAGCAGTTCGCGTGAATCGTCGCTCAGGCGGCCTGACTTCTGCATTGCTATCCGCAAACGTGTTTTATCCAGCATGGAAACCTCATTAACCTGTCAAATTTAAAATTTTTAGAAACATTGGGCCATAAAAAAACGTCTGGAACGTTTTTTAACGTTGCATAGCAACGGCCTGCAAGGTGCGCGCACGGATAGCGCGCATAAAAAAACCCTCGGAAGATGATCTTCCGAGGGCTCTCTTTGTGTTCTGCGCCACTGGAAGATCTGAACGTCTTCCAGCACCAAATGCCCGAAAGACTAATCAGGATGATGGTGATGATGGTGGTTAAACAGAACGCGTATCATAAGTTGTCTCTTTGTTGTAAAAATATTGTTGTATCAATATTTATTAAATCAGTAATGATTTGTCTGTCGAATAACCTAAACCATGTTCGGGCTGTTGTGCAACATTTTTTTAGCAGATGTGGAAAGTTCGTTTGGGTTGAGGAATGCGTCAGCATAATTGCATGGAATAGTGGTGATTTATAGGCAGAAAGACCGGCTAAAACTGGGCGGGTTCCATAGCGATGCGCGTCAAAGCCGTTTACCCTGTAGGGATAGAGTAGGAGTAATTATAGGCTCCTTGCTGGGAGAACAGTTGATGAAAAAAGTAGCGATTGTGGGGTTGGGCTGGCTGGGTATGCCGCTGGCTCTGGCGTTAAATGGACACGGTTACCACGTAACGGGAACAAAAACCACGCTGGATGGCGTGGAAGCGGCGCGAATGAGCGGGATTGAGTGCTATCAACTGGCGCTGACGCCGGAACTGGAATGTGATGCAGACGAGCTTAGCGCGCTATTACAGGTTGATGTACTGATCGTGACATTGCCCGCCAGCCGAACGGCGGAAGGGGGCGAAGGGTATTCGCAAGCGGTACAGCAGTTGGTGAATATGGCGCGCGTGTATCATGTCCCGCGTATTATCTTCACCAGTTCAACCTCGGTTTATGGCGATAGCAGCGGTACAGCAAGAGAAAATTCGCCGCTACAGCCGACGACGGTAGCAGGTAAAACGCTGGTGTCCCTTGAACAGTGGTTGCAGCATCTACCCGATACCTCGGTGGATATTTTGCGTCTCGCGGGGCTGGTCGGCGGTGAACGCCATCCTGGGCGTTTCCTGGCTGGCAAAACCAATCTGCCGCGTGGTAATCAGGGTGTGAATCTGGTACATCAGGAAGATGTGCTGGCGGCGATCCTGCTGCTGCTTAAGCTTCCGAACGGTGGGCATATCTATAATCTGTGTGCGTCAGAACATCCTGCCAGACAGGACTTTTATCCTGAGCAGGCGCGCAGATTGCGCCTGTCTCCGCCGCAGTTTGCACCCGTCACCGGCAGCGATCAGGGTCGGATTGTTGATGGGCAACGCATCTGCCATGAGCTTGGGTTTGAGTATCAGTACCCTAATCCCTCAACGATGCCGCTGAATGAAGGGGGCGAGTGCTAACTGTAATCCGCACTGCTTTGTTTGCTTGGATTTTTTGATACCGCGATAGGGCTTCTTATACGCCCGGATGTGTGTGAAGCATCCGGGCGTGAAGCGTTAAAACGACGTCCAGTCACTTTCTGACGATGTGGCTTTCTTATCTGCCGTTGACACGTGTTTTGGCAGCGCGTGTCGTGGCGTAGAGGATGAGGTGCGTGAACCCGCGCGGTTGTCGGATTGAGACACGCGGAAGTGCTCAAGCAACTTTTCTAACAGCACAGCCTGCTCTTCCAGTGAGTTGGCGGAAATGGAAGATTCCATCACCAGCGAGGCATTCTGCTGCGTCGTGGTGTCCAGTTCACTGATCGCCTGTGCAATTTGCCCAATTCCTCGGCTCTGTTCCTCAGAGGCGGAGGATATTTCCCCCATGATGTCGTTCACGCGGGAAACGGAATCGACGATTTGCTCCATGGTTTCTCCCGCAACCGCCACAAGATGACTCCCCGCATTGGTACGCTCGACGGACTCTGCGATCAGAGCTTCGATGTCTTTGGCGGCCTGAGAGCTGCGCTGCGACAAACTGCGGACCTCGCCTGCGACCACGGCAAAACCACGGCCTTGTTCACCGGCACGGGCGGCTTCTACCGCGGCATTCAGCGCCAGAATGTTGGTTTGGAAGGCAATGCTGTTGATGACAGTGGTGATATCGGCGATTTTTTTGGAACTGGCCGCGATATTGTCCATGGTCGTCACAACCTGTTTCACAACCTCGCCGCCTTTAATGGCATTTTTGGAGGCATCGGCGGCGATCTGGCTGGCATGCTTGGCGTTATCGGCGTTGTTTTTCACCGTAGACGTCAGTTCCTCCATGCTGGCTGCGGTTTCCACGACGGCGGCTGACTGTTGCTCGGTGCGTGATGAAAGATCGCTATTGCCTGTGGCGATTTTGCTTGCCGATTGGCTGACGCTACCGACGCTGTCTCGCACTTCGGAGATAACGTGGCGCAGTTGCTCATTCATCGAGCCCATCGCGAGGGTAAGGCGACCGAGTTCATCGTGACGATCGGTATGAATCGAGGTGGTGAGATCGCCACCGGCAATACGTTCTGCCAGCGACAGGTTATGAATGATAGGTCTGGTGATAATTCGGGTGATGTAGATCGAAATCATGATACCGATGATGACGGCGATAAGGCCGATAATCATCGTAACGGTAGCGGAATGATAGGCCAGTTCATCGTTTTTCGCTTTGATAATAGCCGTCAGTGCGTTGATATCTGCGCTGCTTTTCGTTCCGGCTCTCATGACCAAATATTCTGCTTTTTTCACGTCATCGAACGCGGTGTAATAGTCTGCATTAAGCTGTTGGTATTGCTTAATGTTATTTCGTAATGCATCGGCCTGGCTTTTCAGGTCGGCAGGTAAAGTCGGCAGTGCCTGATAGGCTGATTCCGTTTCGGCATAACGGTTATTCAGTGTCGTTAATGTTTTCTCATCTTTGGTTATTTGCAGTTCATAACTCAGCTTTTGTACCTCACTTAACAAGAAAGCCAACTTGCTAAGAGCGTAATAAGCATCGTTATCGGGGAATGAGCTGGTGCTATGAATGGCCTGTGTAACGGGATCTAGCGTGGCTTGTGCGTGCAGTTGGGTGACTTTGTCCTGAATCCCAACGGCCTTTTGTGTCGCCACGGACATGGCGGATACTGAGGTTTGAAAACCCTCTAAATTTTCTTTTAAGCTGTTAATGTGGCCTAACTCGTCGGCGCTCCAGGCTAGCGTTTTTGCACTGTCTGTTAAATCGGTCGCACTTTTAACAAATTTTGCCAGAATATCTTTTGTTTTCTCATCGGGTGCGTAGAAATATTTAACGCGATTTATTTTTGCCTGAAATACCTCAATATTGACGCTGTAAATAAGATTGGTTTTTTCATAGATATCTTTAATGTCTTTAAATCTTTTTGTACTCAGTGATGAGGCAATAATTACGAGTAATAAAATAATGCCAAATCCCGCATAAAGCTTATGAGAAATCTTTGTGTTACGAATTCGACTGGCAAGATGCTGCATTATAACTCTCCATGTATGACGATTTTAGCAATAATGACCACGGTTTTATTGCTAACTATTATTTTACTGTTAACGACAATGCTGTTTCTACGCACGATTTCATTTCTAACTGCTGTTTCATTTATAACTACTATGAGTTATCGGGCTTTCTTATCGCGATGTTAGTGTCAAAATCGGGGATAATAACATTCTGTGATGGGCGTCAAGGAAGGATGTGCAAATGCACAGTGTTTTATGTCAATAATGACAAAATAACGTAGCTAGCTGATTATTCAGTGATTTATTTATCGTTGAAATAATATTGTTCTATTGAGCTCAGCCCTGACGGAATATCAGGGCTGAGATGTTGAGCGTTAGAACGTTGTCCAACTGGAGTCCTGCGATTGTTTTGATGCAGGCAGCAGGCGTTTCTGCTGTGGCGGCAAACTAGGGATATTGGCTTTGGGTTGACTCCTCTCGTGATCGGATAGGCGGAAGTTCGCTACCATGCTTTCCAGGATTGCAGACTGTTCTTCCAGCGAGTTAGCGGAGATCGAGGACTCCATCACCAGCGCTGCATTCTGCTGTGTGGTGGTGTCCAGTTCGCTGATGGCGCGGGAGATTTGCTCAATGCCGCGGCTTTGCTCATCGGAAGCCGAAGCGATTTCCCCCATGATGTCGTTAACCCGCGAGACGGAGGAGACAATCTGCTCCATCGCGGTACCCGCATTCGCGACCAGTTGTGTTCCCACATTGATGCGTGACACCGATTCTGATATCAGGCTGGCGATCTCTTTTGCCGCTTGCGATGTGCGTTGAGAAAGCGTACGTACCTCGCTGGCAACCACGGCAAATCCACGACCTTGTTCACCGGCGCGTGCGGCCTCTACCGCGGCGTTCAGCGCCAGAATATTGGTCTGGAAGGCAATACTGTTGATAACGGCAGTAATATCGGCAATCTTGCGTGAACTGTCTGAAATACCCGACATGGTATCCACCACATCCCGAACCACTTCGCCGCCTTTGTGCGCATTTTGTGAGGCTTCCGTGCTAATTTGACTCGCCTGCTTGGCGTTCTCGGCGTTGTTTTTTACGGTCGATGTCAGTTCTTCCATGCTGGCGGCGGTTTCCACGACGGCGGCAGACTGCTGCTCGGTACGCGAAGAAAGGTCGCTATTACCGGCGGCAATCTTGGCCGCGGAGGCGGACACGCTGTCCACGCTGTCACGCACATCGCTGATCATATGGCGCAGCTTTTCATTCATCCGCCCCATGGCGGCCGTTAACTGGCCCAGCTCATCATCGCGGTCAGCCGCGATGGTTGAGGTCAGATCGCCGGCGGCGATTTTTTCCGCCAGAGAAAGGTTATGAATCACGGGGCGAGTGATTTGGCGGGTAATCAGCAGTGAGATGATAATGCCGATTACCACGGCGATGAGGCCAATGATCATTGTGATGGTCGCGGAGCCATATGCTAGCGCGTCATTCTTCTCTTTGACGATAGCGATAAGCGCTTTAATAGCGGCGCTGCTTTTATCCCCGCCGACCTTCACACCGTCTTCTGCTTTTTTCAGATCGTTGACGCTCTGGAAGTAATCACTGTTGAGCTTTTTATAGCTGGCGACATAGCTTCGCAGACCCTCTACGGCAACCTTCTGTTCAGGCGTCAGCGCCGCAACAGCAACCTGGTAGCTGCTGTCAAAGCGGCTAAAAGCCTCATTGAGCTTCTTCGCAGCATCAGCATTTTGCTTAAGCTGCAACTCGTAGGATAACTGTTTGAGTTCTGAGATCTGTGTTGCCAAATCTTCAGCCTGATATTGCGCTGTGCTATCAGAAGGCAGCTGGCGCAGTGTGGCGTAAAAATCTGCGGTAATGTTTTGCCCGTTGGCGGCGCTGATTTTGTCGCGATTTTCTACCACGCGCTGCGTGGCTTTCCCCATCTCGGTGATCGCGTTCTGGAATTCGGTCAGGTTCTGGCCGAGATCGTTGACAAGGGGAGCGCCTTCGGGACTCCATGAGAGCATTTTCGCTTCAGTGGTTAACTCTGAAGCATGTTTAACGAAGCCCGCCATGGTTTCACGCGACTTCTCTTCATACGAATAAAAATACTTCAGGCGGTTTATTTTGGCCTGAAAAACTTCGATGTTGATGTTGTAAATAAGGTTGGTTTTCTCATAAATATCACGAATTTCTCTGAAGCGAGCTGCGCTCAGTAGCGATGCAATGATGACCAGTAGCAGGATCACCCCGAACCCAAGATACAGTTTTTGGGAAATTTTAAGATTTCTGATTTTTTTGGCTAAGAACATGACGTCTCTCCGAGGATGCATTACTGGTGTCGGGTGTTAATAACGATATGATCCATGGTGTTTATCGGATTTATAGTAGTTTTTTTTAGTGTGAGTGAAGAAACTAATAATAATTTGTGAGGCTTCTCTCTTATTGTTGGACAACTGCACAGCAGGCACCGGTTGAATTACCAATCTGTATTACGTTAATCGTTATAAGAATAAGCACAGAAAACCGAAATTGTTTTTTAATTTTTAAAAAATAAAGAAGGAAATGGCTAATTTAGATATGTGCTGAAATATAAATAGGATAAAGATAACGTATGGTTAAGCTTTGACTTAATACTGGTAAAATATCCCGATTAGTCAATGACGTTACCGGATTTTTTATCTCAATTTTTATCGCACACCGTCGTCTGACTGTGCCGAATGCCCTATGACGGCTAACCTCGCCGCCATAGGATAGGAATGGTGTCTACTGAGTGTTTTTTGTACGATACAGCCGACGTGGGTGACCAATCTTTCCGTAACGCATTTCGATATCGAGAAACTGGTTTTCAACGCAAAACTCCAGATAGCGGCGTGCCGTCGTTTTACTCAACCCAGTTTTTTCGACGATATCATCGACTGAATACAGCGTTTCGCTGCCATCGCTGGCAAAAATCTGTTTGATCAGCCCTAGCGTGTTCTCCTCAATGCCTTTTGTTGATGATGAGGTCGCGCTGCCTGACGATTGCAACTGATAGAGAATATCGACGTTCTGCTGATCGACAATTTTGTACGTGTGCTGCGTCTTCACGAATTGAATAAACCGCTCCAGTGAAGAGCGCAGTCGGGGGTAGGAGAGTGGCTTGATGATGTAGTCAAAAGCCCCACAGCGAATCGCCTGCGCGCAGGTATTCATATCGCTGGCAGCGGTGATAAAGATGACGGAACAGTCCATCCCTTTGAGCAGTTGGCTTTCAATCAGCGACACCCCTTCGCCGTCGGGCAAATAGTTATCGAGAAGAATCAGGCGTGGCCTGTGCTGCTGAAGGAGTTTTTTGGCTTCAAAAAGCGTAGCGGCAATCCCGACGACACGCAGATTGAAATGTTTTTCAATAAATTCAGCATGAATAGTTGCCAGCTTACTTTCATCTTCAACGATTAAGACATCGAAATGTTCAGTGTGCTGCATGGTGTAAATCCCTGTTAGTCTCTGAAACATAAAATAAAATCTGGCACCCGTTATACCTCAAGTGACCTGTACGTTGTTCAATACACGTCGCTCAAATCATTGGGGGGATATCGGTATAAATAGAGAAAATACGCTGCCATTTGGCTGGTTGGCCGAAACCTCGACAATTCCCTGCGCCTGATTAACGTAGCTAGCTACCAGATGCAGCCCTAGCCCATGATCGCCCTGCGTTTTACTGGTTACACCCATTTCAAACAGGCTATCGGCAATCGCCGGGTCGATACCCGTTCCCTGATCGGCGACTTCAATGACCAGTTCTTGTTCGCTGTCATAGATATACACCTCGACAGGATAATGTGGTGCAGTAGTGGCTAATGTGGCTTCCATCGCGTTATCCAGCAAATTACCAATGATGGACATGAGCTCCGTCTCGCTCAGCGCGGAGGGAATATGGGTGAGCTGGCAGCGTGGATCGAAAACAATTTCGATGCCTTTTTCCCGAGCCGTCGCGTATTTACCCAGCAGTAGCCCACAGAGCGCAGGTGAACAGAAGCGGCGGGACACAAAATCCAGCACCACCTGCGCGCTTTCCGACTGCGCTTCAATATATTTGATCGCTTCGTCATAGCGTTTCAGATGTAGCAGCCCAGCCAGCGTCGCCGTCCAGTTCAGTTGCTCATGGCGCAGAATGCGCAGGCTGTTCGCGTAACGCTTCACCTGACTGAGTTGCATGCTAAGCGTATGGATATCGTTTTTGCTGCGGAAACTAATGACCCAACCCTGAAGCTCGTCTTCCAGCATAATTCGTACCCGGCTGGCAATCACGGTGGCGTGATTAAAGCGACAGATCTCATCGTGGGTATCGCTGTTCCACATGGACTCGCCGGAGAAAAAAGGAACCGGTTTAATCACGGTATCAATCGGCTTGCCGCGCAACAGATAAGAGGGGGCATTCAACCCGAGAATCTCTTTGGCGGCATGGTTAATGGCCGCGATCCTGTGCTGTTTATCGATGGCGATAACCCCTTCGTAGATCGATTCGAGCAGGGCTTTCTGCTGCCTGACCAGCATACGAATCTCAAGGGGTTCGAGGCCAAACATCTGCTTTTTCAGATTCCGTGAGAACCACCAAGAAAAGATAAACAATGCGACAAAAAGCGCTAGAATCGCCAGCAGAATATGCGCTAGCTTACTGAACGTCAGGTTGTCGATGTGCGTTTTCAGATAACCAACAGAGACAATACCGATAACCTGACCATCAGAGACGATTGGCGCTTTGCTGCGTAGTGAGACGCCTATGCTGCCGTGGCGCACGGTAATCACGCTTTTTCCCGCTAATACGTCGAAATTATCACCGCCGACCATCTGCGTGCCGACGAGCTTGTCGCTTTCCGCATATTCAGAATGAAACAGATGACGTGCCTGATTATCGCCGATCACGATATAGCTGGCATCGCTACGCTGTTTTAATTGCTGAGCGAGACTGTATATCTGTTTGATATCTCTATTTTTTACCGATTCAACCAGCGTCGGGATGATGGCAATCTCTCTGGCCTGCACCTGCGCGCGCGCACCCAGTTCGGAATACAGTTGCTTATCGATATCGTGATAATAATAAATGCCTGTCATCAGAAGTAACACAGAGAAGAAGACGATCAAATAGATAAATAATTTGATATGAAAGGAAAGTCTCAATCTCATGATGTGTGGTTGCCTGACGGTAAACGGGAAATAGCTGCTGAATTTATCACGAATGGTAATAAGAATGGACTGAGAGGAAAAAACTTGTGAGCAATAACACGTTTAAATAGATTGTTACCACTATGGCGGTAAGAATGAATAGATAAAATTAAACGACTCTTTTTTCTTTAGTAAACAACTTAATTACTTTTTATCAACATAATCACTTTTAGGAAATAAAAACCATAAACACCATAGAAACCATAAAATTTATTGCGGGCGTAAAATCACCTAACTGACTGCGTAACAAACGATTTTTTAATAAAAGCCATAGAAACCATAAACGCCTTTAAAACTCATTTTTTAATTTGAAGAGAATCACATAATAATATGTTCCCGCCCCCTATGATGCGCGGACAAAATAAAACGGGGAGTGAGTTATGAGTACGACTGATGATTCATATATTGTGGTAAATAATGAGACGGCTGGGAAGGTCTCATTAAAGGAAAAATGGTGGCACATTCTGGATACCTATAAAGTAGGTATTATTCCTGTGCCACTCTTTTTGCTGGCGGGGGTATTAATCGGCATCGACTGTCTGAATGGCAAGTTGCCGAGCGACATCGTCGTGATGGTGGCGACGCTGGCCTTCTTCGGGTTTGCCTGTGGTGAATTTGGCAAGCGTCTGCCCATTATCGGCAAGATGGGGGCAGCGGCAATCTGTGCGACCTTCATTCCTTCGGCGATGGTGCATTATGGCCTGCTGCCGGATGTTGTCGTTGAATCCACGACCAAGTTCTATAAAAGTACCAACATTCTGTATCTCTACATTTGCTGCATCATTGTCGGCAGCATCATGAGTATGAATCGGCAGACGCTGATTCAGGGGTTCCTGCGTATTTTCTTCCCTATGCTGTGCGGTGAAGTTGCCGGGATGTTGGTGGGTATGGGCGTAGGTATTGCACTGGGTCTGGATCCGTTCCAAATCTTCTTCTTCCTGATTCTGCCGATTATGGCGGGTGGGGTAGGTGAAGGCGCCATTCCGCTGTCTATCGGCTATGCCACGATTCTGCATATGGATCAGGGTGTTGCTCTGGGACGCGTCTTGCCAATCGTAATGCTGGGTAGCCTGACCGCCATTATCATTGCCGGTGTGCTGAATCAGTTGGGTAAACGCTATCCACACCTGACTGGCGAAGGTGAACTGATGCCAAATAAAGGCAACAATCTGGGCAACAGTGAAAGCAGTGCCCCTGCTTCTGCCTTTAGCGGTAAAGCTGATGTGACGACCATTGCTTCCGGCGCGCTGCTGGCCATCCTGCTGTATATGATCGGTATGCTCGGCCACAAAGTGATTGGCCTGCCTGCACCGGTTGGCATGCTGTTCGCTGCGGTGCTGGTGAAGCTGGCTCACGGCGTTTCACCGAAAATGTTGGAAGGGTCTCAGGTAGTTTATAAGTTCTTCCAGACCTCTGTAACGTATCCGATTCTGTTTGCTGTTGGCGTGGCGATTACGCCGTGGCAGGAACTGGTGAACGCTTTTACGATTCAAAACCTGCTGGTGATTATTTCTACCGTGGTAACGCTGGTCGCGACAGGCTTCTTTGTGGGTAGAAAAATCGGTATGCACCCGATTGATGTTGCCATTATCTCCTGCTGCCAGAGCGGACAGGGCGGTACCGGTGACGTCGCGATTCTGACGGCAGGTAACCGTATGGTGCTGATGCCTTTCGCGCAGATTGCCACACGTATCGGCGGCGCGATTAACGTTTCGGTTTCACTGCTGGTGCTCGCCAACTTTTTAGTCTGATGTCATGCAGAAAATAAAAGATACCGAGCCAGAAAATAGTGTTTTGAAGAAATAAGTGAGTTAACGAAATAAAAACCGCCAATACGCGTGGGTTTATTTTGCACAGGAAATATTATGAAACTTGCAAGCTATCGTTATAACGGTAAAGACAGTTACGGCATTTATACGCCAACGGGATTAATCGATCTCGGCAGTAAAATTGGTCACCGTTACCCCGATTTGAAAGCGTTACTGGCGCAGAATGCATTACAGGTTGCGCATGAATTCAGTATGAGCACGCCCGATATTGCAGTCGCGGATGTTACGTTCTTACCGGTTATTACTGCGCCAGGGAAAATTCTGTGTGTGGGAATGAATTATGCCGCTAAACGTCAGGAATTTAATGAACTGAATCCTGCGCCAACGTTATTTGTGCGCTTCGCGGATTCACAAACCGGACACGCGACACCTGTCATCAAACCGCATTATTCCAGTGAGTTCGATTATGAAGGCGAACTGGCGGTCATTATCGGTAAAGGTGGACAGAATATTGCTCAGGATGTCGCCCTTTCTCATGTCGCGGGCTACAGCTGCTACATGGACGGCTCGGCGCGTGACTGGCAGCACAGCTGGTTTACCGCAGGCAAGAACTGGCAGAAAACCGGTGCGTTTGGTCCTTATCTGACCACCACAGATGAAATTCCCGATCCGCATGTGCTGGCGATCCGCACGTATCTGAATGGCCGCATGGTACAGGACGACAACACCAGCAGCATGATCCACAAAGTGGCTGAATTGATTGAATACATCAGCACCTTTACTGAACTGAGCCCAGGCGATGTGATCATCACCGGTTCACCGGGTGGTGTGGGGAAAAAACGCAATCCACCGCTATTTATGAACGCGGGTGACTGCATTGAAGTGGAAATCGAGAACATTGGCCATTTACGCAACACGATAGTGGATGCGGCGGTGCCGTTGAAATCGGTTCCGAGCGCAGCGGAAGCCGTCGCGCACTGAGTGCGAGTGTAAGTACCTGGCTGTCGGCGTTAAAACCGACAGCCTGCAATGACCGCCCTAAATAATTCGAGTTGCAGGAAGAACCGTGATGTATGCCAATGATTCTGTCTTTTTTGACACGCTGGATGTGCGCCTTCGGGAGCAGGAGAGGAACGCGGTACGCCAATTCCTTGCACATTGCCAGCTCGGCATGGATGACGATATTGACATCGTGGTGGTGGGCAAACTAGGCGGGCGGCTGATTGCCTGTGCAGGGCTGGCTTCCAACACGATTAAGTGCGTGGCGGTTGACCCTGAATTCAGACACCTCAACTTGGGCGTACAAGTGGTGAATGAAGTGATGCAGCAGGCGGCGCAACGCGGGCATTTCCACCTGTTTCTCTATACCCGACCGGAGAATGTCGACATCTTTCGCGGATGTGGCTTCTACCCGCTGGTGTGCTATCAGGACAGCGCGGTACTGATGGAAAACACGCCGATTGGTATTCAGCAGTATTGCCAGTCTTTGGCGGCCTTTGCGTACCCTGAACCACTTGCGATGCGGACGGATAGAAAGATCGGCGCGATTGTGATGAACGCGAATCCTTTCACGCTGGGTCACCGCTATCTGGCCGAGCATGCAGCACAATCGTGTGACTGGCTGCACGTCTTCGTGGTGCGTGAAGACGTGTCTTTTTTCCCGTTCAGCGAGCGTCTGGAGATGGTACAGCGCGGCGTGGAGCACATTCACAATGTGACGGTACATGCCGGCTCACACTACATGATCTCTAAGGCGACCTTTCCCGGTTATTTCCTGAAGGAAGAGAGACTCATCACCCGTGCTCATGCGGCGCTGGATTTACTCATTTTCAGGAAATATATCGCGCCGGCGCTCGGTATTACCCAGCGCTTCGTCGGCACCGAACCCTTTTGCCCGGTGACGTATCAGTACAACCAGGACATGCACTACTGGCTGGAGAAAGACCAGACGGTGTCTTCCCCAGCGCTAAACGTGGTTGAAATTGAACGTAAGCGGCAAACCTCAGGACTGGCTATTTCCGCTTCGGAAGTCAGGAAATTACTCAAGCTTCGACAGTACAGCCGTATTCAGAGCATCGTGCCAGCCTCAACCTTTGCGCATTTACAGCGCTATTACGAGCCTGAATACGCGTAATTAAAATTAATCAGGATAAGTCTATGAAGATTGTTAAGGAGTCCCTTGCTGGCACCTTTGAATCCAGCGATTTGCTGGTCAAAGTGGCACCGGCCGACGGGAAACTCACCGTGGTCATTAACAGCGAAGTCATGAAACAGTTCGGTCACCAAATCAAACAGGTCGTGAATGACACGCTGAAAGAACTGGGCGTACAGGAAGGGACGATCATTGTGGATGACAAAGGCGCGCTGGATTGTGTCATCCGTGCTCGTGTGCAAAGCGCGGTACTGCGCGCGACAGACGGACAGCAGATTGAATGGGAGAAATTGTAATGAATAAGCTTCGCCGCAGTATGTTGTTCCTCCCTGGCGCGAACGCCGCCATGCTGTCCAATGCGTTTATCTATAAACCTGACTCCATTATGTTCGATCTGGAAGATGCCGTTTCCCTGCGCGAGAAAGACACCGCACGCCTGTTGGTTTTCCATGCGCTCCAACACCCGATGTACCGCGACATTGAAACCGTCGTGCGTATCAACCAGCTCAGTACGCCGTTTGGCTTGCTGGATCTTGAAGCGGCTGTGCGCGGCGGTGCTGATGTGATTCGACTGCCGAAAACGGATTCCACTGACGATGTGGATGAACTGGAACGTCATCTGGTTCGTATCGAAAAAGCCTGCGGCCGTGAAGTCGGTTCCACGCGCATTATGGCTGCGATCGAGTCTGCGGTCGGTGTCATTAATGCGGTTGCGATTGCACGTTCTTCCGAACGCATGATCGGAATTGCGCTGGCGGCGTTTGATTACGTGATGGATATGCAAACGGAACGTGGTGATGGTACGGAGCTGTTTTATGCCCGCTGCGCGGTATTGCACGCGGCCCGCGCTGCTGGTATCGACGCCTTCGATGTGGTCTATCCCAATGTTAATGACGATGCCGGCTTCCTGAAAGAAGTCGATCTGATCCGCAAACTGGGCTTCAACGGTAAATCCCTGATTAACCCGCGCCAGATTGAGCTGCTACACAACGCTTATGCTCCCACGCAAGACGAAGTGGACTATTCCCATCTGGTGATCAAAGCCGCCGAAGAGGGCGAACGTGCCGGTCTGGGCGTTATTTCCCTGAACGGAAAAATGATCGACGGGCCGATTATCGACCATGCCAGAAGGGTGCTGGAACGTGCTCAGGCTTCCGGCGTTCGCAAATAGCCGTTGCGCGATTACACCGCAACGGCCGCTCTCAGGAATTACAGGATTAGACAATGAGTCATTTTATTGAAGCACTGCAAAAGCAGTACCCGGAAAAACGTCATCTGCAACCCTTCGTCAACGCCAATCAGAATACGCCGTGGCTGAATGACGTCGCCCAAAAGCATGAGCGCAAACTGTGTGCCGATCTGGAAGAGGCGGTTCGTCACAGCGGCCTGAAAGATGGGATGACGATCTCTTTCCATCACCATTTCCGCGAAGGCGATAAAGTCATTAATCGGGTGGTTGATACGCTGGCTCGTATGGGCTTTCGCGATCTGACGCTAGCCTCCAGCTCGCTGATGAGCTGTAACGCGGCGCTGATCGAGCACATCAAAGCAGGCGTGATCAGCCGGATTTATACCTCTGGGATGCGCGGTAAGCTGGCTGATGCTATTTCTCACGGACTCATGAAAGAGCCAGTACAGATCCATTCTCACGGTGGTCGTGTGCATTTGCTGCAAAGCGGTGAGCTGAATATTGATGTTGCCTTTCTGGGGGTGCCGTGCAGTGATGAATTTGGTAACGCCAACGGCACTGTTGGGAAATCCAGCTGCGGCTCGCTGGGCTATGCGATGGTTGACGCACAGTTCGCCCGTAAAGTGGTATTGCTGACCGAAAGTCTGGTGCCGTTCCCCAATATGCCAGCCAGCATCGTGCAAGATCAGGTCGACTATATCGTTCAGGTGGATGAAGTTGGCGACCCCGCAAAAATCAGCGTGGGTGCAGCGCGCGTCACCAGCAACCCGCGTGAACTATTGATTGCCCGTTCTGCGGCAGACGTCATTGAACATGCCGGCTATTTCAAAAACGGTTTTTCTATTCAGACCGGTTCTGGTGCAGCCTCGACAGCCTGTATACGTTTCCTTGAAGATAGGATGCGGCAACAAAATATTGTGGCACGCTTTGCCCTCGGCGGGATCACCGGCGGCATTGTTGATTTACACGAAAAAGGGCTGATCGAAAAACTGATCGATACCCAGTGTTTCGATGCTAATGCGGCAGCGTCGCTGGCGAAGAACCCAAATCACGTAGAGATTTCCACTAACGTTTACGCCAATCCAAGTTCTAAAGCGGCCTGCTGCGATCAACTGGATATGGTGATTCTCAGCGCGCTGGAAATTGACACCGATTTTAATGTCAACGTGATCACCGGCTCTGACGGTGTGATGCGCGGTGCGTCCGGTGGACACTGTGACGTCGCGACGGCCGCAAACCTGACCATTGTCGTTGCGCCGCTGATTCGTAGCCGTATCCCGACCGTGGTACGTCAGGTGACGACGCGCGTTACGCCGGGAGAAAGTATTGACGTACTGGTGACCGATCACGGGATTGCCGTCAACCCGGCGCGCCCTGACGTTGCTGAACGCCTGAAACAAGCGGGGCTGGCGGTGATGACGATTGAGGCGCTTTACCAGCGTGCGATTGCCTTGGTTGGCGAACCTCGTGCTATTGAGTTTCACGATCGCATCGTTGGTGTGATTCGCTATCGAGATGGCAGCGTGATTGACGTCGTTCGTCAGGTGAAAGAAGCTGACGAATAAGTGTGAACGCATGAGGGAATCGATGATGACAAATGCTGTTTCCATCTCGCTGGAAACCTTGCTCGCGGCGAAGGAACGCCGCGCAGCTCGCCAGCAAGAATGGCTTGCCCGGCACGGTGCGACGCTGGTATCGCTGACGCTGGTTACACCGGGGCCGGTAAAAGATAGCGAAGGTTATCGGCAGGTGATGGCCGAAGCGATCAAGGCATTCACACTTCTATGTCAGACCAGAGGTTGGATGGTGCTGGAGCAGCAGACATTCTGGCTGGCAACCGGAGCGGAAGGTCTGTGGGCGATAACCAAAGATGCGCTGTCGGTGAAAGCGGCGACTATTGCGCTGGAAGATAGTCATGAACTGGGGCGGCTGTGGGATTTCGATATCTTCAGTCCGGAAGAGGGGGCGATTGGTCGATCAATGCTGGCGCACAGCGGGCGAACCTGCTTATTATGCGATCAAATGGCACATGCTTGTAGCCGTTCGCGCCGTCATTCGCTGTCTGAGCTACTCGAGCACGTTGAGGAAAAGGTCAATGCCTACTTTACGCCAGCCTGACGGTATCCTGTCGGTCGCGGTGTCCCGTTCCTCCGCCTATGATTATCGGGAATGCGATCCGTTACCGGATATTGATCGGCGGGTCGCGCATGCGTTGGCAATGGAAGTGATGCTGACGCCAAAGCCTGGCCTGGTGGATCGCGCGAATAACGGCGCTCATCGTGATATGGATGTCGCGCTGTTTCAGACCAGTATTCAGGCGATTTCGCCCTGGTTTCGCCGTTTTACTGAGGCGGGTTATCAGCACGCTAACACACCGCTAGCGCAATTATTGTCTCAGGTTCGGCCTATCGGCATCGCCTGCGAACAGGCGATGTTGTCCGCGACGAAAGGGGTGAATACCCATAAAGGTGGAATTTTCGCGTTTGGCCTGCTGTGCACCGCCGCTGGCTGGCTGGCAGGACGGGGAGAGCCTGTGACGCAGCGCAGCCTGTGCGACAGCGTTGCCGCAATGAGCCTCGATTTGGTGCGTAATGAGCTGGAGACCTGCGTCGGCGCGACAACGGCGGGTGAGCATCTCTATCAACGTCATGGCCTGACGGGGGCGCGGGGAGAAGCCGCCAGCGGTTTCAATACCGTATGTCAGTATGCTTTACCTGCTTTACAGCAGGCTATTGCCGCTGGAGCGGATGACGAAACTGCACTGTTACACACGCTGCTGGTATTGATGGCCCATAATCCCGATACCAATGTCGTTTCTCGCGGTGGGATGGACGGGCTGGTGTTTGTGCAAAATTATGCGCAGAAGTTACTCGTTGGCCCGCTGGATCGGCAGGCGCTCATAAAGATGGACGACGCGCTGATTGCCAGAAACCTTAGCCCGGGCGGCAGTGCCGATTTGCTGGCGTTAACCTGGCTGCTGTATCACTATCCCGCCGAATAGCGCTGCGGTGCCAATACACTGAGGCAGAAGGGGCGGATAATGGCAATGTTGTACTCATCAACGATGTACAAGAAAACGCCATTATCTGATCGCTTCTGCTCACTTTTTTTCTATTATGCCACTAAAGTAGTTGGGCAAACTGCCGATATCGTTTGCACCAATTTATATCGTACAATTTCAGACGCTCCGCATAATCGTTTCAATATGCAGCCAGTACGGTGGCATCGTCGTGGCACACATGGGACTTGAAAGATAACGGAGAGGCGTGCATCAATATAACCCATTGGCACATAATCCATGTAAAAATGGTGGGGATGAAATCGGTGAATGAAAATTTGAAAGAGCAGTTTGTTAAGCGCAACAAACTGGCTATCTGTGCAACACTACGTGAATTAAAGAAGAATGACACGTCTTTGATGGTGCATCATCCTCACGGGCAATTTATCAGTAAGGTTCTGGATGTCGTCCCTGACAATAATCTGTTTATTTTTGATTTAGGCGGCATTGCGCGTGAAAATAATCGTGCGCTGTATGCGGGATCACTCTCCTTTGTTGCAGAGCCTGCGGGCGCGAAAGTCGAATTTGATGCTGAAATTATCAAGACAGTTGAGTTCGATGGCTTGCCGGCTTTCAGCGCGCAGATTCCAGAACAGCTTTATCTTATCCAACGTAGAACCTATTTCCGCATTAACACTCCATTGTGGCCGCCGCTGACGTGTCGTGGTGAACTGCCGGATGAGAGTGTTTTCCTGTTTACGATTAAAGATCTCTCTCTGGGTGGGTTGAGTTTGTATACCGACCGTGACACGACGGGCTTGTTGACCGAAGGTGACATTATCAAGAGCGTGGAAATGGATCTTGCTGACCACGGTTTCTTTTGTGTCGATTTGCAGTTCGTTGGCCAGGCAGTCGTGAAGGTTGTCGATAATAAAGGCGAAGTGAAACTCACGCAGCGTCTGAGCTTCAAATTCCCGTCACTGAGTGCGGCACAAGAGCGGGATCTTCAGCAGGTGATTTTTGAGCTGGAAAGATTACAAAACGAAAAGAAAAAACGGTTCCAGGAATTGTAATTTTTAAGCGCGACCTTTTAGTTTGGGCCACACATAATAGCAACGTTTTTCATTACGAATATTAACGTATTTACTCTGAAAGGATTCAGGCTGCGGAGCAAAATATCACTGTTTTGCATGCGAAAAATCACTATGCACGCCGCTTGATGTACGATGGGGATAAATAAATTGTTTCCAACGTTCTCAGAACCTTGTCAGATGAGATCGTCTGGTGCAGAATACGCGCCTTGCAAAATAACCGACGTCTAATAGCGTCGGTTATTTTTTTACATTTATGCTCGTCAACCTCCAGGTTACAGGGATATTGGTGTGGTTTCTTACCTTCTCTGTCGCTCAGGTTTGCTGGGTATAGGGTCTTCAACCAAAGAGGCCGGACAACGATCCGGATAGATAATTTTGTGTGTGCCTGTGAGCACAGTGAGGAAAGGAAAGATGGGGCAATCAGTAAGTTTCGCACCGGTGCCCGCCGGTTTGGGCTGCAAAGGTATTGGTTATGGCGCGACGCCGTCGCAAGTTATTTCTGGTGCTGTTACAGCTACCTCTTCTCATCGTGATTCAGGCGAGCCCTGTATCCATTCATTTGTTTCCGGTGCGTATGCGCCTGCCGTAATGAACGGAGGTGTACGCCATGTCGCTTGATACCTCTCTGCCTAACGCTGGCGCCAAACGAGCTCAGTTAAAAAGAACGCTTACGCTGTGGCCCGTTGTTATGATGGGGCTGGCGTACATGCAGCCGATGACCATTTTTGATACCTTCGGTATCGTGTCTGGCCTGACCGATGGCCATGTGGCAACGGCCTATGCGTTTGCGCTGGTCGCCATTCTGTTCACGGCGCTGAGCTATGGCAAACTGGTAAAACGTTTCCCATCTGCGGGCTCTGCTTATACTTACGCGCAAAAAGCGATCAGCCCGCACGTCGGGTTTATGGTCGGCTGGTCATCACTGCTGGACTATCTGTTCATGCCGATGATCAACATCCTGCTGGCGAAAATCTATCTGGAAGCGATCTTCCCCGGCGTTCCGTCATGGATTTTTGTGGCGGCGCTGGTCGGCTTGATGACGCTGTTTAACCTGCGTGGCATCAGTCTTGTTGCTAACCTGAACTCCATTATCGTGGTGGTGCAGGTTGCGATCATGGCGGTATTCCTCGGTCTGGTGATTCACGGTGTTTATCTGGGCGAAGGGGCAGGTACGCTGACCAGTACGCGTCCGTTCTGGTCTGAGAACGCCCATGTGGTGCCGATGATTACCGGCGCCACGATTCTCTGTTTCTCATTCTTGGGTTTTGACGGCATCAGCTCGCTGTCGGAAGAAACGCAGGACGCCGGTCGGGTGATTCCAAAAGCCATCTTCCTGACGGCGCTGATCGGCGGCGTGATCTTTGTTGCCGTGGCGTATTTCCTGCAACTGTATTTCCCAGATATCTCCCGCTTTAAAGAGCCGGATGCCTCTCAGCCTGAAATCATGCTGTATGTTGCAGGTAAATTCTTCCAGTCTATTATTCTGGTGTTCTCCTGCGTTACTGTGCTGGCATCCGGTATGGCCGCCCACGCAGGTGTCTCCCGTTTGATGTATGTGATGGGGCGCGATGGTGTGTTCCCTGAGCGCTTCTTCGGTTATATCCACCCGAAATGGCGCACGCCGGCGCTGAACGTCCTGCTGGTTGGCGTAATCGCATTGTCTGCCGTGTCGTTCGATCTGGTGACGGCGACCGCGTTGATTAACTTCGGTGCGTTGGTGGCGTTTACGTTTGTGAACCTGTCGGTTATTTCACAGTTCTATATTCGTGAACGCCGTAACCGTACTGTGAAAGACACCATTAACTTCCTCGTGCTGCCCGTACTGGGCGCGTTGACGGTCGGGGCGCTGTGGGTGAATCTGGAAGCCAGCTCAATGACGCTGGGGCTGGTATGGGCGACGATCGGGCTGCTCTATCTGGCGTTTGTGACGCGCAGCTTCCGCCAGCCAGTACCGCAATGCAGTGAAGAGCCGGTGTAAGCCACCGACAACTTCCATGAAAGAAAAAGTGGAGCCGATGTGCTCCACTTTTTTATGACTTATCCCACCAGTTCCTGCGCATAGGCGTACAGCGCTTTTAGCTGTGCCATCTTCTCTTTATCGTCTTCATGCAACTGATACAGATTGCTGAGTTCTGACAGATAGTCCTGCAAGCGTTCTGGCGTAAATACTGCACGTCGATGTTGCAACCACCGTTGCTGCTCACTGTCGTCCAGCGTGCCGGGGAAATTGCGGGCGCGATAGCGGAAAAACAGCGGTTCCAGACGATTATCGGCAAACGTGAGATCCAACGCGGGAAGATTCTGCGGGGCGGTCTCCTGAATAATTTTCATCGCCATGCGATCGGCATCGCCAAAGAAGCCATCATAAAGCCGCAAATCGACATCATCAGATGCGGCGAACGCGGGGGCTTCAGCAAACAGCTCTACCACTTTTTCCCTGACGCTCGCGTTGCTACGCAGCAGTGCGAGATTGTCCAGACAGCGTTGACGATCGATGCCTAATCTTTCCGTATCTTCCGGCCGTAAGGTATTGGCTGGTGCTAAGACCGGACATTTATTGATGTGCACCAGCTTGAGTGGAACCGCACTCTGATCCGCCTCCAGCGCATCCCGGCGGGTGTATAGCCGTTCGCGCAAGGCTGCGCTGTCCAGCTCTAGCAGCGGTGTCATATCGCCAGCCAGATCGCACATGATGACCGCGTTACGGTTGTCCGGGTGCCAGGCGAGCGGCACCACCCAACTGGTGTTGCTCCTCGCCGCGCCAAACATGCCAGACACGTGAACGAGCGGCTTCATTTGCGGGATATCAATCAGCGCGGAAATTTTGTTTTTGTTACGTAGCGGGAACAGATATTCAAACAGCTTGGGCTGCGCCTGCTTGAACAGTTTTGCCATCGCAATGGTGGCATAAACGTCGGACATCGCATCATGCGCCTGTTCATGCGAGATGCCGTTGGCTTTCGTCAGGTGCTCAAGGCGGAAGCTGGGCAGGCCGTCATCATTTTCGGGCCAGACGATGCCTTCTGGGCGCAGGGCATAGCAGGCGCGTAACGCATCCAGCAGATCCCAGCGAGAGTTGCCGTTTTGCCAGCTGTAAGCGTAAGGATCGTAGAAGTTACGGTAGAAAATGTTCCGGCTGACTTCATCATCAAAGCGAATGTTGTTGTAGCCCATAATACAGGTGCCGGGCACGCTGAACGCGTCGTGGATCTGACGAGCGAATTCTGCCTCATTGACACCTTTTGTCAGCGCGACCTGGGGAGTAATACCGGTGATCATCACCGCTTCTGGCTCCGGCAGGTAATCATCGGCCGGACGACAATAAATGACCAGCGGCTCACCGATGATATTGAAATCCATATCGGTACGGACACCCGCAAATTGCGCGGGGCGATCGCGCGCCGGATGTTTACCGAATGTCTCGTAGTCGTGTATGAAAAAAGTGGGTTGTGTTTTCTCGGCCATATATGCAGTTAGCTTTAGCTACGTGTATGCGCTGAGCCTGACGTCAGGCAAACAGACTGGAAAGTGGCAAGGATACCATTTAATCGACTTTCCTGTGGCGCTTTCCTGATGTGCATCACTTCTCTGACTTACATCAAAAGAAGGATAGACATAATCGCTAGGCATGAGTGTGTCCATTCGGTTACAATTTTCGTTTTAATGCGAATGATAATTAAATTCGCTACTTTGCGATGTTATTCGCACTGCTGAATGCCGAAATAAGGAGAAAGGAATGCGGTTTCCCTCAATGATTAAAATGACGCTGTTGGCTTCCGCGTTAGTGGTGGCTGGCTGCGATCAAGCTGATTCACCATCTGCGGCAAGCCAAACAGTGGCGATTGAACATACAAAAGGTGTCACGCAGGTGCCCGTGAATCCGAAAAAAGTCATTGTGTTTGATACCGCCATTCTGGATACGATGACCGCGCTGAACATTGATGTCGCCGGCGTGCCACAAGGCGACGCAAAAATATTTCCAGATGTTCTCGCGCAATACCGGGACAGTAAGTACCTAAATGCTGGCACGCTGTTTGAACCTAACTATGAAGCTATCAGCAGTGCTGCGCCGGATTTGATTATTGGTGGCGGTCGCGCTCGTGATGCCTATGACAAATTAAATGCTATCGCACCAACGATTGCGCTAGATATCGATGATCGTCAATTTATGACCAGTTTTACGCAGCGAGTGGAACAACTGGGTGAGATTTTTAGCAAGCAGGATGAAGCTAAAGCCAAACTGGATGACTTTAAAAACCGTATCGCTCAAACGCGTGAAAAAGCCGATAAAGCAGGGTCGGCATTATTGGTGATGGTGACGGGGGGGAAAATGTCGGCATATGGCCCGAAATCCCGTTTCGGCTTCGTTTTCGATGAGTTGGGATTTAAACCCGCGACAGAATTTCCTGAGTCCGGTCGCCACGGGAATGTGGTGACATCTGAACTGTTGTTGAGTGTCAATCCGGACTGGTTATTCGTCTTCGATCGTGACAGCGCGATCGGCAATCAGAAGGAAGGGCAATCAGCTAAGCAGGTTTTGGATAACCCATTAGTGAATAAAACCAATGCTTGGCAGAATAATCGCGTGATTTACCTAGACTCTTCTTCGATTTATATCGCGGGTGGGCTGCAAAGCTATCTGCGCCTGATCGACGATGTTAATAAAGCACTTGATGCGAAACCTTAAGACTGCATCGTGACTTCAGTAATGAAAGCGTTTTATTTTTCGGCAGGTATCATCCTCATGTTGGGGATGATTACCTGCAGTCTATTTATTGGTGCGGGACAAGTTACGCTGGATGCCGTATGGACCGACCCGATGATGCGTGACATTTTCTTTATCAGTCGTGTCCCACGTACCTTGGCGCTGTTATTGGCCGGAAGCGCCATGAGCGTTGCTGGGTTAATCATGCAACTGCTGACACAGAACCGCTTTGTTGAACCTTCACTGGCTGGTACAACGCAGTCTGCGGGGTTTGGCTTGCTGGTGGTGATGGTGGTTGCGCCATCCGCGTCCTTGATGGTGAAGATGGTCGTCGCCAGCGTGTTTGCCATGATTGGTACGCTACTGTTTATGATGCTATTGCGCCGTATTGTTCTCAAATCAGCGTTGGTTGTACCGCTGGTTGGGATCATGTTTGGCGCTGTCATCGGCGCGGTAACGACATTCGGTGCCATGCATTATGACTTGCTACAGTCGCTCGGTAGTTGGGAAGCCGGGGATTTTTCCGGGATTTTACAAGGCCGATATGAGTTGCTCTGGCTGGTAGGAATCCTGACGTTATTAGCGTGTTGGACGGCAGACCGTTTTACTGTTGCTGGAATGGGGCGGGAGTTCTCCGTTAATGTTGGCCTGAATTACCGGCAGGTTATGTTGCTGGGGCTCTCTATCATTGCGGTGATCAGCGGTGTCGTCGTCGTTGTCGTCGGCGCATTGCCGTTTTTGGGACTGATTGTGCCGAACCTGATTAGCATGATCATCGGCGATAATGTGCGGAAAACTATCCCTTGGGTGTGTTTGCTTGGCGGTGGACTTGTGCTGCTATGCGATATCATTGGTCGTGTGGTGCGTTACCCGTTCGAGATTCCAGTGAGCGTTATTCTGGGCGTGATCGGTGCTGTCGTGTTCCTCACCCTGTTGTTGAGTCAGAAACGCCATGTCAGTTAATGAATTTAAGGTTGATACCTGCCCAGCGACCGTGCCAGTCGAGCCCAGCGCCGTGCCTTATCGGCGTTTATGGTGGTTGAGTGCGGGAGCATTAGCGATAATCGTCGTGTTCATGACCATCAATCTGGGGGGGAACCTACGTTATATCCTGATACACCGAGGGCAGATTTTATCTACGATGATATTGGTGGCGTTTGCTGCCAGTATATCAACGGTATTGTTCCAGACGGTGACCAATAACCGCATTCTAACCCCATCTATCATGGGGTTTGAGGCGCTGTTTGTCCTGTTGCAAACAATGGTGTTGTTCTTCTTCGGCGTGCAAGGTATTTCGGCGGTTGGCGTCAGTGGTAAGTTTGTCTTCGAAGCATTGTTGTTGGTTCTGTTCTCCTCGCTACTTTATCGCTGGTTGTTCACCGGTCGCCACAGCAATCTGCATTTGGTTCTGCTGGTCGGGATCATTTGCGGTACGTTGTTTCGCAGTGCGTCAAGCCTGATGCAACGTCTCTTAACGCCCAGTGAATTCGCCGTGTTACAGGGGCGAATGTTCGCAACATTTACTCGAGCAGCTCCAGAATTAATTGCGCTATCAGCGGTCATCATCTTGATTGTGGCGCTGTTCGTGTGGCGGTTGCGTTTCCAATTAGATGTGTTGGCGTTGGGGAAAAATACGGCGATTAATCTGGGAATCGCCTACAAGCGCCATGTCACCATCGTACTGTTATTGGTATCCATACTTGTCGCTATTTCGACGGCATTGGTGGGGCCTCTGACCTTTTTAGGGTTCATGGTTGCGAATTTAGCCTATCTGATCGCGGGATCCAGCCAACATCGTATTCTTCTCCCAACGGCGTTTTTACTTGGCATTATTGCATTGGTGGGGGGGCAACTGATTTTGGAGCATCTGCTTGGCATGGCTGGTGCGCTCTCTGTCGTCCTCGAATTTATCGGTGGGTCGCTGTTTATTGTGTTGCTACTGAAAAAGGTTTCCGTGTGATTGAGATCGGCAATGTAACTAAAACGTATAATAACGTGACGGTATTAAATAATGTCACGGCGACGGTGCCTCGCGGCGGCGTCACGTCGATAATCGGCCCGAACGGTGCGGGGAAGTCGACATTGTTGTCCATTATTAGCCGCTTGCTGGAAGCGGATCGCGGACAGGTAAAAGTTAACGGCATGGATGTGATGACAACACCAAGCGATAAACTGGCGACGTGTTTGTCCGTGCTGCGACAGGAAAACCAGTTTACCAGCCGCTTAACGGTAGCCGAGCTGGTGGGGTTTGGCCGTTATCCTTATACCAAAGGGCGATTGAACGCTGACGATCGTGAGCGTATTAATGCCGCGTTGGCGTTCCTCAATTTGACGGAATTGAAAGATCGTTTTTTAGATGAACTTTCTGGCGGCCAACGGCAGCGTGCTTATGTCGCGATGGTGTTGTGTCAGGATACGGAATACGTGCTGCTGGATGAACCGCTGAATAATCTGGATATGAAACACGCGGTGGCGATGATGAAGCAGATCCGCCGTGCGGCGGATGAATTAGGAAAAACCATTGTGCTGGTTATCCACGATATCAACTTTGCTTCTGCCTATTCAGACTACATTATTGCGATGCGTAAAGGGCAGATCATCTACACGGGAAAACCGGAGGACATCATGGTGTCCGACGTTCTGGAAGATATTTTCGACACTGAAGTGGCCATCGAAGAGGTTCATAATCAGCGTATCGCGGTATATTACCGCTAGTTTGATGACAGATTATTCGCTCAGCGGGGTGTTAGCGCAAAGGGCGTAAGCACTGCTTGAAAGACGCTAGGTATAACCTGTATGGTGAATGCATAAAGAATTTATGTATGACTTAAGGTAAGGGTAAAAGATGGATAAGGACACTAAGCCGTGTTTCCAGGATGTACTGGAATTCGTGCGCATGTTTCGTCGTAAAAACAAACTTCAGCGTGAGATCGTCGACAACGAAAAGAAAATTCGCGATAACCAGAAGCGTGTTCTGCTACTGGACAACCTGAGCGAATATCTGAAACCGGGTATGTCCATTGAAGATGTGCAAAATATCATCGCCAATATGCGCAGTGATTATGAAGACCGCGTTGATGACTACATCATCAAGAACGCCGACCTCTCGAAAGAACGCCGTGATCTGTCTAAAAAGCTGAAAGCGATGGGCGAAGTTAAGTAACCTAACGCTCCGTTTTACGGTAAAACCACTTTCTACTGTAAATTGTTTTCTACTGTAAAAGGATCGCTGCTGCGATCCTTTTCCTTTTCCTTTTCCTTTTCCTTTTCCTTTTCCTTTTCCTTTTGGCTTTTACGCCACATCCTGCCTTTTTGCCTACCCACTTGTTTGAGCATCGGTGGCGGCTGTTAATGATTTTGTCGCTGCTGATGATGTCAAACGCCTCCAAAATTGGAATCCAGCTCGCACGCTGAATGCCATTTTTCGCAAGTTAATCAATTTCTTGCGAGGCGTTTTCCTACCTGCATTTTTCGTTCTGTTGCATGAGGTTGAGTTATTGCAACATTCCTGAGCGAACAACGGGAACGAGGGAAGGATGTGTCATGACAAGGGACGATATCAGTAAAAGTGATGATGTCGGTAAATAGTCTAGCGTGGGCCAGCGTGCTGGGCATCCTACCGCTGTTTTTTTTGCCGCAGCTCCCAGCGCCAACGCCGGTGTGGTGGGGGGTGGGGCTATCTACCTGTGTGGTATTGGGTGGATATCGTCATGCAAGCGTACGGTTTGTCGCCCTTGTTGCCGTGAGTTTTTGTTGGGCAGCGTTGAATGCTCAAACCTTATTACTACAAATCGATCGCTTCACGCAGGATTCCGTTAATGCTGTTGTGACAATCAGCAGCATACGGTTCAGTGAACACGCTGATGATGGGATCACGGTTCGGCTGGAAGAGATCAATCAGCAGCGACTCTTCCCGCCGCTATATGCTCAACTGACCCTGTCATCGGCGATGGAAAACTGGTGCGGTGGTCAACGCTGGGCGATAACCGCCAGTTTCCGCCCTATCCATAGTCGGCTAAATGAAGGCGGCTTTGATAGCCAGCGCTGGGCGATAGCCAAACGACAGCCGTTATCGGGGCGTGTATTGGCGGCAACGGTTGCTGATAGCCGCTGTGATTTCCGTCAGCGCACGATCGCACGGGCGGAGCAACTGGTACAGGGGTTACCATGGCGCTCTATTTTATTGGCGTTAACCTTTGGCGAGATGAAAACGGTTAGCCCAGAGATCAAGACGCTTCTTCAGCATACCGGTACGATGCACCTGATGGCGATCTCAGGTCTCCATATCGCCTTGGCTGGGTTGGTTGGGTGGGGAATCGCACGAATGGTGCAATATGCGTTTCCCGTGCGGTGGATTGGCCATCGTTTTCCCTTATTAGTCAGTGTGATTGCTGCGTGGGCATATGTTTGGTTGGCTGGAGGAAATCCTCCGGCTGTTCGCGCTGGATTGGCTCTCAGCCTGTGGCTTTGTCTGAAAATCTGGGGGGTTAACTGCTCAGCCTGGCAAGTCTGGTTATGGTGCGTCGCACTGATTCTGGTCAGCGATCCGTTGAGCGTACTGTCAGACAGTTTCTGGCTATCTTGTCTTGCGGTGGCATCGCTCATTTTCTGGTTTCAGTGGGCGCCCCTTCCTCATCGATTACAGACACAACGACAGTGGTTCTGGCTACGTTGGTTCCATCTACAAACGGGCATCACTTTACTGCTGATGCCGTTGCAGCTTCATATTTTCCACGGTGTTAGCGTTACCTCGCTGCCAGCTAATCTATGGGCGGTGCCTTTAGTGTCTTTCGTGACAACACCGCTTATTTTGTTGGCATTGATCACGATGGTGTTTGTGCCACTGAGCAGCATGATCTGGTGGCTCGCAGATGTTTCGCTACGTGTAGTGTTCGCACTGCTGATGCACTTGCAAACGGGCTGGATATACCTTGATACATCATTGTTGCTAGTGAGCGTGGTGGGATGGGGGGCAGTTGTCATATGGCGTTTTCGCTGGTGGCGAATTTATCCGATGAGTGTCGGCGTGCTGATTCTGGTTTTACTCGCGTTTCGTATAAAGAGCGATGAACCGGATTGGCGTGTGGATATGTTGGATGTCGGCCATGGCCTGGCCATCGTGATTGAGCAACGTGGAAAGGCGGTGCTGTACGATACGGGAAATCGCTGGGAAGGGGGGGATATGGCGACGCGAGAAATTCTGCCTTACTTACGCTGGCGAGGCGTTGATGTGGAAAGCATTATCCTGAGCCACAGTCATATGGATCATACTGGGGGGTTGGAGACGTTACAGACAGCCTACCCTGAGGCAACGATATATAGTGCCACCAACGCGATGAATCATCGTCCTTGTCTACGCGGTGAGCGTTGGCGTTGGCAGGATCTGACGTTTACCGTGCTGTGGCCGTTAGCGCTCGCTGAACGAGCGGAGAACAACGACTCCTGTGTAATCCGCGTCGATGATGGGAAACACCATGTTTTATTAACGGGCGATCTGGAGTCGGATGCCGAAAAGGCGCTGATGCGATTAGAACGCAGTGCGCTGCGTGCGAATTTGTTACAAATCCCTCATCATGGCAGTAAGACATCGTCTTCACCGCCCTTCATTCGTGCGGTTAATGCTGAGTTCGTTATCGCTTCCACTGCCCGCTATAACCCGTGGCGACTGCCTTCAGTAAAGATTGTTGAACGATACCAGCAACATGGCTATTCATGGCTTGATACTGCATCGTCTGGTCAGTTAAGTGCACGTTTTTTCAGCGATTCATGGCGCATTCTACGATTCAGGGAGCACATATTGCCTCGTTGGTATCATCAGTGGTTTGGCGTAGGACGCTATAATGAGTAAAATAGCCGGCTATTTCTTCCCTATTCAGGTTGACTACATGCTGAATGATAAAGATCTCTCCACCTGGCAGACTTTTCGCCGCCTATGGCCGATGATCTCTCCGTTTAAAGCTGGACTGGCTGTTGCTGCCGTTGCACTCATCGTTAATGCGGCTGGCGACACACTTATGCTCTCGCTACTTAAACCCTTGTTGGATGAAGGATTCGGCAAAGCGGAACGTTCCGTTTTGGTATGGATGCCTTTGGCTGTCATTGGATTGATGCTGGTAAGAGGGGCATCCGGTTTCGTATCTAGCTATTGCGTCGCTTGGGTTTCAGGCAAGGTGGTGATGAATATGCGTCGCCGCCTCTTCTCCCATATCATGGGGATGCCAGTGTCGTTTTTTGACCAGCAGTCAACCGGAACATTGCTGTCCCGTATTACTTATGACTCAGAACAGGTTGCGGCGTCGTCATCCGGCGCGTTGATTACCGTCGTCAGGGAAGGGGCGTCGATCATTGGGCTGTTTGTTCTGATGTTTTATTACAGTTGGCAGTTGTCCATCATTCTGATTGTGATTGCGCCGGTCGTATCGATCGCCATGCGAATGGTGTCCAAACGCTTCAGAAATATCAGCAAAAACATGCAAGACACGATGGGACACGTGACCACCAGCACGGAGCAAATGCTGAAAGGCCACAAAGAAGTGCTGATGTTCGGTGGACAAGAAGTTGAAACCAAGCGTTTTGATCAGGTCAGTAACCGTATGCGCCAGCAGGGCATGAAAATGGTTTCCGCGTCATCGATTTCCGATCCTATCATTCAGCTAATCGCTTCGCTGGCGTTGGCATTCGTGCTGTATGCCGCGAGTTTTCCTAGCGTGATGGAGACGTTAACCGCAGGGACGATCACGGTGGTGTTCTCTTCCATGATTGCGCTGATGCGCCCATTAAAATCACTGACCAACGTTAACGCGCAGTTCCAACGCGGAATGGCTGCGTGCCAGACGCTGTTTGCGATTTTGGACATGGAACAAGAACGTGACACGGGTAAAGTCGAGATCGACCGTGCGAAAGGTGAACTCGAATTCCGCCAAGTGAATTTCGCCTATCCGGGCAGAGAAAATCTGGCGCTTAAGAACATCAACCTGCATATTCCCGTGGGTAAAACGGTGGCGTTGGTTGGCCGTTCCGGTTCGGGGAAATCAACGATTGCCAGTTTGATTACACGTTTTTACGACATTCAATCAGGTGAAATTCTGCTTGATGGTCACGAGCTACGTGAATATCGGCTGTCCTCTTTACGTAATCAGGTCGCATTGGTTTCTCAAAACGTGCATCTGTTTAACGATACGATAGCGAATAACATCGCCTATGCGCGTAATGAGCACTATAGTCGTGAAGAAATTGAGCGCGCGGCGAAAATGGCCTATGCGATGGATTTCATCAATAAGATGGAACATGGTCTGGATACGGTGATTGGTGAAAATGGCGTGATGCTTTCTGGTGGACAACGCCAGCGTATCGCGATAGCCCGTGCGCTGCTGCGCGATAGCCCGATTCTGATATTGGATGAGGCCACCTCGGCGTTGGATACGGAATCGGAACGCGCGATTCAGGCTGCACTAGACGAACTGCAAAAAGATCGTACTGCACTGGTGATTGCACACCGCCTCTCCACCATTGAAAAAGCGGATGAGATTCTGGTGGTTGAAGATGGCAGAATCGTTGAACGTGGTAGCCATGCTGAATTACTGGCGGCAAACGGTGCTTATGCACAGCTACACAGAATGCAGTTTGGCGAATGATTGAACGTATCTGGTCTGGTCACTCGCGGCTTTATTGGTTGCTGCTTCCGCTTTCGTGGCTATACGGATTCGTCACCTTTCTGATCCGCCAGAGCTATCGGTTGAGGTGGCGGAAAAGTTGGCGTTCTCCTGTTCCTGTCGTGGTGGTCGGAAATTTGACGGCTGGCGGAAATGGGAAAACCCCAGTGGTCATTTGGCTTGTCGAACATCTACAGCGTAGAGGTTATCGGGTTGGGGTGGTATCTCGCGGTTACGGTGGGAAAGCTGAACGTTACCCTCTGTTACTGGATGAATCAGTGACGACAGCACAGGCTGGCGATGAGCCAGTGCTGATTTTTCAACGTACTGATGCACCTGTCGCGGTCGCTCCTCGTCGTCGGGATGCTGTGAGTGCGTTATTGGCACAGCACAGGCTAGATGTCGTGATCACCGATGATGGATTACAGCACTATGCGTTGGAAAGAGATATTGAGCTGGTTGTGATTGATGGCATGCGTCGCTTTGGCAACGGATGGTGGCTGCCCGCAGGTCCAATGCGGGAAAGAGAAAGCCGTCTGGCCTCGGTGGATGCAGTCATTGTTAACGGCGGTACGCCGCGAACAAACGAGATAGGCATGACATTAACCGCAGGTATGGTGGTTAACTTACTTTCTGGTGAGTCCCGACCGCTGAGTCAGTTACAGGATGTGGTCGCGATGGCGGGTATCGGACATCCCCCGCGTTTTTTTGCTACGCTGCGTGAGGCTGGCGTCAGCATTGCACGTGAAATTGCCTTTGCTGACCATCAATCGTATCAGCCAGAACAGCTCGAGTCGCTGACTGAAGATGCGACACAGCCGTTGCTAATGACGGAAAAGGATGCCGTGAAATGTAAGGCGTTCGCTCAGGGTAACTGGTGGTATCTGCCAGTCGATGCCGTGCTTGCTGAGCCCCACGGCACGCAGTTGCTCGATAAATTGGAACATGTGCTTAATCGGAATTCAGGCAGCAGAGCATAAATTGGTCTGCTACCACGGTTTCAGATATCCCTTGTGGATATCACCTTATTAGATCGCTGCTGTAGCGAGAAAGAACATGCCGGTCATCGATCGGCCCATAACGTTGGCAAACCTTTCGCATAATGAAAGCGGTGATGATGGGATAGAAGAGTAAAGCGTTTGCGCCATGGATGGCGCAATCCGAGCGTACAGGGATGTATTTACAGCGTCTTTACGATCTACCCATCATCATCGTCTAGCGGGCTTTGTCAGCACCCTCAGCCGATCATCGATCGGCCAAAGATGGAGGAAGCATGGATCACCGTTTACTTGAGATTGTTGCCTGTCCTGTTTGTAATGGTCGGTTGTATTTTAATAAAGAGAAACTGGAGCTGATATGCAAGGTCGATGGTTTGGCCTATCCGGTGCGTGATGGCATCCCTGTGTTGCTGGAAAATGAGGCGCGTAAACTCGGTGCGGACGAGATAACACAATGACCTTTACCGTGATCATTCCTGCGCGCTTTGCCTCAAGCCGCCTCCCAGGTAAACCACTGGCAGATATCAACGGCAAACCGATGGTCGTCCATGTGATGGAACGGGCGTTGGAATCGGGGGCGCAGCGCGTTATTGTCGCCACTGACCATCCGGATGTTGAAGCGGCGGTGCAGCAAGCCGGTGGTGAAGTCTGCCTGACCCGCGCCGATCATAACTCTGGTACGGAGCGTCTGGCTGAAGTCATCGAGCGTTACGGTTTTACCGACGATGACATCATCGTTAACGTTCAGGGCGATGAACCACTCATTCCTTCCGTGATTATTCGTCAGGTGGCTGAGAACCTTGCAGCCAGTAAAGCGGGAATGGCAACGCTGGCGGTGCCGATTGAAACCAGCGAAGAAGCATTCAACCCGAATGCAGTGAAAGTGGTTACCGATGCTGAGGGATACGCGCTGTATTTTTCCCGTGCAACGATCCCTTGGGACAGAGAACGTTTTGCTCAGTCTAAAGAAACTATTGGCGATCATTTCCTGCGTCATATCGGCATTTATGCCTACCGTGCAGGTTTTGTGCGCCGTTATGTCAGTTGGGCACCGAGCCAACTGGAGCAAATCGAATTACTGGAGCAACTGCGTGTGCTGTGGTACGGCGAGAAGATTCACGTTGCGGTTGCGAAAGCGGTGCCGAGCGTCGGCGTTGATACGCCAGAAGATCTGGCTCGCGTGCGTCACGTCATGGCGAATCAGTAATATCTATCACGCCATACTGCGATGAATACGTCATGGGGAATCTATGGTTACCGGAATGGATTTTCTCCATGACGTTTTTTCTTTATACCCGTCATACTTCAAGTTGCATGTACGTTGGCCGCGCTACTCGGCACACTAGCGTGTGCCTTGCCCCATTGGGGCCGCTGCAAGCAGCGTTCAAACCTGCCTCTGGCTGGTTTGTCAGTCACCCGAATCACTTACCTGAGTAAGCTCATCGGGATTCCTTCTCTTGCCGCCTTCCTGAAACTCGAATTATTTAGGGTATATACGACATATTATCTTTTAAATTATTTAGCACTTATTTAGATAAGTATTCTTAAAAGTTCTCAAATTGTATCATCTTCTTATTTTACGGGTGATTTATTTCCATTCCGAATTGATGAATAGCGAGTGGAACTTTTATTTTCATAGTTAAATGCTACTATCAATTCGCCATGTTTTTGCATGGCGTTTTTGTTATTTCAACTAAGGACGGTAATGATATGAATGCTAAACGTTATATCGCAAAATTTTTTTTCGGCAGTATGCTGATGGGGGCTGCGGCGAGCAGCAGCGCGGCGGTGTATTACATGGCGCCCAACGGCAATGACGCAAATAATGGCAGTAAAAACTCCCCTTGGAAAACCATCGATCGTGCTCAGAAAACATTAACGCCTGGAGACCGCCTGTGGATCCGTGGCGGTAAATACGAGTTTACCAAGGGGCTAAACGTTTGTGCCACGCGTACGGATGTGGTGAACGCGATTACGCTGAATAAGAGCGGTACCGAAGGGAAGCGCATTGAGTATTGGGCATACAGTGGCGAGGTGCCTGTATTTGATTTCAGCCAAATGCAGGATGACTGCCGCGTTAAAGGTTTCAACGTGGTGGCAGATTGGATCTCTCTGAAAGGACTGGAAATAACGGGTGTTCCACAGCGTAATAACCTGAACCATGAGTCCTGGGGAGTATGGATTCGGGGTAGCAATAATATATTCGAGCAGCTAAATATCCACCATATTATGGGGACAGGGTTGTTTATCCAACGTGGGGGATACAATCTGGTATTGAATAGCGACTCTCACCACAATTACGATCCGCTGACATCGAATGGTGCAGGCCAAAGTGGAGATGGATTTGGTGCGCATATACCGGCTAATCAGCCAGGTAATATTTTCCGCGGTTGCCGCGCATGGTCAAACTCGGATGATGGCTTCGATTTAATTAATGCTTATTCTCCGGTGCTGATTGAAAACTCCTGGGCCTGGTCACACGGTTATTTGCCAGGGACGACGCAGTCGCTGCCAGCAGGTAATGGTAATGGTTTTAAAATCGGTGGCTACGGTGGCGTTTATGTGGCAAATGCGGTGAAACATACCGTGCGTAACTCGGTTGCGTTTTTAAATAAAGCGGCCGGTTTTTATGCCAATCATCATCCGGTGGCGAACGATTTCTTTAATAACACCGGCTATAAAAACAATCCTAACTTTAATATCCGCGGTATTGATGCAAACGGAAAAGCGATTGGATTGGGTACGCTGCGCAATAACGTGTCTCATGGCGGTAAAGACCTGTCGTTCTCCGATGGCGCGAATATGCGCTATAACTCATGGGATCTGAAAATTGCGGTATCGGATTCTGATTTCGAGAGCGTTGCCGTCACAGGGTGGGATGCACCGCGTCAGGCAGATGGCAGCTTGCCAGTATTGAAAAGCCTGCATCTTGCAGCGGGTAGCGCGCTGATCAATAAGGGCGGGGATGTCAAACTGCCTTACAAAGGATCTGCCCCAGATCTGGGTGCCTTTGAACGCGAATAATGGCGGTGTGTTAATTCACTAGGCTGTCACTCCGATATTCCCTGCTGACGAGTAGGGAATATCGCTGCAACAACTCCGGCTGGGCGCGTTCTCTGCCGTCATTGATCCCCTTTTATTTGATCTGCGTTGAAGTATTTGTCTTCTGCTCGCCGCATCATGGTGGGTGGAGTCATTTGACTCAACGGAGGTATAGCTGTTTATGGAACAGTTGAAATCGGAGCTCAGTACGGTGTTGGGGGAAAGCCTTAGCCGGCTTGAGTGCATAAGCGAACAGCCCTATGCGGACCTGTATGCCTTATATGATAAAGAAGGTAACGCCATTCCCTTGTTGGCTAAGAGCTATATTTGCCAAGGGGTAGCGCAGCAGGAAGCCTACAAGCTCTCGATGCTGGCGCGTGAGGGGGATGTCCGTTTACCCACCGTTTACGGGCTGGTGTTGACGCAACAGCAGCCTTATCGGGAGCTGTTGCTAATTGAGCGCTTACGCGGCGTGTCGGTGGAGGCGCCACCAAGAAGTGGTCAGCGCTGGACGTTGTTGATGGATCAAATTGTTGAGAGCGTATTAGCCTGGCACCGCATTGATAGTCACGGTTGCGTCGGTTCTGTCGATAGCACACAGGACAACGATTGGATGAGCTGGTATCAACAGCGTGTGGAAGTGCTGTGGTCGACCTTGCTGAATGTCAGTGCGCCACAGCTGACACAACAGGATCGAAGCGTGCTTTATCGCTCTCGTCAATGTCTGGCGATGCTGTTTGAAGATTTCGAGGATGGCTGTGTGTTGGTACACGGTAATCTTTCACTGCGCAGCATGTTGAAGGATGCGCGTAGCGATCAACTGCTAGCGATGATTAATCCGGGCATGATGTTGTGGGCACCGAGAGAGTATGAACTGTTCCGGCTTTGTGAATCTGGCATGCCAGAACAGTTACTGTATCACTACCTGAAACAGGCACCGGTAGCGGAATCCTTTGTCTACCGGCGCTGGTTGTATGCTATCTGGGAAGCTGTGGCCCGTTATATCCACACGGGGCAACTAGACCGTCAGCTCTTTGATGTAGCTTCCCGTGAGCTGTCCCCTTGGTTGGAATGAGCCTGCGGTTGTTCGGCATTGTGCGGTGGTATTGACGTTCCTTTCAGCGATTGCCACAGGCGACCCAGTGTTTCATACCAGGCGCGTTCGCTGTGCGATAAATAGTACGCGGATGGAAAAATCTTCTCCCACGGGTTGAGTGCGGACGTGATCGCCATCTGATTCGCCGGAGCCGGAATGGGCGCAAGCCCCTGAGCCTGGAAGAATCGTATGGCGCGAGGCAGGTGGTTGGCCGAGGTCACTAGCAAGAAAGGGCGATCGCCAACAATCTTCGCGGTTTCCGCCGCTTCTTCTTCCGTATCCCTTGGCGTATCCAGAATAACGATATCCTGCTGCGGAATCCCCAGACTTTCCGCTACCAGCGCCGCGGTTTTCGCACTGCTGACAGGGTTGCCCTGCGCCGCCCCGCCGGTAAAAATCAATTTTGCGCCGGGGTTGGCATGATACAGGCGAACGCCTTCCGTTACGCGCGGGAGGCTGTTGCTGATTAGATTGGAACTGGGCGCCCATTCCGCATTATAGGTATACCCTCCGCCTAGCACGACGATATAGTCGGCTTTGCTCGCTTGCGGCGTTTGCCGCCAGGTTGGATAGTGTGATTCCAGTGGTAGCAACAGCCTATCGGCGACAGGTTGCAGGCTGAGCAGAATAAGCGCCAGCCAACTGATGAGTATTATCGTTCTTCCCGTACGTTGCCGTTGGGTAAACCAGAGCAGCAGCAGGCCAACACCCATCAAAAGCAAGAGCAATGGCAGAGGCTGTAGAAGGCCGCCGACGAACTTTTTGAGTACGAAAAGCATAAAATCGCATTCCTTTTGAGTGAAAAAGCCGCATCTGGGAAGATATCATGCGGTAAGGCCATTTATTCTAAGCTAGCCTGTGCCAAAATGGCAGGCTGGAAAAATCGCATCGTGCAGACATGAGCTGCACGAGAGCCCCGTTTATATGATGCGGAACAATGACTGATGCAGGATCGCAATTTTAACGATATCGCCGAAAAATTTGCTCAGAATATCTATGGCACAACGAAGGGGAAACTTCGGTTGGCGGTATTATGGCAGGATCTTAGCGATCTTTTGACCCAGCTTCCAGCACGGCCATTACGCATCCTTGATGCGGGAGGCGGTGAAGGTCAAATGGCGTGTCGGCTGGCGGCTTTAGGACATCAGGTATTGTTGTGCGATGTTTCCGATGAGATGATTCAGCGCGCCAAAAATGCGGCAGCAGCACAGGGCGTTACTCATAATATGCGTTTTGTGCAGTGTGCTGCGCAGGATATCGCGCAATATATGGAAAGCCCAGCCGATCTGATATTGTTCCACGCGGTGCTGGAGTGGGTCGCGCAACCGCAGCAGATGCTGAAAATATTGTATGATTGTCTGTCGCTGGGGGGGGCGCTGTCTTTGATGTTTTATAACCATCATGGGCTGTTGATGCGTAACATGGTACTGGGCAACTTTGATTATGTTCAGGCCGGCATGCCGAAGAACAAACGGCGCTCGCTATCGCCAGATCACCCGCTGGATCCGCAAGCCGTGTACGGCTGGCTTGATGACATGGGGATGACCATTAGCGGAAAAACTGGCGTGCGTGTGTTTCATGACTACCTACAGAATAAGCAGCAGCAAATTGATAAATTTGACGACATTCTGGCGCTCGAGCAGCGGTATTGTCGGCAAGAGCCTTTTGTGAGTTTGGGCCGTTATATCCATGTCATGGCGCATAAACCCCATTTGAAGGATGCATTATGAGTGATTTTTCCCAGACTGTACCCGAACTGGTCGCCTGGGCACGAAAAAACGATTTCTCCATTTCCCTCCCCACCGAACGCTTGGCGTTTTTGATGGCGATCGCCACGCTTAACGGCGAACGCATGGATGGTGAAATGAGTGAAGGTGAGCTGATTGATGCCTTCCGTCATGTGAGTCAGGGATTTGAGCAGACGAACGAAACCATAACCCTCCGCGCCAATAACGCGATTAATGACCTGGTGCGCCAGCGGTTACTGAACCGTTTTACCAGTGAACAGGCGGAAGGTAATGCGATTTATCGTCTGACGCCGCTGGGGATCGGCATTACCGATTATTACATTCGGCAGCGTGAATTCTCGACGTTACGGCTTTCCATGCAGCTCTCTATTGTGGCGCAGGAGTTGAGTCGGGCGGCCGATGCGGCGGAAGAAGGCGGCGATGAGTTTCACTGGCATCGCAACGTGTTTGCGCCGCTGAAATATTCCGTCGCTGAAATTTTTGACAGTATCGACCTGTCACAGCGCGTAATGGATGAGCAGCAGCAGGGCGTGAAAGACGATATCGCGGCGCTGTTAAATCAGGACTGGCGGGCAGCGATCAGCAACTGTGAACAACTGCTGACGGAAACCTCGTCTACGTTGCGTGAATTGCAGGATACGCTGGAAGCTGCGGGCGACAAGTTGCAGGCGAGCCTGTTGAGCATTCAGGATGCGATTATGAATAATGCGCATAATCTGGAATCTGTCGACAAACTGGTGTTTGACCTGCAAAACAAGCTCGATCGTATTGTGAGCTGGGGACAGCAAACAATAGACCTGTGGATTGGTTACGACCGTCACGTCCATAAGTTTATCCGTACCGCGATTGATATGGATAAAAACCGCGTCTTTGCCCAGCGCCTGCGTCAGTCGGTGCAGAGCTATTTTGATAGCCCTTGGGCACTGACGTTCGCCAACGCAGACCGTCTGCTGGATATGCGTGATGAAGAGCTGACGCTGCGTAGTGAAGAAGTGACCGGTGAATTGCCGCCGGAGCTGGAATATGAAGAGTTTAGTGAGATGCGCGAGCAGTTGATCGCGCTGGTCGAGCAGGCGCTGCATAAATATAAAGTGCAACAGATTCCGCTGGACTTGGGGGAAGTGATGCGTGAATACCTCGCGCAGCATCCTCGCTCGCGGCATTTTGATGTTGCCCGAATCGTGGTCGACCAGGCAGTACGCCTGGGCGTAGCCGAAGCTGATTTCACCGGATTACCTGCATTGTGGCGGGCAATCAATGATTACGGAGCCAAGGTGCAGGCCCATGTCATCGACAAATATTGAACAATTTATGCCAGTGAAGCTGGCAACCGCGCTGTCGAATAACCTCTTTCCTGCGCTGGACAGCCAATTGCGCGCCGGGCGTCATATTGGCATTGAAGAGCTGGAGAACCATGTCTTTCTGATGGACTTCCAGGAAGTGCTGGAGGAATTCTACAGCCGCTACAACGTGGAGCTGATTCGCGCGCCGGAAGGTTTTTTCTATCTGCGCCCACGTTCTACTACGCTGATCTCGCGTTCGGTGCTGTCCGAGCTGGATATGATGGTAGGGAAAATCCTCTGCTATCTCTACCTGAGCCCAGAGCGGTTAGCGCACGAAGGCATTTTCAGCCAGCAGGAACTCTATGAAGAGCTGCTGAGTCTGGCAGATGAAAGCAAGCTGTTGAAGCTGGTTAACCAGCGTTCTACCGGTTCCGATCTGGATCGCCAAAAGCTACAAGAAAAAGTCAGAACCTCGCTGAACCGCTTACGTCGGCTCGGCATGATCTACTTTATGGGCAATGACAGCAGCAAATTCAGAATTACTGAATCAGTGTTCCGCTTCGGCGCTGATGTACGCAGCGGCGATGATGCCCGCGAAGCGCAGTTGCGCATGATTCGTGATGGTGAAGCGATGCCTGTTGAAGGTAGTTTGTCGCTGAAAGATGATAGCGACGATAGCGATCGCACCGATGATACCGCGCCAGAAACGGGCGAGGATGAATAAGTGTTGAGGATGAACAGGAATGATTGAACGCGGTAAATTTCGCTCACTAACGCTGGTCAACTGGAACGGCTTTTTCGCCCGCACCTTCGATCTGGATGAACTGGTTACCACGCTATCCGGCGGTAACGGTGCTGGGAAATCCACCACGATGGCCGCCTTTATTACGGCGCTGATCCCTGACCTGACGCTGTTGCACTTCAGAAACACCACCGAAGCCGGTGCGACCAGCGGTTCTCGCGATAAAGGTCTGCACGGTAAATTACGTGCCGGTGTCTGCTACTCCACGCTGGATGTTGTTAACTCGCGTCACCAGCGTGTGCTGGTTGGCGTTCGTCTCCAGCAGGTTGCAGGGCGTGATCGTAAAGTCGATATCAAACCTTTCACTATTCAGGGCTTACCGACGGCGATACAGCCGACGCAAATCCTGACGCAGGTGGTCGGCGATCGTCAGGCTCGCGTGCTCTCGTTGCAGGAACTGAAAGAGCGCGTCGAAGAGATGGAAGGCGTTCAGTTCAAGCAGTTTAACTCCATTACCGACTATCACTCGCTGATGTTCGATTTAGGCGTGGTACCGCGTCGCTTGCGTTCTGCTTCCGATCGCAGCAAGTTCTATCGCCTGATCGAAGCCTCGCTATACGGCGGTATTTCCAGCGCCATCACTCGTTCGCTGCGTGACTACTTACTGCCGGAAAATAGCGGCGTGCGTAAAGCATTCCAGGATATGGAAGCGGCGCTGCGTGAAAACCGCATGACGCTGGAGGCGATTCGCGTCACTCAGTCCGATCGCGATCTGTTTAAACACCTGATCTCTGAAGCAACCTCCTATGTTGCCGCTGACTACATGCGGCACGCCAATGAGCGTCGTATTCATCTGGATGGCGCGCTGGAATTGCGCCGCGATCTGTTCTCTAGCCGCAAGCAACTGTCGAGCGAACAGTATCGTCATGTGGAAATGGCGCGGGAACTGGCGGAACAGAGCGGTGCGGAAAGTGATCTGGAAACAGATTATCAGGCGGCCAGCGACCACCTGAATCTGGTGCAAACCGCGATGCGCCAACAGGAAAAAATCGAGCGCTATAACGCCGATCTCGAAGAGTTAAGCTATCGCCTTGAAGAGCAGAATGAGGTGGTTGAAGAGGCGCGAGAGCAGCAGGCGGAGAACGAAGAGCGTGCTGATGCTGCCGAGTTGGAAGTAGATGAGCTGAAAAGCCAGCTTGCCGATTATCAGCAGGCGCTGGATGTACAGCAAACCCGTGCTATTCAGTACCAGCAGGCACAGCAGGCGTTGGAACGTGCCCGCACGCTGTGCCAGTTGCCGGATTTAACGGCGGATAACGCGGACGAATGGCTGGATAGCTATCAGGCGAAAGAGCAGGAAGCGACAGAAATTCTGCTGATGCTGGAGCAGAAACTGAGTGTGGCGGATGCGGCGCACGGCCAGTTTGAGCAAGCCTATCAGCTGGTGAGCAAGATTGCCGGTGTTGTTAACCGCAATGAGGCCTGGCAGGTCGCGCGCGATTTGCTGCGCGACAGCTCTTCGCAACGTTATCAGGCAGAGCGGGTACAGCCGCTGCGGATGCGACTGTCTGAGTTGGAACAGCGCCTGCGTGAACAGCAGGATGCTGAGCGGCTCTTGCAAGATTTCAACAAACGTAATGGTCAGGATTATCAGCCGGAAGAGCTGGAGTCGCTCCAGCAAGAGTTGGATGCCCGTATCGAAACGCTGTCATCACTGGTGGCGGAGGCTGGCGAGCGCCGCATGGCGCTGCGTCAGGAGCTGGAACAAATCCAGCAACGCATTCAGAAATTGACGACGCGTGCGCCAGTCTGGCTGGCGGCACAGGAAATGCTGACGCAACTGAGCGAGCAAAGCGGCGAAACGTTTGAAGATAGCCGTCAGGTGACGGAATTCATGCAGCAGTTGCTTGAGCGTGAACGTGAAACTACGGTTGAGCGTGATGACATCGCTACCCGCAAACGGCAGATCGAAGCGCAGATTGAGCGGCTGAGCCAGCCTGGTGGTTCCGAAGATCCGCGCCTGAATGCGCTGGCGGAACGCTTTGGTGGGGTGCTGCTGTCTGAAATTTATGACGATGTCACGCTGGATGATGCACCGTACTTCTCAGCACTTTATGGTCCCTCGCGTCATGCCATTGTGGTCGCCGATCTTTCACTGGTGCGCGATCAGCTTGCCGGTCTGGAAGACTGCCCAGAAGACTTGTATCTGATCGAGGGGGATCCGCAGTCGTTTGATGACAGCGTGTTTGCCGTTGAAGAATTGGAACGTGCCGTGGTGGTGAAGGTCGCGGAGCGCCAGTGGCGTTACTCGCGCTTCCCTGAAGTGCCGCTGTTTGGCCGTGCCGCGCGAGAAATGCGTCTGGAAAGCCTGCGTGATGAGCGCGAAGCACTGGCCGAGCAGTACGCGACGCTGTCGTTTGACGTACAGAAAACGCAGCGCTTGCACCAGTCCTTCAGCCGTTTCATCGGTACGCATCTGGCTGTCGTTTTTGATGAAGATCCCGAAGCGGAAATTCGTACGCTCAGTTCCCGCCGCGGCGAGCTGGATCGCGCTATTGCCAACTTTGACGGCGAGAACCAGCAGCAGCGCCAGCAGTATGATCAAGCGAAAGAGGCCAGCGCACAGCTGAATAAACTGATTCCGCGTATTAGCTTGCTTTGCGACGAGACGTTGCAGGATCGCGTGGAAGAGATTCGTGCCGAGCTGGATGAAACCGAAGAATCTGCCAGGTTCATTCAACAGCATGGGGCGACGCTGGCTAAGCTGGAACCGCTGGTTTCTGTCTTGCAAAGCGACCCGCAGCAGCATGAGCAGCTGCAGGAAGATTATACTCAGGCACAGAACGTACAGCGGCAAGCAAAGCAGCAGGCGTTTGCGCTGACTGAAGTGGTACAGCGTCGTGCGCATTTCAGTTATGCCGATTCGGCTGGCATGCTGGGTGAAAATGCTGGCTTGAATGACAAACTGCGTCATCGTCTGGAACTGGCTGAGGCGGAACGGACAAAAGCGCGTGAACAGCTCCGCCAGCATCAGGCACAGTTGACGCAGTACAGTCAGGTTCAGGCGTCGCTGAAAAGTTCTTACGATGCTAAGCAGGATATGCTGAAGGAGCTGACGCAAGAGCTTCAGGATATTGGCGTACGTGCGGATGCCGACGCCGAAGAACGTGCCCGCCAGCGCCGTGATGAACTACATGCGACATTAAGCACTAACCGTTCGCGGCGTAACCAGTTGGAAAAACAGATTACGTTCTGTGAAGCCGAAATGGACAGCTTGCAGAAGAAACTGCGCAAGCTGGAGCGTGATTATCACCAGATGCGCGAGCAGGTTGTCACCGCGAAAGCAGGTTGGTGTGCGGTCATGCGTTTGGTGAAAGACAACGGCGTTGAACGCCGCCTACACCGCCGTGAGCTGGCGTATATGGAAGGCGATGAATTACGTTCCATGTCGGATAAGGCGCTGGGTGCGCTGCGTCTGGCAGTGGCGGATAACGAACATCTGCGCGATGTGCTGCGGCTTTCGGAAGATCCGAAGCGGCCAGAGCGCAAAATCCAGTTCTACATAGCCGTTTACCAGCATCTGCGCGAGCGTATCCGTCAGGATATTATCCGCACTGATGATCCGGTAGAAGCGATTGAGCAGATGGAGATTGAACTTAATCGTCTGACCGAAGAGCTTACGGCGCGTGAGCAGATGCTGGCAATCAGCTCACGCAGCGTGGCAAACATCATCCGTAAAACGATCCAGCGTGAGCAGAACCGCATTCGAATGTTGAACCAAGGGCTGCAAGCGGTGGCGTTTGGTCAGGTGAAGAGTGTTCGTCTCAACGTCAACGTGCGGGAAACGCATACTACGCTGCTTAATGTGTTGTCCGAACAGCAGGACATGCATCAAGATCTGTTTAACAGCAACCGCCTGACCTTCTCGGAAGCGTTGGCAAAACTGTATCAGCGCCTGAATCCTGAAATTGATATGGGACAGCGCACGCCGCAAACGATCGGTGAAGAGCTGTTGGACTACCGAAACTACCTTGAAATGGAAGTTGAGGTAAACCGTGGCGCGGATGGTTGGCTGCGTGCGGAAAGTGGGGCGCTCTCTACCGGGGAAGCGATTGGTACCGGGATGTCAATTCTGGTCATGGTCGTGCAGAGCTGGGAAGAAGAGTCTAAACGTCTGCGTGGCAAAGATATTATTCCGTGTCGTCTGCTCTTCCTCGATGAGGCCGCGCGTCTGGATGCCAAATCGATCGCCACGCTGTTCGAGCTTTGCGATCGTCTGGAGATGCAGTTGGTCATCGCGGCACCGGAAAATATCAGCCCCGAAAAAGGGACAACCTATAAGCTGGTGCGTAAAGTCTACCAAAACAACGAGCATGTCCATGTGGTCGGGTTGCGGGGGTTCGGCGCTGACGCGCCTGAGACGCAGGAACAAGCCTCATAGTGGGGAGCGATAACGTTTATCGCAGCAAACCTTACTGCTCTTTTCCTTTATAATCACAAAGCCGCTTTTTTAAGCGGCTTTATTTTTACGTAAAAAGAATGCTGACAGTGAATAAGTTCATCAAGCTCGAAAGATAATAACCAGAAGAAGAAGCAAAAATATTTTTCTCTTTATATACTGACGATAAAACGAGTGCAGGCTGTAGAAGAATTTGCGGTTGTATATTGTACAGCGACGACCGTGAATGACGGGCGCGATATAAAAAATGATCATCTTTCATTCTTTATCGGTTTGCTATTTCGATGTTCAATGTGGATTGTCGTAAAAGCATATACCCTAAATAATTCGAGCCGCGTGAAGGCGGCAACCGCGCGAATCCCCAGTAGCTTACACAGGTAAGTGATTGGGGTGAGTAAGGGCGGCCAATGCACAAGCAGCTTGAAGTATGACGGGTATAGTGATTAATAAGTACAGGGGATAAATGGATGTTGTTGTTACATAAGCGAAAAATGGTCAGGCTGCTATTGAGCGTGGGTTGTATTTGGGTCGGAAGCCTGTCTCCTTCGTTTTCGGTGCTGGCAGCATCTCCGACGGTGATATCTGGCTTATCGCAAAACTCGGGCGCAGTTTCTGTAGAAAAGAGTCGTTCAGGGCTTCTGTCAGCGCTGCCGCACGGTATCACATTACATTATCTCTCCGATTTATCTTCGCTTTATGCCCAGCATCAAATGCAACCGATGTGGGCGGATAATCGCGCGGTGCAACAGTTTCAACAGCAGCTTGCCGAATTGGCAATTGCGGGCGTACAACCGCAGTTCACCACGTGGGTGACCTGGCTGACCGATCCGCAATTGACCGGTTTTGCGCGCGATGCTGTTTTATCCGATGCAATGCTGGGTTATTTGCAGTTTGTTTCTGGCGTGGAGCGTAACGGCAATGACTGGTTGTACAGCAGCGTACCTTATCGTTTGCAATCGCCTGCGTTGAATATCGTTTCTCAATGGCAACAGGCCGTAAAATCCGGTACCAGTGCCGCCTATGTGGTTTCGCTGGCACCGCAGCATTCACAGTACGCCAAAATGCATGAAGCACTGAAGACGATGCTGACGGACAATCGCCCGTGGCCGAGCCTGAATATGACGGACTCTCTGCGTCCGGAGCAGCAGAGCCGAGAGCTGGCGGTACTGCGTGAAATTCTGCAGCGCACTGGCATGCTGTCGTCAACAGAGAGCATTACGCTGTTTAACGAAAATACCGCCGCGACGACGATACCGACAGGTCAATCTCCGCTGGCCGAGAATGGTGATGCGATCTACACAGGTGAACTGGTTGAAGCGGTGAAACGCTTCCAGCATTGGCAAGGGCTGGAGGATGACGGCGTTATCGGTAAGCGTACCCGCGATTGGCTCAATGTTTCCCCACAAATGCGCGCGACGCTGCTGGCGCTGAATATCCAACGCCTGCGCCTGCTACCGGATAATGTGCATACCGGGATTATGGTGAATATCCCCAATTATTCGCTGATCTACTATCAGGACGGCGCTGAACGCTTATCGTCGCGTGTCATTGTTGGGCAGCCTAAGCGTAAGACGCCGTTGATGAGTAGCTCGCTGTATAACGTGGTGGTCAATCCGCCGTGGAATGTCCCGACGACGCTGATTCGACAGGATATCATTCCTAAAGTAGTACGCGATCCCGGCTACCTTGAGCGTCATGGCTATACGGTATTGTCCGGCTGGAGTCAGGATGCAGAAGTGATTGATCCCTCAATGATCGATTGGCAGATTATGTCACCCGAGCGTTTCCCCTATCGCTTGCGTCAGGCTCCTGGGGCGAATAACTCGCTAGGACGGTATAAATTCAATATGCCAAATTCGGAAGCGATTTATCTGCACGATACGCCTAATCACAATCTGTTCCAACGTGATATTCGGGCGCTGAGCTCCGGCTGCGTTCGGGTCAATAAGGCATCGGAATTGGCTAGCATGCTATTGCAGGATGCGGGATGGAATAATAGTCGTATTTCTTCCACCTTGGATCAGGGGAATACCACCTTTGTTTCAATGAAGCACCGGATTCCAGTCAATCTCTATTATCTGACGGCGTGGGTAGCAGAAGATGGAAAGCCGCAGTTCCGTACAGATATTTACAATTATGATGATACTGCCCGAGCTGGGGCGAAAGTGCTCTCCAAAGCAGGATTATTGCTTCAGTAAGTATTGATAATACGGGCATTAGTCGTCTTGATATTTTATTGTTTTGCGGGGGATCAATGCGATCTCCCGCAAACCCGTAAGCAAAGCGAGTTGACTCACTTTTCTCTGGCAGTTAAGGTTCAAGGCGGTGCGTTTTGTGCCTCCTTTTATACCGTTTTTTAGCCAGGGTACTTGTTCTATGGATCACATTGACAACCATCGCCGTAAGTGGCTTGCACTGGGTGGTGCCGCGTTGGGTATCACACTGCTTCCCGGTCAGGCATTTGCAACGTTATCGACGCCCCGACCACGAATTTTGACGCTGGACAATCTGAACACCGGAGAACGGCTAAAAACGGAATTTTTTGATGGTAAACGGTATAACAAATCAGAACTCTCCCGCCTGAATCACTTTTTCCGCGATTATCGCGCCAATAAGGTCAAGACAATTGACCCCCAACTTTTCGATCAGCTTTATCGCTTACAGGTTATGTTGGGCACTAATAAGCCTGTGCAGTTGATTTCAGGTTATCGCGCAATAGATACGAATAATGAATTACGCGCGCATAGCGGGGGTGTGGCAAAGCAAAGTTACCACACGAAAGGGCAGGCGATGGATTTCCATATTGAAGGCGTTCAACTGGCTAACATTCGTAAAGCAGCGATGAAGATGCGTGCAGGTGGGGTTGGCTACTATCCGCGCAGTGACTTCGTTCACATCGATACCGGTCCAGTTCGTACCTGGTAATCTGCTACCACAGCACTATATTTTTTCTGATATGGCTCGTTTACAGCGCGAGCCGCTCAGCTTATTCAACATGGAGTGATATGAAATATCAAATTGTCCCAGTGACGGCATTTAGCCAGAACTGCACGTTGTTATGGTGTGAAAAAACCAATGACGCGGCGATTGTCGATCCCGGTGGTGATGCAGAGAAAATTAAACGTGCCGTTGCGGACGCAGGGATTTCGGTTAAGCAGATTTTGTTAACACACGGACACCTGGATCATGTAGGCGCGGCTGCCGAATTGGCTGAGCACTATCAGGTCGCGATTATTGGCCCGCAGATTGAAGATGCATTCTGGTTAGAAGGGTTACCGGCACAAAGCCGGATGTTTGGTCTGGAAGAGTGTGTGCCTCTGACGCCATCACGCTGGTTACAGGAAGGGGATGAAGTGACGGTGGGGGAGACAACGTTGGCCGTTTTCCATTGCCCTGGTCATACCCCCGGTCATATTGTTTTCTTTGATGCGGAATCGCGTCTGGCACAGGTGGGCGATGTTATTTTTAACGGCGGCGTGGGTCGCACCGATTTCCCACAGGGTAATCATCAGGCGCTGATTGCGTCTATCAAAAATAAACTACTACCGCTGGGTGACGATGTGACGTTTATTCCAGGACACGGCCCAATGTCTAACTTAGGACATGAGCGTAAAACCAATCCTTTCCTGCGTGAAGATGCGGCGATTTGGTAGTGTGTTATAGACTTGAAACGTAGAAATAAAAAAGCCGACACTTGTGTCGGCTTTTTTGATCGCGGAAGAATCAGAGTACGGCAACAATCGCTTCGCAGAGCGGTGCCATGTTTTCCGGCGTCATTCCCGCAACGTTAATACGGCCAGAGTTCACCGCATAAACGCCGAATTCGTCACGCAGACGCAGAACCTGATCCTTAGTCAAGCCGCTGAATGAGAACATCCCATTCTGGTCGATGATGAAGGAGAAATCCTGCTGCGCGCCTTTTTCCTGCAAGGTGTTCACGAACAGCTGACGCATACGCTGAATGCGCTCACGCATCGCCGTCAATTCCTGTTCCCAAATGGTCTTCAGGGCGTCGTTGCCCAGAATGGTCGCTACAACGGTCGCACCGTGTGACGGAGGGTTAGAGTAGTTTGCGCGAATAGCGGCTTTCACCTGGCTGAATGCTTTATCTGCCGTTGCGGCATCGGCAGCAACCAGCGTACAGGCACCAACGCGCTCATTGTACAAACCGAAGTTTTTAGAGTACGAACTGCATACGATCAGCTCATCGTGCTTAGCAGCGAAGAGTCGCAGGCCTTCCGCATCTTCTTCCAGACCGCGGGCAAAGCCCTGATAGGCGAAGTCAAACAGCGGCAACCAGCCTTTCGCTACTGACAGTTCAGCTAGCGTAGCCCATTGCTCAGCAGTAGGGTCGATACCCGTTGGGTTATGGCAACAGCCGTGGAACAGCACCACGTCACCCGCTTGGGCGGCGTTCAGGCTATTCAGCAGGCCATCAAAATCCAATGCGTGGTTCGCTGCATCGTAGTAGTCATACTGGCACACTTCCAAACCGACAGCAGAGAAGACGTTGTTATGGTTTGGCCAGGTTGGGTTACTGATCCAAATGCGTTTTGCAGACGTCTGATTGGCAATGAAATCCGCCGCTACGCGCAACGCACCGGTTCCGCCTGGGGTTTGTGCGGTACGAGCACGTTTGTCGGCAATGATGGCATTCTGCTTGCCAAACAACAGCTCCTGCGTGCACTGACCGAATGCTGGCAGACCGTCAATGCCCAGATAGTTTTTGGTGATTTCATTTTCCAGCAGATACTGTTCTGCTTTTTTGACGCTGGTCAGAACCGGGGTTTTGCCGGTTTCATCTTTATAGACACCAATACCCAGATTGATTTTATTCGCGCGGTCATCGGCGCGGAAAAGATCGGTCAGCCCGAGAATAGGATCGGCCGGTGCGGCAGAGATATTTTCAAACATTGCCAGAATGTTCCATAACTGAGATGAAATAAGAATTCTCAGAGTACCGTCAGTAAAAGGCTTTGCCAACCGTTGAGATTAAAAAGAAAGGGAAATAACAGGGAGGAGGAAAGAGACGAAATAAAAGACTGGCTAGGAGGGAATAATTGGCAATAAAAAAGACAGAGCCGAAGCTCTGTCTTTTCATGCAATACGAACGATTAACTCGTTACGTTATGCTGCGACAACTTAGAACTGGTAGATTACACCAACGTTCACGATATCGCCGTTTTCAATGCTATAAGCATTGTCTTTTTTCAGCAGGTTGATGTCGTATTCAGCGTAAGTAGAGAAGTTTTTATTGAATGCGTAAGTTGCACCAACGCTTGCATATTTCACTGCGTAATCATTGCGACCAGTATTGGTAGCGGCCGCAGTATCTACTTTGTCTTTACGAGAAACGTAAGCCAGAGTAGGAGTCAAGCCGAAGTCGAAGTTATATTGAGCAACAACTTCAAAAATAGCGCTCTTATCAGCGATGCCGTTGGCAGTGTTGATTCTGTAGAAGTTGCTGGCTTCACCATAGGTTGCTGCCAAGTAAACATTGTTCGCGTCATATTTCAGACCCGTTGCCCATACGTCTGCACGGCTACCACTAGCACCAGAGGTTGCAGTTTGCTGCGTACCAGTACGCTCATAAGAACCATAAGAAGCAACCACACCTACGCCGAAATCAGTGTCATAGGACAGAGAGGTTGCCCATGCATCACCGTGGCTGCGATCGATACGCGTACCGCTTTCATTTTTAGCAACGTACTGCAGACCGAAGCCTAAATTGTCAACCAGACCAAAGAAGTTAGAGGTGTTATAGGTAGCTGCACTGCTGACACGACCAGTCAGAGTATCGGTGACGCTACTGTCGCCGCCATTTTCTGGCAGCACATCGGTATAAGCCATACCGTTGTAAGCGACACCGGTGTTACGACCGTAGTCGAAAGAACCAACATCAGCAAATTTCAGACCGGCAAATGCTTTACGAGTTTTCCCTTGCCCTGCACTGGTGCCTTCTTCTTCAACACTGTTACCATCAAATTGGTATTCAAAAGTACCGTAACCAGTTACATCGCTGGTGATCTGGGTCTGGCCTTTAAAGCCCAGACGTGCGCTAGTGTTGTCTTCATTTTCTGTGCTTTGGTTATTGAAAGTATAACCCGCGTGTACACGACCAGTCAGATCCAGCTTGTTAGCGTCTTTATTATAGATTTCTGCTGCGTTGGCGGTGCCCGCGACTAACAGAGCTGGGATTACTACTGCAAGAATGTTGCGTTTCATCATTATTACCCTCATTGGTGTTATTTAGACACCTGCCACTGCCATAAATAATTCTTTACGGAACTATTCCTGAAAGTTTGGTGTCTTCCTGTGTCTGAACGCAGTTTTCCATTCACTCGCCCGTTAATCCACCCTAAAGATGCTACAAACTTCGTAATCGAGTAACAAATAGAAAAAATGTATGTCTAAATGTAAATATAAGGGAACTTTTTGTGACATAACAAAAATTAAAAAAAAAGAGCCGGAAAACTCGGCTCTTCTTTTCTACATATTTGTTTTACTTATATTAAATTTTTATTTAGAAACTGGCGTTCCTCGGTGTGCGTGGGAAAGGAATCACATCGCGCACATTTTGTACACCGGTAACATAAGCAATCAGTCGTTCAAAACCTAAACCGAAACCGGAATGGGGAATGGTGCCGTAACGACGTAAATCGCGATACCACCAGTAGTCTTCTTTATTCAGTCCCATCTCTTCCAGACGGCTATCCAACTGCGCCAGACGCTCTTCACGCTGAGAGCCCCCGATGATTTCACCGATGCCCGGTGCCAGAACGTCCATCGCGGCAACGGTTTTACCGTCGTCATTCATACGCATATAGAAAGCTTTGATGTCTTTCGGGTAGTTTTTAACCACAACCGGTGCTTTGAAGTGCTGCTCCGCCAGATAACGCTCATGTTCGGAGGAGAGGTCAACACCCCAGTAAACCGGGTTCTCGAACTGTTTTCCGCAGTTCAGCAGGATTTCGACGGCATCGGTGTAATCCACCTGAGCGAAATCGGAGCTGACGAATTTTTCTAGACGGGTGATAGCTTCTTTATCGACGCGCTCGGCAAAGAACGCCATATCATCGGCACGCTCGTTCAGCACGGCTTGGAAAACATATTTCAGCAGGTTTTCCGCCAGACCCGCAATATCATCCAGCGTGGCGAAGGCGACTTCCGGTTCGATCATCCAAAACTCAGCCAGATGGCGGCTAGTGTTGGAGTTTTCCGCGCGGAACGTTGGGCCAAAGGTGTACACATTGGACAGCGCACAGGCGTAAGTTTCGCCATTCAACTGGCCAGATACGGTCAGGAACGCTTCTTTGCCAAAGAAATCTTCGCTGAAATCCACTTTGCCTTGTTCAGTACGCGGCAGATTTTCCAGATCGAGGGTAGAAACGCGGAACATTTCACCCGCACCTTCGGTATCGGATGCGGTAATCAGCGGGGTAGATACCCAGAAGTAGCCGTTCTCATGGAAGAAACGGTGAATGGCCTGTGCCAGCGTATGGCGAACGCGCGCAACGGCACCGATCAGGTTGGTGCGTGGACGCAAATGCGCTACTTCACGCAGGTATTCGATACTGTGACGCTTTGCCGCCATCGGATAGGTATCGGGATCGTCAACCCAGCCGACGACGTTGACGTGGGTGGCTTGCAGCTCGAAGCTCTGGCCTTCACCTGGAGAGGCGACGACGTTACCGGTGAGTTCTACGGAGCAACCGGTGGTCAGGCGCAGCACGTCATCCTGATAATTGGAGAGATTATTATTAACGACAGCCTGTAACGGATTAAAGCAGGAGCCGTCATAAACGGCGATAAAGGAGATACCGGCTTTAGAATCTCTCCGGGTACGTACCCAGCCGCGCACGGTGACTTCGCTGTCAACGGCGACACGGCCTTGCAGTACATCGACTACAGGCACTACGCTCATAAAATTCTCTCTTTAATTAATCGTGTTTAAGAAATATATCGTGGTTAAAACGCCAAATGGCCCAATCCGAGCCATTTGCTATGTTACTTGCGATGCAACAGGACACAAGCAGAAATCACCGGAATGGCGCGAAGTTTTCGCGTATCACAGTGAATCTGCTGCAAAGTTGGTCAACCTCTATGGAGGAAAGTCTTAACTGGCCTTTTTCACACGGGGTAAGTCAAACGCTTTGCGTAACTCACACACGAAGTTCTGATCCTGGCAGATGGTTTTACCCGGACTATCGGAGAGCTTTGCCACCGGCTTGCCGTTGCATTCCACCAGTTTGATGACGATATTCAGCGGTTTCACGCTGGGGATATCGCATGTCAGGCGCGTGCCAATACCAAACACCAGATTCACACGTTGCCCGAAATGACGGTACAGCGTCAGCGCTTTATCCAGATTCAGATTATCGGAGAAGACCAGCGTTTTGCTCATTGGGTCGATATTCAGGCGCTGATAATGTGCAATGGCTTTCTCTCCCCAATCGACCGGATCGCCGGAATCGTGACGCAGCCCCTGATAGGCTTCGGCGAACGGTAAATCGAAATCACGCAGGAAGGCGTCCATGGTGATGCAGTCGGTTAATGCGATGCCTAAATGCGAGGGATATTCATGCAGCCACATTTGCAGTGCGGCGCGCTGGCTGTTGGCCAGTGTTGGGCTGATTTGCTGATGCGCCTGAAACCACTCGTGCGCCTGCGTACCGACAGGCGTGATATCCAAACGGCGTGCCAGATCGTAATTGCTGGTGCCGATGAGATAAGGGAAGTCGGCTCGTAGCGTCGTCACAATCGTCTGCTGGACATCACGAGAGAAACGCCGACGCGTGCCGAAATCCATCAGCTTGAAGCGGCTGAGATCCACATCCGCGCTGTTTTGGCGGAAGCTCTCCAGCGAGGCGGAGAGTCGGGCGAGAGCCTGCTCGGTTGTGACGTCGGGCGAGCGATGCCGATGCACGACTTCACTGATGACCGCCAACAGGGGAACTTCCCACAAAATCACTTCACGCCACGGTCCGGTGATGCGGATATCCAGCTTGCCAGCGTTATTCTTGATCGAAACCTGCCGCGGATTAAAGCGGAAATCCCGCAGCCAGTGCAGGTAATCCGGCTTAAAGAACGGCAAAGAAGAAAGATAGGTGAACTCGTCGTCACTTAATGACAAGAAGCGCATCAGATCGACCTGATGGGCTATTTCGTCGGCGTAAACGCCTAATAACTCATCACCGCGGCAGCGAAATTCAGCCGCAACGTCAACATCATAATAGTGATGATACACCGCCTGTTGCATGTGCAGCTTGTAGGCGTCGGTATCCAGCAATGCGTGTAGAATCGGGGAAGTGTGCAAAGTCATAATGCGTTACAGCATCCTCGTAAGATGCATATCCACCATCGGGACAATCAGCAATGTCCGGCCAGTATACCTTGATTATCCGTTTATTACATTACGACAACATAGCGAGACGTGCGGGCGCGAACCACGGTACGATGATTATCCTCATTATTTTGTCGTGGTAACATTAAGATAACAGGCTTAGACTTGATCTTTGATGCTTATGACGAGGTGGAAACTTTATATGAATCAACAGCCGCAAATAAAATATCGCCATGACTACCGTGCGCCGGATTACACCATTACCGACATTGCACTGGATTTCGATCTCCATGCCGAGAAAACGCGCGTAAAAGCCGTGAGTCAGGTGGTGTTGCAAGGGGAGGCTGGCGCGCCGTTGAAGCTGGATGGGGAAGGGCTGGTGCTGATCGGGCTGAGCGTTGATGGGCAGCCGTGGACGCATTATCAGCAGCAGGACGATGGCCTGATCCTGACGCAACTCCCTGCGCGTTTTACGCTCAGCATCGAAACGGAAATCAATCCCGCCGCAAACAGCGCGCTGGAAGGGCTGTATCAATCCGGTGAAGCACTATGTACGCAGTGCGAGGCCGAAGGTTTCCGTCATATTACCTATTATCTCGACCGGCCGGATGTGCTGGCAAAGTTCACCACGCGCATCACGGCGGATAAAGCCCGCTATCCTTATTTACTCTCTAACGGTAATCGTATCGCTCAAGGGGAGCTGGAAGGCGGCCGCCACTGGATTGAGTGGCAGGATCCCTTCCCGAAACCGGCTTACCTGTTCGCGCTGGTTGCCGGCGATTTTGATGTCCTTCAGGATCGTTTCACGACACGTTCTGGCCGCGATGTGGCGCTGGAGCTGTACGTTGACCGTGGCAATCTCGATCGGGCTGGCTGGGCGATGACTTCGTTGAAGAATGCGATGAAGTGGGACGAAGAGCGCTTTGGCCTGGAATACGATCTCGATATTTATATGATCGTTGCCGTTGATTTCTTCAACATGGGGGCGATGGAAAACAAAGGGCTGAACGTATTTAACTCGAAATACGTGCTGGCCAAGGCAGAAACTGCGACGGATAAAGATTATCTGAACATTGAAGCGGTGATCGGCCATGAATATTTCCACAACTGGACGGGTAACCGCGTGACCTGCCGCGATTGGTTCCAGCTTAGCCTGAAAGAAGGGCTGACGGTGTTCCGCGATCAGGAGTTCAGTTCCGATCTGGGATCGCGTCCGGTGAATCGTATTGATAATGTACGTGTCATGCGCGGCGCGCAGTTTGCCGAAGATGCCAGCCCGATGTCGCATCCGATTCGTCCCGATCAGGTGATCGAGATGAATAACTTCTACACGCTGACGGTCTATGAAAAGGGATCGGAAGTGATCCGCATGATGCACACCTTATTAGGTGAAGACGGTTTCCAGGCTGGTATTCGTCTGTATTTTGAGCGTCATGACGGCAGTGCGGCAACCTGTGATGACTTTGTGCAGGCAATGGAAGACGCCTCCGGTGTCGATCTCACGCAGTTCCGCCGTTGGTACAGCCAGTCAGGTACGCCGGTGCTGACCGTGCGTGATGATTACGATCCGCAGACGCAACAATATCTGCTGAGCGTGAGCCAAATGACGCCTGTCGGTGCCGATAAACAAGCCAAACTGCCGCTGCACATTCCGCTGGATATCGAACTGTACGATCCGCAAGGGCAGGTGATTCCGTTACAGAAAGACGGCCAACGGCTGGCGTCGGTGCTTAATGTCACTGAATCCGAACAGACGTTCATTTTCGATCAGGTGCCTTGCCGTCCGATTCCTTCTTTATTACGTGAGTTTTCTGCGCCAGTAAAACTAAACTATGCTTGGAGCGATGAACAACTGACGTTCCTGATGCGTCATGCAAGCAATGCGTTCTCACGGTGGGATGCAGCACAGAGCCTGTTGGCTAACTATATCCGCTTGAACGTTTCCCGTTATCAGCAGAAGCAGCCGCTTTCCGTGCCGATGCACGTTGTCGATGCTTTCCGTGGCGTATTGCTGGATGAAAAACTGGATCCGATGCTGGCCTCTCAGATTCTGACATTACCAAGCGAAAATGAGATTGCTGAGCTGTTTGACGTCATCGATCCGACGGCGATCGCCGCTGTACGTGAGAGCATGACGCGCACAATAGCGAAAGAGATGGCGGATGAGTGGCTGGCGGTGTATCACGCCAATCAGGCACCACAGTATCGCATCGAGCACGCGGATATGGGTAAACGTGCGCTGCGCAACGTCTGCCTGCATTATCTGGCATTCAGTGATGAAGCGCAGGCGAATGAACTGGTGCAGGCGCAGTTCCGTCAGGCGGATAACATGACTGATTCGCTGGCGGCGCTGTCGGCGGCGGTTGAGGCACAACTGCCAGTGCGTGATGAATTGCTGACGCAGTTTGACAACCGCTGGCATCAGGATGGTTTGGTGATGGATAAATGGTTTGTGCTGCAAGCCACTAGCCCGGCCGCCGATGTGCTGACCCGTGTGCGTGAGTTGTTGCAACACCGTTCATTTAGCCTGAATAACCCTAACCGTCTGCGCTCGCTGGTAGGGGCGTTTGCGGCTGCTAATCCGTCGGCTTTCCATGCTGAAGACGGCAGTGGTTATCGCTTCCTGACGGAGATTCTGAGCGATCTGAACACCCGAAATCCGCAGGTTGCGGCTCGCGTGATCGAACCGTTGATCCGCTTGAAACGCTATGATGCTAAACGGCAGGCGCAAATGCGCCAGGCGTTGGAGCAACTGAAGACGTTGGAAAACCTGTCTGGCGATCTGTTCGAGAAGATCAGCAAGGCACTGCAAGACTAATCCTGCCACGCAATTAGCACCGTCACACGCGGTATCCTGCCGCGTGTGGCGATTATTCCCGCATCACGATTCCCCGTTCCCGCAAACGTTTTACTTTCCGCAAAGATGGAATTACCATCACCGCCCGTGAGTTAAACCGTAATCCACGATTGCTTACTTCCAGCGTAGGCAAGATACCTTTGCGATAGGGATCTCAGGAGACAATATGTTCTATCCCGTTATCAAAAAAGCCCTGTTTCAGCTCGATCCCGAGCGTGCGCATGAGCTGACCTTCCAACAATTACGCCGTATTACCAACACGCCTTTTGAATTTCTCGTCCGTCAGTCCGTTCCGACTAAGCCGGTTACCTGCATGGGATTATCTTTTAAAAACCCACTCGGTCTGGCGGCGGGATTAGATAAAGACGGCGAATGTATTGATGCGTTAGGCGCAATGGGATTTGGTTTTATTGAAGTAGGGACGGTAACGCCGCGCCCACAATCCGGTAATGATAAGCCGAGATTATTCCGCGTAGTGGAAGCGGAAGGGTTGATCAACCGGATGGGTTTCAATAATAAAGGCGTGGATTATCTGGTTGAGAATGTAAAGCAAACGCGTTTTGGTGGTGTATTAGGGATCAACATTGGCAAGAATAAAGATACGCCGGTTGAGCAGGGTAAAGACGATTATTTAATCTGCATGGATAAGGTGTATGCCCACGCGGGCTATATCGCGATCAATATATCGTCACCCAATACGCCGGGGTTACGCAGCCTGCAATATGGTGAAGCGCTGGACGATCTTTTGCTGGCAATAAAGAACAAGCAGGCCGAATTAAAAGAGAAACATCAGAAGTATGTCCCTGTGGCGGTAAAGATCGCGCCGGATCTTTCTGAAGAAGAATTGATCCAAATTGCCGATAGTCTGGTTCGTCATCACATCGATGGTGTGATTGCCACGAATACCACGCTCGATAGAAAACTGATTCAGGGATTAAACCACTGCGGGCAGACAGGCGGATTAAGCGGGCGCCCATTGCAGACCAGCAGTACGGAAATTATCCGTCGTTTGTCACAGGAATTAGCGGGACGTTTGCCGATTATTGGCGTTGGCGGAATTGATTCTTTGGTTGCCGCACGTGAAAAAATGGCGGCTGGCGCGTCGCTGGTACAGATATATTCAGGCTTTATTTTCCACGGTCCTCGCCTGATTAAAGATATCGTTACGCATATTTAATCCGACATTCCTTTCATTTTTAGCTGGGGGTTTATTTATCCCCCCAGCTAGTCTATATTTTATCCGTTTGTGTAAATATTTTATCAACCGATGGCTGATTTTCTTACCGCAGCGTTTATGTCGATAAATACGCAATGAGGTGTAAGAAAACACAATCAGCCATTTCTGATATTTCTACGGTGAAGGCGAAGGGTACATAATATGAAGTTAAAACCTGACGATAACTGGCGCTGGTATTTTGATACTGAACACGATCGCCTGATGTTAGATCTGGCTAACGGCATGTTATTTCGTTCTCGTTTTCCCTCTAAAATGTTAACGCCGGATGCTTTCAATGAATGTGCCTTCTGCGTTGATGACGCCGCGTTATTTTTTACTTATAACGACAAATGCCAGAAAGCGGCACTGCACCGCGACCTTCAAGGCGAATTAGTCTTGAACGCGCTGGTGGCGACCCGATTCCTCAAACCGTTAATGCCGAAAAGCTGGCACTTCATCCAACAGCCGGATGCCGTAACCCATTCGCCGCAGGCGGGGGATATTGTGCAGGTTCAGCTCACTGAGACCCATGAAACGGCCTGTTTTCTGGTGGCGGAAGCAGGAGATAAGGCCTGTCTCTGCTTGCTGGCGCAAGAGCAACTGTCATTAAATGGGAAGACGATGGTGCTGGGGGATGCCATAAAAATCATGCACGACAGATTAATGCCTGCCGCTGTGCAGAATAGCGCTGAGTGGGAAACCACATTGGGTGAAAGCACATCGGCATTTGAGTACGCCAAGGTCGTCTAAACCCTCGGCTATACCCGTCATACTTCACGCTGTACGTGTGTTCGCTTGTCTTTGGTTACTACAGTACAGAGGTTATTGCAGTGCAGATGTTTTTCTATTGCAAATGAAGCTCACTCTGCGGAATGCAGCTACAGGTAAGAATCTCGCCGTTTCCCCTGATGGCGCTTTGTTTCAGAGCAGAAACCTCCCCGCTGACTAACGTCAATTTACAGCACCCGCACAGTCCTGCACGGCAAGAGTAGGGGACGCGAATGCCCTGTTGTTCCAACTGCTCCAGCAAAATCTGCTGATTGTTCCCTTGTAATACTTTTCCCTGATAGTGAAGGGTGACAGCCTGTTCACTTTTTTCGGGAACCGCAAGGCTTTCGACCACCTGACTTGAACCGTAAGGACGTGGCGGTTTGGTGGCTAAGACTTCTAGCGTGTCGCCTACGCGAATGATGCCCGTATTTCGAGCGACCAGGTTTTGCCCGAAATCAACGTCACCGTTTTCCGCAGTACGGAACGATTGCAGCGTTGTCAGCGGTTCTCCTGATGGGTGTTTCCGGCCACGTTCGATGCTGACGGTGGTGAAAATACAGCGGCTACAGGGTTTGACGACGTCAAAAATAACCTCGCCAATACGAATGGTCTTCCAGCTATCTTCGGCAAAGGCGTCCGCGCCTGTCACCACCAGATTGGGGCGAAATTGCTCGATTTTAATACCGGCAGGGCAACGTTGGCGTAACGCTTGAAATGAGGCGTTATTAATTAACAGAAACGGATAGCCGTCAGCGAATGCCAAAGGTACTCCTGGATGATGCTTAACCCGTCGCGACGGTTCATTGCCCACCCAGCGCAGTTGGACGGCGCGCTGAAAATAGTGGCTTAACCAAGCATTGATGGAATCAGGCGCGACGAGTGCCGTAAAGTGCGTTCCCCACACCTCTGTCGGCTGCGGTGCGGCGGTGAAGTCGGCAAAACGTATCGTGGCGGTTTGGCCGTCCGGCGCGGCAATAAACAGCCCGTCCGGCAGTAATGCCGGTGTGAACAGCACCATTTGTGGATACTGGCGCGCGGTAATAAAGGTTCCATCAAGTTCGGTAATCATGAAGGCACGATCGTTCGCCAACCCGCTGACAGATGCCATCGCGTGGGACAGTTGTAGCCCCCGCATCGATTTTACCGGATGAATATAAAGCCGCGTTACGCCAATCACTGAGCTGTTCCTCGCCAAAGTAAAACGGCAACTTTATGACAAGCGTCGCGGATTAGCTATAATGCGCCTCAATTTCTTTTATGAATCTATTTTTGGTGATAGTGACGACATGAATGCTTTGTTTGCCAGCACGGCGCGGGGACTGGAAGAGTTATTAAAAAGCGAACTCGAATCATTGGGTGCGCAGTCCTGTACAGTGGTGCAGGGTGGTGTCCATTTTGAGGGTGATAACCGCCTGATGTACCAGAGCCTGCTGTGGAGCCGTCTGGCGTCGCGCATTCTGCTACCGCTGAATGAATTCAAGGTACACAGCGACCTGGATTTGTATCTGGGCGTGCAGGCGATTGACTGGTCAACGGTTTTCAGCATCGATAAAACCTTTGCCGTCCATTTTACCGGCACCAATGAAGATATCCGCAACAGCCAGTACGGCGCGTTAAAAGTCAAAGATGCGATTGTGGATAGCTTTACGCGCAAAACCGGACAGCGGCCCGATGTGGCAAAGCAGCAGCCGGATATTCGTATTAACGTTTTTTTACAGCGTGATACCGCGAGTGTCTCGCTGGATTTAAGCGGCGAAGGGTTGCATCAGCGTGGCTACCGCGATTTGGCGGGGCTAGCACCGCTGAAAGAAAATCTGGCGGCGGCGATTGTGTTACGTTCCGGCTGGCAAAACGGCACGCCGCTGGTCGACCCGATGTGTGGTTCTGGGACGTTGCTGATCGAAGCGGCGATGATGGCTGCCGATCGTGCACCCGGTTTACACCGTACGCACTGGGGATTTAACGCCTGGTTAAAACACGATGCCGAACTCTGGCGCGAGGTCACGGCGCAAGCACAAGTGCGTGCCCGTCAAGGCTTGCAGGCAACGACCTCACGCTTCTTCGGATCGGATAATGACCGCCGAGTGATTGATATCGCTAAGGCCAATGCACGTCGTGCTGGCGTAGCTGAACTGATTTCTTTTGGCGTCAAAGATGCGGCACAGCTACAGAACCCGCTGCCGGAAGGCCCTAAAGGCACGGTCATCAGCAACCCGCCTTACGGTGAGCGTCTGGAAAGTGAACCCGCACTGATCGCCCTGCATAATATGCTGGGTCGTAAGATGAAAAGCGACTTTGGCGGCTGGCTGCTCTCGCTGTTCAGTGCGTCGCCGGAGCTGCTGAGCTGTCTGCAACTGCGTGCTGAACGCCAATTCAAGGCGAAAAACGGCCCGTTAGACTGCGTACAGAAAAATTATCAACTGGCAGAAACGCAAAGTGCATCCGCAGGGCAAATCGCGGAAGATTTTGCCAACCGCCTGCGTAAGAACCTGCGCAAACTGGAGAAATGGGCGGGTCAGCAGGGGATTGAATGTTATCGCCTCTATGATGCCGATCTGCCTGAATATAATGTGGCGGTTGACCGCTATGGCAGTTGGGTGGTGGTACAAGAGTACGCGCCACCGAAAACCGTTGATGCGCAAAAAGCCCGTCAGCGCCTGTTTGATGTGATTAACGCGACGCTGAGCGTGCTGGAGTTGCCGTCAAACCGTTTGGTGCTGAAAACGCGTGAACGTCAGAAAGGCAAAAACCAGTATGAGAAGCTGGCGCAGAAAGGCGACTTCCTGCTGATGGAAGAGTTTGGCGCCAAGCTGTGGGTCAACCTGACCGATTACCTCGATACTGGTTTGTTCCTCGATCATCGTATCGCGCGTAAAATGCTGGGGGAGATGAGCCGTGGCAAAGATTTTCTCAATCTGTTTGCCTACACCGGCACGGCGAGCGTACACGCCGGATTAGGCGGCGCACGTTCAACGACCACTGTCGATATGTCACGTACCTATCTGGAATGGGCGGAGAAAAACCTGCGGGTGAATGGCCTGACCGGGCGTCAGCATCGCCTGATTCAGGCGGATTGCCTGTCATGGTTACATAACGCCAATGAACAGTTTGATGTGATCTTCATCGACCCGCCGACCTTTTCTAACTCAAAACGGATGGAAGAGTCGTTTGATGTCCAGCGCGATCATCTGGCGCTGATGAAGGATCTCAAACGTCTGCTGCGTCGTGGCGGCACCATCATGTTCTCGAACAATAAACGCGGCTTCCAGATGGATAGCGCAGGTTTGGCCACGCTGGGGCTGAACGCGAAAGAAATCACCGCGCAAACCCAGTCACAGGATTTTGCCCGTAATCGTCAGATTCATAACTGCTGGCTGCTGACGCACGCCGGTGAGGAAAAGTAACCGATGTCTTTAATCAGTGTTTCAGGTGCGTGGCTGTCGTTCAGCGATGCACCGTTGTTGGATAACACCGAACTCCATATCGAAGAGAATGAGCGCGTTTGTCTGGTTGGGCGCAATGGCGCGGGAAAATCAACCCTGCTGAAAATTCTGGCCAAAGAGATTCCGCTGGATGATGGCCGCCTTACCTATGAACAGGATCTGATTGTTGCACGTTTACAACAGGATCCTCCCCGTGATGTCGCGGGGAGCGTCTTTGATTTTGTCGCCGAAGGGGTCGCCGCACAGGCGGACTACCTGAAAAATTATCACGCCATGCTGCGTTTGGTAGAAAGCGACCCGAGCGAAAAGAACCTGAATCAACTGGCTAAGTTACAGGACGTTCTGGAGCATCAGGGGTTGTGGCAGTTGGAAAGTCGCATTCACGAAGTGCTGGAACAGCTTGGCCTGTCCGCTGATGCGCCGCTGGCGTCACTTTCCGGTGGCTGGCTGCGTAAAGCCGCACTCGGCAGAGCGCTGGTGAGTTCGCCGCGTGTACTGCTGTTAGATGAACCGACTAACCATCTGGATATTGAGACGATTGACTGGCTGGAAACGTTCCTGAAAACGTTCCAAGGCAGCATCATCTTCATCTCCCATGACCGCTCGTTTATTCGCAATATGGCGACTCGTATTGTCGATCTCGATCGCGGCAAGCTGGTTTCCTGGCCGGGTAACTACGATAAGTATCTGGAAGGAAAAGAAGAAGCGCTTCGGGTGGAGGATCTGCAAAATGCGGAATTCGATCGCAAGCTAGCGCAGGAAGAAGTGTGGATCCGTCAGGGCATCAAGGCCCGTCGTACCCGTAACGAAGGCCGTGTGCGTGCGCTGAAGGCCATGCGTCAGGAACGCGCACAGCGCCGCGAAGTGATGGGCTCGGCGAAAATGCAGGTTGAAGAGGCCGCCCGCTCCGGCAAGATTGTGTTTGAACTGGAAGACGTGAACTATCATGTCGATCAGGGCGCGCAGGGGGATAAGAAAGTTCTGACGCGCCATTTCTCCGCTCAGGTACAGCGCGGCGACAAAATTGCGCTGGTGGGGCCGAATGGTTGCGGTAAAACCACGCTGCTAAAATTGATGCTGGGTGACTTGGAACCGGTCAGTGGCCGAGTACATTGCGGGACGAAGCTGGAAGTGGCCTATTTCGATCAGCACCGTGCCGAACTCGATCCAGAACGTACGGTGATGGACAATCTGGCGGAAGGCAAGCAAGAAGTGATGGTCAACGGCCGCTCACGTCATGTGCTGGGCTATTTGCAGGACTTCCTGTTCCATCCGAAACGCGCGATGACGCCAGTAAAAGCGTTGTCGGGTGGGGAACGTAACCGCCTGCTGTTGGCGCGTTTGTTCCTCAAGCCCAGCAATCTGTTGATTCTTGATGAACCAACCAACGATCTGGACGTGGAAACGCTGGAACTGCTTGAAGAGTTGATCGAAAGCTATCAGGGAACCGTGCTGTTGGTCAGCCACGATCGTCAGTTTGTCGATAACTCGGTGACCGAATGCTGGATCTTTGAAGGTGAAGGCAAAATTTCTCGTTTTGTCGGCGGGTATTACGATGCACAGCAGCAGCGTGCCACGGCAACGCCCCTGAGAACGACGACTGCGCCGGCGGCGGCTACAACCACGACGGCAGCGAGCACCGCACCGTCCGCTAAACGCAGCACGGGAAAATTAAGTTATAACCAGCAGCGCGAATTAGAGCAGTTGCCACAGCGCCTTGAGCAACTGGAGCAAGATATTGCGTCGCTACAGGCGCAGATGAATGATGCGGGTTTCTTTAGCCGCCCACGTGAAGAGACGCAGCAAGTCTTAAACGCGCTGGCGGAAGCGGAAAGCGCGTTGGAAACCTGTTTCGAACGTTGGGAAGAGCTGGAAGCACAGAAAAACGGCTAATTCATTCAGATTTCTGGCAAGCTTATTTCTCGAACGAGAACGGTGATAATGGGATAGAAGAGTAAAGCGTTTGCGCCANNGTTTTTGAACGTCGCTAGCGACGGCCCTAAAAGGGGGAATCTCAGGGATGAGATTCATATCCGCGCAATCCGAGCGTACAGGGACGTATTTACGGCGCTTTTACCCTCTCCCCATTATCATCGCACGATGTACTTTACCTGTGCACTTATGGCATTGGTGACGATGCTTTCAGTCAGAAGCTGACGAGTTTTGAAGGAGAGGACGTATGTGTTCCCATCACGATCGGCATGACTGTCATCTTCAACACGATCATCATCATGATGACTATATGCTTTGCCCGCAGTGCGACTTGCTGGTGGAGCTACCTGAACTTTTGCACGGTCAGAAGGCGACCTGTCCGCGTTGTAAAACGGTGCTAACCAGCAGACAGACGGAACCGCGCAAACGGCCGGTTGGCTACGCGCTGAGCGCGCTATTCATGCTATTGCTGGCAAACCTCTTTCCCTTCGTGTCTATGCGCGTGGCGGGCATCACCAGCGAAATTACCCTGATACAGATTCCTAAAGTGATGGTGGCGGAAAATTATGCCAGCGTCGCGACGCTGTTTATGCTGTTTGTGCAACTGGTTCCGGCCTTAAGTATGGCGACTCTTATCCTGCTTTGCTTGCATGCCTCGCTGCCGCTGGCGTTGAAAAAAAGCATGGGTAAGATGCTATTTCATCTCAAAAGCTGGGGAATGGCGGAGATTTTTCTGGCTGGCGTGCTGGTCAGCTTTGTCAAACTGATGGCCTATGGCGACATCGGCATCGGTACCAGTTTTATACCTTTTGTCCTGTTCTGTGTATTGCAACTGCTGGCTTTCCAAAGTCTCGACCGCCGCTGGTTATGGAATGACATCGTGCCACCTCCGGCCTTGCCTGCGCCCCCAGTCTTGGGGGAAAGCGGGCTATCGCAAGGGTTACGCTCGTGCTCATGTTGCACCGCTATTTTGCCCGCCAACCAGTTAATCTGCCCGCGCTGCCACTCACGCGGACATGCTCGCAAGAAGCATAGCCTGCAATGGACGCTGGCTCTGCTGATCACCTCGGTGATGCTGTATATCCCTTCGAATCTGCTGCCGATCATGGTGACCGAAGCCTTCGGCGATCGCATGGGATCGACGATCATGTCGGGTGTCATCCTGCTGTGGGGGATGGGATCTTACCCTGTCGCGATGGTGATTTTTGTCGCCAGCGTCATGGTGCCATCGCTAAAAATGTTGGCCTTAGGTTGGCTTTGTTGGCGGGCCAATCGCAAAACCAAAAAAGCGGAAGACAGCGAGCGGATGCATGTCATCTATGAGATGGTTGAGTTTGTCGGACGCTGGTCGATGATTGATGTGTTCGTGATTGCCGTCCTGTCTGCGATGGTGCGCATTGGGCGTCTGATGAGTATTTATCCCGCCGTTGGGGCGGTACTGTTTGCGGCCGTGGTCATTTTGACCATGTTTGCCGCGATGATGTTTGATCCCCGCCTGTTGTGGGATCGTCGCAATGATGTTCTTCATAAGGAGCCTGCCGTTGGCGAAAGATAATCATGCCGTTGCGGATGTAGAAACGATTAAACGCTGGTCGCCGGTCTGGATTGTGCCGATTGTCACGGTGCTGATCGGCGCCTGGATACTGTTTTACCATTTCAGTCATCAAGGGCCACAAATCACGCTGATGACCAGCAACGCCGAGGGCATTGAAGCGGGAAAAACGGCGATCAAGAGCCGTAGCGTAGACGTTGGGGTGGTTGAAAGTGTGGTGCTGAGTGACGATCTTCATCGGGTGGAGATCAAAGCGCGTTTGAATGACGGCATGGAGAAGTTGTTAAAACAAGACTCTGCTTTTTGGGTGGTGAAGCCGAAAATTGGTAGCGAAGGGGTTTCCGGTCTGGGGACGCTATTATCCGGTGCTTATATTGAGCTACAGCCCGGCGCCAATAAGGAGGATGAACGTGAGTTTACTCTGCTGGATGCGCCGCCGCTGGCGTCACCGGATGCGAAAGGCATCAGGGTGATACTGGACAGCGAACAATCTGGGCAATTGAATGCGGGCGATCCGGTTCTGTTCCGCGGCTATCGGGTGGGGTCAGTGGAAACCAGCGAGTTCGATCCAAAAGCGCGTAAGATGCGCTATCAGCTGTTTATTTCAGCACCGTATGACGGGTTGGTCACCAGTAATGTTCGTTTTTGGAAAGACAGCGGCGTTGCATTTGATATGTCGGCACAGGGAATGCGTGTCGAAATGGGCTCGCTGACCACGCTGTTTAGCGGTGGCGTCAGCTTTGATGTCCCAGCCGGATGGGAACTGGGTGATGCAGCCCAAACCATGGCGCAATATCGGCTCTTTGATAGTCAGCGCAGCATTCAGGACTCGCTATACACCGAATATAAAGAGTATCTGCTGTTCTTCAGCGAATCGATTCGTGGTCTACAGGTGGGCGCGCCGGTTGAATTTCGTGGTATTCGACTGGGTACGGTTGCCGAAGCGCCATTTTTCCCAAAAAATATGAAGCAGGATCTGGATGATGATTATCGCATTCCGGTACTGATTCGTATTGAACCCGATCGCTTCGAGAAGAAGATTGGCGGCTCGTTTGATTTTGAACAGCACCTAAAACAAGCGCAATCGCTGGGGCTACGCGCGTCGATGAAATCGGCTAACCTCCTGACGGGCGCGCTCTATATCGATCTCGATTTTTATCCAAAAGAGAAAGGGGATAAAAATTTATTGGTTCTGGATGGCTACCCAATTCTGCCTACCATTGACGGCGGTCTGTCACAGATCCAACAGAAGCTGATGGCGGTGTTAGATAAGGTGAACAGCCTGCCGCTGAATCCGATGGTCAATGAAGCGACGAAGACGCTGACGGAAAGTCAGGCCACGCTGCGTGAAATGCAAAAAACGCTGGCGACGCTAAACAAGCTGACGTCCAGCAAAGCGATGCAGGATCTGCCGGAAGACATGCAAAAAACGCTGCTTGAATTGAACCGCAGTATGAAAGGTTTCCAGCCCGGCTCACCGGCGTATAACAAGATGGTGGCGGATATGCAGCGGTTGGATCAGGTGTTGCGAGAGCTACAACCTGTGTTGCGCACCCTGAACGAGAAAAGCAACGCCTTGGTTTTTGAAGCCTCGGGTAGCCAGGATCCTCAACCGAAGAGGGCAAAACAATGATGAAAGCATGGACATTGGCTTTGGTATTGGTATTGAGCGCGTGCAGCAGTAGCAATACGCAGAAAACGTATTATCAACTGCCGACAATCGCGGATACCAATACAGTGCAGGTTGCGGTAGCTCAGGGTCACCCGCTTTGGGTGGAACATGTCAGTGTAGCGGACTACCTCGTCAATGCAGGCTTGGTTTATCAGACTAACGACGTGCAGTATGTCATTGCCAGTAACAACCTGTGGGCCAGCCCATTGGATCAGCAATTGCAGCAGACGCTGGTGACGAACCTGGGGCATAAACTGCCCGGTTGGGTCGTGACCACGCAGCCGCAGGGCAGCGATCAGGCGGTGCTGAACGTCGCTGTTACGGGATTTCATGGCCGCTATGATGGCAACGTTATCGTACGTGGAGAGTGGATGCTGACCTATCAGGGAAAAGTGGTTAAGCGGCCCTTTAGCGTCGTGCTGCCACAAACGGAAGACGGCTATGACGCGTTGGTCAGAACGTTGGCGCAAGGCTGGCAGCAGGTTTCTCAGTCGATAACCCAGCAGGTAGCGGTGCTGAACTAGTTGTTACTTGGCAAGAATCGTTACAGGTGCTCGGTATCGTCCGATCATAAGTTGAAACAATGACGTTTCTAAAAAAATCAGGCCTCTAAAGATGTAATGCTGTGATTGCATTACGTTTTTAGAGGCTTTTTATTATTTTCAATTGGTTACGGTTTTTCGTTATTGAGTGGGGAAAATTCCTATTTTGGATCACAAATATGACACTGGCGTGAATTTTGCGCCTTGACCTTTGGCGACAGAATCGGTATTGATAGTCTGTGGTTGCTTATAAAGTAATCATTGTTTTCTTTCCACCAGATAAATAATGAGGGAAATAAGGCATGAAGAGACAGAAACGCGATCGCCTGGAACGGGCTCATTCACGTGGTTATCAAGCAGGTATTGTCGGTAGACCAAAGGAATTTTGTCCTTATCAATCAATTAATGCTCGGTCTTACTGGTTGGGAGGCTGGCGAAAAGCCATGGAAGACAGGGCTGTTACCGCTTAGCGCGCCTTGTCATTAGAGGGAACGCCTCCGCTTTTGCGGAGGCTTTTGTTTTTTAGGGGCCAAATACCCTGATTCTTCTTCTCTCTGTTCATCGATGTAGAGCCATCGACAGACACGACTCACGAACACCATCAACGAACGCGATAGATAAACACGATCGGTAAACCGATGGGACCTCAGAGAACACTCTGGGGGCGTTGGTTATTTCTGTAACGTTATTTACCTATTAATTTCGATTTCGATCATTTTTATCACTATTTTCCGTCTTTATTGCTCGATATCGTCTTTAATCTGAGCGAATAGGATGATTTTTCATTATTTATTGTTAAAAAATCTATCATTACTCCCTGGATGGTATGGTTCAGAACGCCAATGTAGTGTAATTTTTTGTTCGGAATTTTCTGAAAAACGGTTAGAGAGAAATATATAGTGAAATTACGAACCAGAATTGCACTGCTATGCGGTACGACCTTATTAGGGATGTTAATTTTATCTGCGGTGGCACTGAATACGCTCTATAACACGATGATGAGCGAACGCATCGGCCAGCTTTCTACCTTAGTTGAATTGGCTCATTCGGCGGCACAAAAGGCGTATGACCTTGAAAAAAGCGGTCAGTTGTCGCACGAGGAAGCGGAAAAAGAGGCTAAACGCGCGATCGGCAGTTTCCATCAGGGCGATCGCTATTTCTTTGTGCGCGGCTATACGAATGATGTGAACTATGTTCACCCTAACCCTAAACGTATTGGCATTATCGATGCTAACGGCGGCAAAGAAGCAGGAGAACGCTACCGCGCTTCGCTTCAGGGCAAGACGATCGGCACCGTGATTGCAGAAGGGACGCGTCCGGGGCAGCAGAATAAGGTTGAGAAACTTTATGCCGTCATGAAATTTGAGCCTTGGGACTGGACGATTGGCTACGGTGATTACATTGACGATATCCAGCAAACATTCTGGCGTAATGCATTGATCCTGTTGTCCTTAGGGTTGATTCTGCTGTTAATCATTTCTGCGTTTGCGTGGAACATGTTCCGTACGCTGATGCGCCAGCTCGGCGGTGAGCCGCAGTATGCTGTCGATATCGTACGCGAAATTGCGGAAGGTAATTTACGTGTCGCTGTTGAAACAAAGCAGGACGATCAAACCAGTATTCTTTACGCTATCCGCGCGATGCGCGACAACCTGTCTCATTTGGTGAATCAGGTTCGCAGCAGTACCAACTCGATTGCTACTGCTTCAACGCAAATTGCATCAGGTAACGGCGATTTGTCTGCGCGTACCGAATCACAGGCCAACGCATTAGAACAGACGGCGGCGGCAATGGAACAGCTGACTGCGGCAGTAAAACAGAATGCGGACAATGCACGCTATGCGAATGAACTCGCGGTATCGGCGTCGGATGTGGCGGTGCGCGGTGGTGACGTTGTCAGCCGGGTTGTCGTGACGATGGATTCCATCAGCCTATCATCACGCAAAATTGTCGATATTATCGGCGTGATTGATAGTATCGCTTTCCAGACCAACATTCTGGCCTTGAACGCGGCGGTAGAAGCAGCGCGCGCCGGTGAACAAGGCCGTGGCTTCGCCGTAGTCGCGAGTGAAGTCCGTACGTTGGCGCAGCGATCTGCATCCGCCGCTCGGGAAATTAAAGGCCTGATTGATGATTCCGTTGCCAAGGTGGGCGAGGGCACGGATTTCGTGAAGCAGGCTGGCGATACCATGAGTGAAGTCGTTGAAAGCGTACACCGCGTCACGTCCATGATGGGCGAAATCAGTGTGGCGAGTGCAGAGCAGCGCTCTGGGATTGAGCAGGTCAATCTCGCGATATCGCAGATGGATCAAAGCACTGAGCAGAATGCGGCACTGGTTGAAGAAGCGCTGGCCGCAGCGAGATCGCTGAGTGAGCAGGCGCAGGAGCTGTCACGCACCGTTGAACAGTTCCGCGTTGATGAATCCGCAGGCAGCTATTTGGCGTTGGGGGCAAGATAGCTGCAACAACAAACGGCAGGGTTCAGATAATAGAATGAACCCTGTCAAGGTTTCTCATCCGTTCCATCACCATAAAAGAAAACGCCCCTGACTTACGTCAAGGGTGGTTGGGATGAGTATATTGGGGGGATTGACTCGCGGCGTCCTGCCGCTCGCCCTACGGGCCGCCGTTGGCGGTCCAAAACGCCAATCCTGTCGTTTTGTCGAACCCTGTCAAGTCATCTCATCCGTTCCATCACCATAAAAGAAAACGCCCCTGACTTACGTCAAGGGCGTTTTCTTTTATATGGCGGTGAGGAAGGGATTCGAACCCTTGATACGTTTTCACGTATACACACTTTCCAGGCGTGCTCCTTCAGCCTCTCGGACACCTCACCGGGGTCTCGCCGTCTTACATCTCAGCGGACGGCGCTAATGTAGGTAAATTGCCGAACAGCGTCAACAAACTTCTGCATTCAATGCGCGCAATTAGCTAAAGTTAACGCAATTTGTTGCTTTGCTCACCGTTTTTGCGCTCACCTTCATCCATTCCCCGTCGTGACGAAAAATGCTGATGTTTCATTTGTGTTAATCATGCGTTGTCATTCCGTTTGCTGGCTGCGGAATAGCCCTGAAAATGGTATGCTGATTTGCAAACATTGACTCAGGAGAACCTATGTATCCCGTCGATTTACATATGCACACCGTTGCCAGCACACACGCCTACAGTACCCTGCACGATTACATTGCTGAAGCACAACAGAAGAATATCCGCCTGTTCGCCATTACCGATCATGGCCCAGATATGGCGGATGCACCGCATTACTGGCACTTCATGAATATGCGCGTTTGGCCGCGTCTGGTGGATGGCGTAGGTATCCTGCGCGGTATCGAAGCGAATATAAAAAACATTGAAGGCGACATCGACTGTACCGGACCCATGTTGGATCAGGTTGATGTGATTATCGCGGGCTTTCATGAACCGGTTTTTCCACCACAGGATAAAGACACGCATACGACGGCGATGATCGCGACCATGGCACGTGGCGACGCACATATCATTAGCCACCCCGGTAACCCGAAATTTCCTGTCGATATCCGCGCGATTGCGGAAGCCGCGGCGAAATACAACGTGGCGCTGGAGCTGAATAATTCCTCTTTCATGCATTCGCGTAAAGGCAGTGAGCCAAACTGTCGGGCGATTGCGGAAGCCGTGCGTGATGCCGGTGGGTTACTTTCTTTAGGTTCTGATTCCCATATCGCATTTTCTCTGGGAGACTTTACTCACTGTGAACGTATTTTGCAGGAAGTGAATTTCCCGCAGGATCGGATATTGAATGTAAGCCCTCGGCGCGTATTGGATTTTCTCGAACAGCGGGGAATGCCTGCTATCGCTGAACTTGCTGATTTGTGACTCAGTCACTTAACATACTGTTACTTAAAAACAAATAGGGTTATCAATGAACGAGTTTTCTATTGTGTGCCGCCTATTGGGCACGCTGTTTTATCGCCAGCCACAAGATCCTTTGCTGACGCCGCTGTTCACGCTGATTAAAGAGGGGAAATTGGCGCAGCATTGGCCGCTGGAGCAGGATGCCTTGTTGGCCCGTTTGCAAAAGGGATTGGATTTACCCGCAATGGCTGCGGATTATCAGGCGCTGTTTGATAGTGAGAACGGCTCGGTGTCGCCGCTGCGCTCATCCTATGAAAGTGATACTGATGATGCGGAAATTCGTACCTTTCTACAACAGCGCGGTATGCCGTTAAATGACGGTGGTGTGGTTGGGCATTTTGGTAGCTTGTTGCTTGCCGCGTCATGGCTGGAAGATCAGGCACAAGAAGACGAAACCGCTGCACAGATTACCCTGTTTGATGAATATCTCTTACCGTGGAGCGATCGTTTTCTCGGGAAAGTAGAAAGTCACGCTACCACTGCATTTTATCGTACGCTGGCGATCGTTTGCCGTGAGGCACTGGAAGCCATGCGAGATGAACTGGGTGAAAGCGATGAAGAAGATGAGTCGGAAGCAGAAGAATAATACGCGGGTATGAAACCCCGTAGTATGAAATCTAGTGCGCCGATAGCAAACATGACGTGTGCTATCGGCGAGTCAGTATTAGTCAGTAAACAGGATAACGATCTGGCCAGGTTTGATTTCGATGCCTTTCGCCATCTTCTTCGCCATCGATTCCGTTGTGCTCTTATCTGCATTCAACACGTAAGCCGGTTTTTGATCAAAATAGCTTTTCAGGGATTGATTGAGGTAAGGGCTTAGTGTTTTCATTACTGTCTGCATTTTTTCCGGTTGAACGGTGTAATCGACCAGTTCCATGTCTTTCAGATAAATCGCGCCCTGTGTTTTATCAAATACCGGTTGTGCTTTCAGGGTCAGTTTCATATCAGCAGCCTGATTGCCCAACAAAGAGGAAATATCGACTTTCGCGTTGCCCGTCAGCGTCACTTTCCCCGGTTCTGCCCGACCAATCTGGCTGGACAGTTCTGTTAACACAATATGGGCATCCACTACGCCGGGCACGCCCAGCTGTTTCTGATAATCATTGTGTTTTTGCAGGTACTCATTCACTTCTTGCTCACTGAGCGTGTATTGCGTGAGTTTATTACAGCCGCTGAGTGTAAAAGCCAGCAGCACTGCGGCCGCGGTCATCCATCCTGATTTTTTCATTATTCTGACCTCTTAATGCTATTGACGCGCACAACCCACTCATCGGTGGCGTGTGTTCATACGGGCAATCTATTGGTGTTAGCAACCAACTCGATTACGTATCGGCAGCGTGCGCTTGATGCATAGGTTAAACAATAGGATAGCACTGAAACAGCAGAGAAACGCCGCTTCAAGAAGAAGCGGCGGAGTAAATCGAAGGGTTAGATTGCTAGGCTGCTGAGCAGTGTAACCTGAGTCTGTTTCGCCATGTTATCCCGTAAGTTTGCGATAAAAAACAACACGTCGACTAATGACCACGCAACATCGCAGGCTCGATGCGGCGTTGATTGAACTGCCAATACAGTGCGGCTAATGTTAGGAACCCGATAGTGCCGAGCATGAACCACGGCAGTTCCGGCTGGTTCAACGCATGTCCGGTATCGAACAGCCAACCGCCACCGCTATAACCAATCGCACCACCGAGCGCCAGCCCAAGCCGACTGAACCCCATATAGCTGCCTCTGGCTCTGGAATCTGCCAGCGAGGCGCTCAAGGTTTCACGCGCGGGTTCGGCGATAATCGAACCAACGTAAAACAGGCTGATTAGCAGCAGCAGGGTTTGCAGCTCTGTTGTCATCCCAATGGGGAACATGCTGACGGACATGATAAAAAGCCCCGCCATCAGACGCTGTTCCAGCCGGAAACGTTTCTCGCTCCAGCGGGCGATAGGGTACAGCAGCGTCAGCGACAGCGTTGCTTCAATGGCGTACATCCATTTCACCGCAGACGGCGTCCCAGCGAGCTCGTTGACCATAATCGGCAGCATTAACAGCACCTGCACGGCCAGCATGTAGTAGCCCGTTAGAGTTAATACATACATCAGGAAACGGCGATCGCGAATAACGCGTGTCAACCCTTCCACTATCGGTGTTTTGACCGTTGAGATGCGATAGGCTGGCAGCAACCAGGCATTGAGCGCCGCCGCGAGAACGAAGATGACGGCACCCGCCCAGCAGACGATCTCAAAATCGTACTGGAGCAGCCAACTGCCGATAAGGGCGCCGATAACAGCACCAGCGCTGTCCTGCATCATTAACAGCGAGTAAAAACGGCCGCGTTCTTGTGGACGAATCAACTTGATGACCAGTGCGGTACGCGGCGGATCGAAGAGGGTGCCGCCGAGGCCGGATAGCGCACAAGACAGCCAAAGCAGCCAGGGTTCGTCGGCAATTGCCATGAACACAAAACCGGAGGCGCGTAGCAGCATCCCGGTAATAATCATCGGTTTGGCACCAAAACGGTCAGCAATGGCCCCGCCGAAAATACCGAGCCCCTGCTGAATAAACTGACGCAACCCCAATGCGATACCGACTAATAATGCCGCCCAGCCGAGATCGTCGACAAAACGAATGGAAATAAGGGGAAAGACAACAAAGAATCCCAGAACCACCAGCATATTATCGAGTAATAAAAAATATTTACCCAAGCTCCGAGCTTGCGACATCAGAGGCATGTTTCACCACAACGAAGAAAGGAGGAAAATAACAGACGTGACTATTTTGTACTCTAATTCGACTTTGGTATAGCCTATTGTTGGATAATATTTTTTTATCGATTTAACGTTATCCGAGTAGCATTTCGGCGAGAAAAAATGGCTTTCCTGATTCAACTGCGCAATAACTCGGCGACGAGGATTTTACGTCGCTGAATTTATGTGGTTATAGTAAGGATTATCGGAAATGCCGATATTTTCTGCTTATGTGGAATAGTGATTTTTTCAGCGGCGATTAATTTTACTTATCGATAACATGGCGAGGCAGGGGGAAAAATGTTTGGCTACCGTTCAACGCCAGCAAGAGTGCAATTGACAACCGACAGGCTGGTGGTGCGTCTGGCCCATGAACGTGATGCATGGCGTCTGGCTGAATACTATTCTGAAAACCGTGATTTCCTTAAGCCGTGGGAACCCGTGAGAGATGCCAGCCATTGCTATCCATCAGGCTGGCAGGCGCGGCTGAGCGTAATTAACGATATGCATAAGCAGGGCAGCGCCTATTACTTCCTCTTGTTGGATCAGAATGAAAACGAAGTCTACGGCGTGGCTAATTTCAGCAACGTGCTACGGGGATCGTTTCATGCCTGCTATCTGGGCTATTCGCTCGGCCAAAAATGGCAGGGGCAGGGGCTGATGTACGAAGCGCTGCAACCGGCAATACGTTATATGCAGCGTCAGCAGCATATGCACCGCATCATGGCTAACTATATGCCGCATAACCAGCGTAGTGGGAATTTGCTGGCACGTTTGGGGTTTGAACGTGAGGGTTATGCGAAAGATTATTTGCTGATTGACGGCAAATGGCAGGACCATGTATTAACCGCGCTGACCAACGCCGAGTGGAAGTCTCCACGTTAAGGAAAAATGATGAAATACCAATTGGATGCTCGTGAAGCTCGCGTGATTGGCTGCATGCTGGAAAAGCAGATCACCACGCCGGATCAATATCCGATGTCGTTAAACGGCATCACCACGGCCTGTAATCAGAAAACCAACCGCGAACCTGTGATGGAACTGAGTGAAAGCGAGGTGCAGCAAACGCTGGATTTACTCGTGAAGAAGCATTTCCTGCGCACGCTCAGCGGTTTTGGTAATCGTGTCGTGAAGTATGAACATCGTTTTTGCAATTCTGAGTTTGGCGACCTGAAACTGTCACCAGCGGAAGTGGCGTTGGTGACAACGCTGCTATTGCGAGGCCCTCAGACGCCAGGTGAACTGCGTACGCGCGCGGCCCGACTGTATGAATTTTCAGATGTCAGCGAGGCTGAATCCACGCTTGAAAAACTACAGCAGCGTGACGATGGGCCGTTTGTCGTCCGTCTGGCGCGAGAAGCGGGTAAGCGGGAAAGCCGCTATCGACACCTTTTCAGCGGTGAGAGCAGTGATGCGGCGGCGCCTGAAGCGGAAAGCATAAACGATGATGCACATCCGCTGACCGAACGGGTTGAAGCGTTAGAAAAAGAGGTCGCTGAACTCAAACGTCAGCTTGCCGCGCTGTTAGCGTAATCAATCGGTATCAGGGAGAAAGTCGGTTATGAAGCCTCAGATTACGTCTGCGGAATGCGTTTCAGAGCAGAACATCACTACCCAACGCCCTCGTATCGGCGTTGTCGGGCTGGGTTCTATCGCGCAGAAAGCGTATTTGCCGATTCTTAGCCAAGCCGAACGCTGGGAATTGGTTGGCGCCTTTTCTCCTGACCAGCAAAAGACGCAACGGATTTGTCAGCACTATCGGATGACGCGTTTCTCTGCGTTGGACGCGCTGGCTGCACAATGCGATGCCGTTTTCGTGCACAGCAGCACCGCCAGCCATTTTTCTGTTGTGAGCCAACTGCTGAAGGCTGGCGTCGATGTTTATGTGGATAAACCGCTAGCAGAGACGCTGGAGCAGGCGGAAGCGCTGGTCGAATTGGCGGAGCAACGACAAAAAATTCTGATGGTCGGCTTTAATCGTCGATTTGCGCCGTGCTATCAGCAGTTAAAACAGCGGTTGGATCAGCCCGCATCCCTACGCATGGATAAACACCGGATTAATGGCGTTGGGCCACAGGATGTGCGTTTTACTCTGCTGGATGACTACCTGCACGTGGTGGACACGGCGCTCTGGCTGGCGGGCGGCGAGGTCCAATTGATTGATGGCGTCTTGCATGCGAATGCGAACGGCCAACTGTTGTATGCCGAGCACCATTTCCAGAGTGGCGGTTGTCAGGTGACGACCAGCATGCATCGTCAGGCTGGCAGCCAGCGGGAATGGGTTCAGGCCGTTACCCATGGCGGGCTCTACCAGGTGGATGAGATGCGTGAATGGCGTGAAGACCGCGACGGTGTGACGTTCCGCCCAGCCGTGCCATCTTGGCAAACCACGCTGGAACAACGCGGATTTGTCGGTGCGGTGCAGCATTTTATGGCGGCGATTGAACAACGGAAACCAGCAGAAACATCCGGTAACCAGGCGTTGCTGTCCCAACGCATGATTGAAAAACTGCTGGGAAAATGCTGAAAAGTTCAGCGGTTATGACAATGCGCGGTAGCTATTGCTCGCGCAATGCGTAGACTAGTCGCACCTCGCAATCAGGATGACCTCAACGGGTTAACAATCGGTCCTGAACCGTTCAGAACATAATCGGATGAATTTACTTAAATCACTGGCTGCCGTCAGTTCCATGACCATGTTATCGCGCATTTTAGGGTTCGTGCGCGATGCGATCGTTGCGCGTATTTTTGGTGCAGGTATGGCGACGGATGCCTTCTTTGTGGCATTTAAACTGCCCAACCTGCTCCGGCGGATTTTCGCGGAAGGCGCGTTTTCACAGGCTTTTGTGCCTATTCTTGCCGAATATAAAAGCCAGCAGGGTGAAGAAGCCACGCGAACGTTCCTCGCTTATGTTTCCGGTATGCTGACGCTGATTCTGGCGTTGGTCACCGTTGCGGGAATGGTTGCCGCACCCTGGGTTATTATGGTGACCGCTCCCGGTTTTGCCGCGACGCCAGAGCGCTTTGAGCTGACCTCGGATCTGTTAAGAGTCACGTTTCCCTACATACTGTTGATTTCGCTGACCTCTATGGTAGGGTCGGTGCTGAACACCTGGAACCGTTTCTCGGTGCCGGCGTTTGCCCCGACATTGCTTAACGTCAGCATGATTGGTTTCTCGCTGTTTGCTGCGCCATATTTTAACCCACCGGTGATGGCGCTGGCCTGGGCGGTGTTGGTTGGCGGTTTACTGCAACTCGGCTACCAACTACCGCATCTGAAAAAGATTGGCATGCTGGTATTGCCACGCCTGAAATGGCGGGAGCCGAGCGTTTGGCGAGTCATGAAGCTGATGGGGCCTGCGGTTCTGGGCGTCTCGGTGAGCCAGATTTCGCTCATCATCAACACCATTTTCGCGTCCTTCCTCAGTGAAGGTGCGGTGTCATGGATGTATTACGCCGATCGCTTGATGGAGTTCCCTTCCGGCGTTCTGGGTGTGGCGCTGGGAACGATCTTACTCCCGTCTCTGGCGAAGAGTTTTGCCAGTGGTAACCATGACGAATACTCCCGTCTGATGGATTGGGGGCTCCGCCTGTGTTTCCTGTTGGCGCTCCCGAGCGCGGTGGCATTAGGTATTTTGGCTCAACCGTTAACGGTGTCGCTGTTCCAGTACGGCAAATTTAGCGCCTTTGATGCTTTAATGACTCAGCGGGCGCTGATTGCCTACTCGGTTGGGCTGATGGGATTGATTGTCGTCAAAGTGCTCGTGCCCGGTTTTTATTCCCGACAGGATATCAAGACGCCGGTTAAAATCGCGATCGTCACGCTGATTCTGACGCAGGTGATGAACCTGATCTTTATTGGCCCGCTGCAACATGCTGGTCTGGCGTTGTCCATCGGTCTGGCCTCCTGCCTGAATGCAGGGCTGTTGTACTGGCAACTGCGTAAGCAGGATATTTTCCAGCCACAGCCGGGCTGGAAAGGTTTTCTGGTGCGTCTGCTAGTTGCGGTTATCGTGATGTCGCTGGTTTTGCTGGGGATGCTGTGGTGGATGCCCGCATGGGATGACGGCAATATGACGATGCGAATTTTGCGTTTGCTGCTGGTGGTGGTTGCGGGAGCGGGGGCCTATTTTGCCACGCTGGCGCTGTTGGGATTCCGCCCTCGGGATTTCGCCCGCCGTAGCGTGTGACAATATTATTGAATACAATGACTGTCTTTGCCTGTAACGCAAAACGCCATTGGTGGTAGCACCAATGGCGTTTGTGTTTCTAATGAATACGTTTTCAGTCGATGGAGACTTACATCTTCTCGACGGTTTCGATGCCCAGCGTATCCAGACCTTGCTTCAGTGTTTTCGCCGTCAGCAGCGCCAGTCTCAGACGGCTTTGACGCACGTCGTCACTGTCGGCATTGAGAATCGGGCAGTGCTCGTAGAAACCAGAGAACAGACCCGCCAGATCGTACAGGTAGCTACACATCACATGCGGTGTGCCTTCGCGGGCGACGGTGGTGATGGTTTCTTCGAATTGCAGCAGACGCGTGGCAAGGGCAAATTCGCGCTCATCGCTCAGCGTAATCGGCTGCGTTAAGCTGTCTTCCTGTATGCCCGCACGTTTGAAAATTGATGCGACGCGGGTGTAAGCGTATTGCATGTAAGGTGCAGTGTTGCCTTCAAACGCCAGCATATTGTCCCAATCGAAAACATAATCCGTGGTACGACTTTTCGACAGATCGGCGTATTTGATCGCGCCGATGGACACCACTTGCGCCAGCGCGGTTAACTCATCGCTTTCCATCTGTGGGTTTTTCTCTGCGATGAGCTTCAGAGCACGATCGTAGGCTTCATCTAACAACTCAGACAGTTTAATCGTTCCGCCTGCTCGCGTTTTGAATGGCTTACCGTCTTTGCCCAGCATCATGCCGAACATATGGTGTTCCAGACTGACGGAATCAGGCACATAGCCCGCTTTCCGCACGATGGTCCAAGCCTGCATCAGGTGTTGATGCTGGCGGGAATCGATGTAGTAAAGCACGCGATCGGCGTTCAGGGTTTCATAACGGTATTTGGCGCAGGCAATATCCGTTGTGGTGTAGAGGTAGCCGCCATCCTTTTTCTGGATGATGACGCCCATCGGTTCACCTTCCTTGTTTTTATATTCATCAAGGAAAACCACCGTAGCACCTTCACTTTCTACCGCCAGACCTTTTGCCTTCAGATCGGCCACGATACCCGGAAGCATGCTGTTATACAGGCTTTCACCCATCACATCCTGCTTGGTTAGCGTGACATTGAGGCGTTCATAGTTGATCTGGTTTTGCGTCATAGTGATATCGACGAGCTTGCGCCACATCTGGCGGCAATACTCATCGCCACCCTGCAATTTCACCACGTAAGCGCGTGCGCGTTCGGCGAAATCGGCGTCTTCATCGTAGTGTTTCTTCGCTTCACGATAGAACGCTTCAAGATCGGACAAATCCATCTCGCTGGCGTTTTCGTTTTGCATTTTTTCAAGGTAGGCAATCAGCATGCCGAACTGCGTACCCCAGTCACCAACGTGGTTGGCACGAATGACATTGTGACCCAGAAACTCCAGCGTACGGGCCGCGGCGTCACCAATGATGGTCGAACGCAGGTGGCCGACGTGCATTTCTTTCGCGACGTTAGGGGCAGAGTAGTCAATCACGATCGTTTGAGGTTCAACGGGGGTTAAACCCAGTTTTGGTGCATTCAGAGCGTTCTCAACCTGGCTCGCAACCCACTGCTTATCGAGAAAAATATTAATAAATCCTGGGCCTGCGATTTCTGTTTTTTCCGCAATGCCCTCCAGCGCCAAAAGCTGGACGACTTTTTCGGCCAGTTGTCGCGGCGGCATGCCCAGTTTTTTTGCCACGGCCATGACGCCATTGGCCTGATAATCACCAAACTGTGCTTTTGCCGACTGACGAATCTGAGCTTCGCTGTCTGCTGGCGCGCCCGCGGCGGTTAACGCCTGGCTGACTTTTTCGGAGAGAAGAGCCTGAATATTCACCGGTTTACCTTAAATAAAAAATTAAGCCTTGCTTATACCATATTTGCCTTTCTTCGTCAGCAGACGGGGAGGGGCAACGGGATGTTCAGGCGAAAAAATACCCGCCAGGCGGGATAGGAAAAAGGAACGATGATAGAAGAAAAAGAGATAAGGAGAACACGACAAAAAGAGAATGTGATTTTAGGTAGAATAAATAAAAATCACGATCTTAACGCTTTCTTGACCGATTATTTGCACCAATTTTATGTGAGTCTCTGGTTTTAAAATGACGAAAAATAGCGTATGCCGCAATAGCGATAAGCGCGACGGATATAATGAGTAAAACCATGATGATATCTCTGCGTTATTATTTGTTTCCTTAATTTATATGTTTTTTTTGGGGCGTTCAATGGGGAGGTTATTATTTAAGATTCCTCCCAGAATAGATTGCGAGAAGTATCGCAGATTACATCAGATAAAAAACATTTACGTTTATTAATCAAACGCCATGCTTACCTTTTCTTTGCATTTAATGCGTTTTACGTAATGAAGGTGTAAATAAATGTACATGAATAAAAATAGAATTTAATTAGGATGTGCCACGGGTATGATATTCTCACAGTGCAAATGATGATTGATAATGTGAGATGCTGCGAGGAGTGTTACCCGATATGTTACCCGATGATTTGATAACGGATTTAGCGCGATTTGAGCAAGCGCTACAGGAATTGGCCGATGTGCTACAGTTGGATTTAGGCGCATTTCAGGCGGACCATATTTCGCTGCGCTGCCATCAGAATACGACGGCTGAATCCTGGAAAGCGGCGCTGCTAAAGTCTGGCCGTCTGCTGTCTGAAAACCAAATCAATGGCCGTACAATCTGCTTGTTTATTCTGGACAATGCCATCACGGTCGGTCCTTGGCAGATTACCTGTATCGAGCTACCGTGGCCGGGGAAAAAGCATTATCCGCATGAAGGGTGGGAACATGTAGAGCTGGTGCTGCCGGGAGAGGCAGAAACGCTGCATCAGCGTGCGCTAGCCTGCTTGTCTGACGATGCGCTGCGTACGCCGGGCATCAAGCTTAAATTCAGTTCTCCGCAAGGCGAAAAAGAGCGAATGCCTAATCCTACGCTGGCGGTAACCGACGGGAAAGTGACAATAAAATTCCATCCATTTGATATACGGGATGTTGTCGCAAGCGAAATGTTGACGCTATAAAAATAATGTATGGCTCGTACGTAGCGTAATCAGAAAGATAACATTGTCGGAAAGGTAAAATGGCATGTCACATTATTCATGCCATTTTCTTTTGCTGTGGAACAGATTAATAAAACTGTGGGTTATGTCATGTTTATTTCGGCACTCTATCACGTTCATTGTGACCCCTGTCTCCTCACGATATGAATGTGAATGCCATAGTTATGACTTTACTCGGTCTGATGATTCGCCGATTTTTCACTAATTAAGAAAAGTAGTCTGGGTGTTTACATGAAGGAGCCGCGATGACGAAACTGGAAGTATGCTGTTATAGCCTTGATTGTGCCATAACAGCAGCACAGTCTGGGGCTGACAGGATTGAACTCTGTGCCGGACAGCGAGAAGGCGGATTAACACCATCCTATGGTGTGCTGCGTGGTGCTCGTGAAAAGGTTACGATTCCTGTTCACCCGATTGTGCGCCCGAGAGGCGGCGATTTTTGCTACAGCGCGACGGAACTGGCTGCCATCAAATACGATATTGAGCAGATTCGCGAGATGGGGTTTCCCGGCGTCGTCGTCGGCGTGCTGAATGAGGAAGGGCACATTGATTTGCCCAAAATGCGCGAAATCATGGCGGTGGCCCAGGGAATGGCGGTGACTTTTCATCGCGCGTTCGATATGTGCCTGAATCCTTATATTGCGCTGGAACAGCTCACCGAGCTTGGCGTATCGCGCATATTGACCTCTGGGCAGCAGCAGACGGCGGAAAATGGGCTGCGGTTATTACGTGAACTAACACAGGCCAGTCGCGGTCCAATTATTATGGCGGGTTCCGGCGTGCGGTTGACTAACGTGCACAAATTTCAGCAGGCCGGTATCCGGGAACTGCACAGTTCTGCCGGTCAGTGGGCACCCTCTCCGATGCGCTACCGAAAAATCGGTGTGTCGATGTGTTCTGATACAGAATTCGACGAATTTAGCCAGTATTGCGTGGATGGCGATGTGGTAGCAGCAATGAAACGAGCGGTTAGCACGGATCGTGAAATGCAGTATGTATCATGACGTCAGGCATTTAATGGCGTGGTGATAGAGAGACAGCGTTGTTCTAAACACCACATCAGCATTCTTCAATTTTGCCGCGCAGCATACCCTTCGGTTTGCATGGCAAGTACCAGGCCCCAGCGTGTTGCTGGGGCTTTTTTTGTCGAGCGCAGTAATTTAGGGCTGGTAGATACCGGGTTTACGAGCAACCAGTACGGCTCGTACCGGTGCGGGGTAGCCTTCCACCGTTTTGGTCGGATCTTCAGGATCGAGGAATTCAGCCAGCGATTCTGTAATCATCCAGTCTGTCCGACGCTGCTCCTGCGTTGTCGTGGTGCAGACATCGACGACGCGGACATCAACAAATCCGCATTTCTCAAGCCATGTGGTCAAGGCCGCCGCGGAAGGGATGAAATACACATTGCGCATTTGCGCGTAGCGTTCTCCTGGCACCAGCACCTGGTTTTCATCGCCTTCAATGACGAGGGTTTCCAGCACCAGTTCGCCACCTTCCACCAGCTGATTCTTCAATTGCCACAGGTGATCGAGTGGGGAACGGCGGTGATACAGCACGCCCATCGAAAACACCGTGTCAAACGCAGCAAGTTCGGGGAGTTGCTCAATGCCGAGCGGCAGAACGTGCGCACGTTGATCGTTGCCGAGCAGTTTACGTACCGCTTCAAATTGACATAAAAACAGCTGCATAGGGTCAATGCCGACCGCCATCGTGGCGCCTTCACCGACCATCCGCCACAGGTGATAGCCACTGCCGCAGCCCACATCGAGAATCAGGCGGTTCTTCAGCGGGCTGATGTGCGGCAGAACGCGCTGCCATTTCCAGTCAGAACGCCATTCCGTATTGATATCCACGCCGTAAAGCGAAAAAGGGCCTTTGCGCCAGGGCATCAGATTACGTAACAGCTTCTCAATGCCTTCTCGCTGACCGACTGAAATATCGGGCTCCATGCGTGCTGTAACGCTGTCATTCAAATCCAGAGACGTTGGTGTTAGCGAGGGAAGATGTTCCAGCGAGTTAAACCAGTGTTTGAACTTACCGTGCAAGGATTCCTGTTGCCAACTGCTGAGCTGTGAAGGCAATGTGTTAAGCCAGTGGCTGAGCGGGCCTTTTGCGATTTGCTGATAAAAATTGCCGAAATCGATCACGCCTTTTCCTCTGCTTTCACGGCTAATAACGAACCAAAATTAAAACATTGAAACCAAACTTCGCTGTGCTCAAAACCGGCGCTTGCCAGCCGAGCTTTGTGGGCTTCTACCGAATCGGTCAGCATAACGTTTTCCAACATACTGCGTTTCTGACTGATTTCTAACTCGCTGTAGCCATTTGCTCGTTTGAAATCGAGGTGCATGTTGAACAGTAATTCGCCGACGTTTTTGTCCGTAAAATTGAATTTTTCAGAGAGGACGAGCACGCCGCCGGGATTGAGTCCCTGATAAATACGTTCGATGAGCACCTGTCGCTGGGAGGGTTCCAAAAACTGAAGCGTAAAGTTCAGCACCACCATCGACGCATTTTCGATATCAATGTTGAGGATATCGGCTTCTAGAATCTCGACGGGCGTATCGGAACGAAAAGCATCAATATGGCTGCGGCAGCGCTTTACCATGGCCGGAGAATTGTCTACCGCGATAATTTTGCAACCTGGAACATGGATATTGCGTCGCATGGACAGCGTCGCAGCACCCAGCGAGCATCCTAGATCGTAGACGTGGCTATCCGGGCGGACGAACCGTTCTGCCAACATGCCAATCATCGAGATGATGTTGGAATAGCCGGGTACAGAACGTTGGATCATATCGGGAAAGACGTCAGCAACGCGTTCGTCGAATGTCCAGTCGCCTAAATTAGCAATTGGCACAGAAAAAAGCATATCGCGGTTTGGCATGGCAGAAAGTGCACTGAGAGTGATAGTAATTAAAGAGGGCATATTCTAGCAGAATACACCGCGGCCTTCACCTTTCACATTGTGTAGACGTAGGGTGTGGACGAGGTTTTTGATTCTCGGACGCATACTGTCTGTGCGACCGAGAGAGGCTGCTGTCGTTCTTGTTTACACTATCAATATAGCGAGAAAACCAGATCCCAGGGGAGGTAATAGAGGTTTGCTGCGATCATCAGGATGAGCGAGGCATAGGTTGCCGCCATACCTGAGCGCCGCCAGCGAAATTCACGGTGCCGCAGGCCGTAGTAGTGAACTAAACGTCCGATAATCAATAAAATACCGCAAAAATGGATCATGATGACAAGGGCGCCGTTCATTTCCATCAGCACCAGCAGGATCGCCGCAATCGGGATATATTCCACCGCATTGCCATGCACTCGGATTGCGGTTTGCAATTCATAAAATCCGCCGTCGCCATAAGCCACGCGATACTGCATTCTGAGTTTCACAACATCAATCGACAGCTTTATCAACAAGATTGCGCCAAGCACGATATAGAGCGCACTTACCATGTTTTACTCCGTAACCTAACCGAAAACGGCTTGCAGAATAATAGCTTTACCTCACGCAACTGTCGCCTGTAAAGGTCGATTTTTTTAGCGGAAATACGTTGCGTTGCCAAATGGTTTATAACCAAACGGGCTAGCACCCTGCCAGGCTGATGGTTCAAAAGAGCGTCGCCTGCTGTGGCCAATCCGGCTGGGGCGGCAAGGCCGGGTCGATCTCGGCAAGCAGAGGCCAAAGCCGCTGCGCCAGCGGCGGGGCATCACCAATATCCGGTGTGTGAATGAAGAAGAAGGGATTGGCCTCGCGCCACTGCGGCAGCTTGTTACGCCATGATTCGAACCAGCGAAGATTTTCTTCCTGCGTTTCACTACCGATAAAGCGGATCAACGGCTGTGTAGCGGTGAGCACAGCGTGTACCGGCACGCGAGGTTTCTTACGTTGTGCTTCACGCATGGCTGCACTGTCTGGCGCGGCGTGATGAACCGGGCGGCTATCGAGAATCACACGGTTAATGTCGCGCTGCTGTAGCCCCTGATTCAGTGCGCGCTCTTCATCGCCTTTGGCAAAAAACAGCGGATGGCGCACTTCCACGCCGTAGCTAAACCCCTGCGGTAAGGCATCAAGAAAACGCCACAGAACAGGTAGCTGCGCGGGACCGAAGGCGGCAGGGAGCTGTAGCCAGAGCTGCCCGATGCGGTGTTCAATCGGTTCAAGACATTGATAAAAAAGGCCGACGTCGCTGTCACAGCTCTGCAAGGCGGCTTTATGGCTGATCGTTGAAGGAAATTTGAAGCAAAAGCGGAAATTGTCATTCGTCATATCACGCCAGCGCTCGACGACTTCGCGTGAAGGCAGTGCATAAAAGGTTGTATTACCTTCAACGCAGGTAAAGTAGCGGCTGTAGTCGGCAAGATCGTTTAACCCCAGCCGACTCCAAGCGGGATGCTGTCATTGCGGTAATCCGATGTACATCATCGCACCATCATGTCATTGAATCTCAAGCAGGATGACGGTGATTATCGCGTAATTGTCATGGCAGCGCGAGTGAACCGAGAGAAATCGTTTATAAAATCTCGTCCGCCCACTGTGTTGCTTCCATGATTAAGGTAAAGAAGCCTTTTTCATCAAGACCTAATTGCGTTAAAAGCGGTCTAAGTGCTTCCCATTCTTGCTGTTCATATTTAGCTATTACCCTCAGGTAAAGTGCGAATTCACCAGTATGCTCCAATAAACTCTGGTTAATTTTTTCCGATAGCGCGATTTGTGAAAGCAGTAGAGGCATTGGTAAATCTAATACGGCATCGAGCAGCGACAATAACCCGCACAAGAATGCCTCGGTGGTGTCCTCATTTACATTAAAAGAGGCATATAATAATTCAAAGAATCTGGCGCGAATTAAACTGGTTCGATAAAGCTCGTCGGGCTTATTGTCATTACTGTTGGCTATGCTGATTAAGGAAACAAAACGTTTAAGTTCCCGTTGCCCAAGTAACATCACCATAGAGCGGAACGACATTGAAGTTGCGGTAATGCCAAAACGGGTGTTGTATTTGATATTGGTAATATGGCGCATCAATTTATAATAAAGCGACAAATCGGCACACACCAATTCCTCGATCGTGGCATAGTTGATCTCCGGTTTATTGACTTCTCTTAGCAGCCTGATGGTGTTGTTAGAATTATTAATGAGTTTCTTCGATCTAATCATTTCAGGGTGACTGAAGAAATACCCTTGGAAAAGAGAAATACCGATTTTTTTGCTCTGCAAGTATTGCTCATGTGTTTCTACTTTTTCAGCCAGATACGCTAATTTATGCTGTGTGGTTCTGTGAATGAAATTTTCAATATCATTAAACGTCGACAAAGTTAAATCGAATTTGATGACATCAATATAAGGTAAAAAACGATCCCATGCTGAATTCATCGAGAAATCATCCAGTGCAAATCTGAAGCCTTTTCTTTTTAGCTTTTTTACGGCGACCAAGAGATCGTTGTTGGGGGGCGAATTTTCAAGAATTTCGATAACGACCTTTTCCTGTGGCAGGATTTCTGCCTGACCACTGATCAGCAACTGATGGGGAAAATTAATGTAGTAAGGCTGATCTTCAACCACGGATTTTGTCAACGGATTGGTTAAAAACTGATCGGAAATAAGCTGTGCGGTCGCAAATTCAGGGGTGACATCAGGAAATTTATTGGTGATGTCCATGCGAAAAAGGAGCTCATAGGCAACCGTTTGAAGATGGTTATTTAAAATGGGTTGACGGGCAACAAATGAATACATAGCTGTTCTCCATGTAAACCATACGCATTTGCCAGTAGTGGAAAGCGTTTTTATTAAAATTTTTATAAAAATCAGCAAGTATTCGGTAATTTTAGCAGGTTTTATTAAAAAGGAAGGTCGGTTTCCCTAAATCCTCACGCGAGACGTATTGATGAGTTCTGCGTCTTTGGGTTGATGGTTTAGGCTTTCTCTGGTGTTCAGTTTTGCAACAACTCTATGCCGATTAGTGAACATTCCGTTAACCGGAAAGGAAATTTCGTAAAAAGAGTAGGCGGGAGCGTCGCAGAGCGTTACCTTCATGCTTATCGTTCGGGCGAATATCCTTTATAATATCCGCCTTTTTTCACCGGACAGTAATCCAGAAAAACCATGCCGTGCAGCGAAAATGCCACTGTTTTGGCGCTGTGACCTACCGTGAAAAGTAGTCCATCGTGAAAACGTGTGAGCTGGCGGATGAGTAAAAGGACATCGTGATGCGTACTAATTATTGCGGGCAGTTGAATTCGTCCCATGTGGGCCAGGAAGTGACATTGTGCGGTTGGGTTAACCGCCGCCGCGATCTGGGTGGTTTGATTTTTATTGATATGCGTGACCGCGAAGGGCTGGTTCAGGTATTTTTTGACCCAGATCGTCAGGACGCATTTAAACTGGCATCCGAGTTGCGTAACGAGTTCTGCATCCAACTTACCGGTGTAGTGCGCGCCCGTCCAGAAAGCCAAATCAACAAAGATATGGCGACGGGTGAAGTCGAAATTTTTGCCAGCGCACTGACTATTGTTAACCGCTCAGAAGCGCTGCCGTTGGATTCCAACCAAACCAACACCGAAGAAGCTCGTCTCAAATACCGTTATCTGGATTTGCGCCGTCCTGAAATGGCCCAGCGCCTGAAAACGCGTGCACGCATCACCAGTTTTGTTCGCCGGTTTATGGATGAGCACGGTTTTCTGGATATCGAAACGCCGATGCTGACGAAAGCTACACCGGAAGGCGCGCGCGACTATCTGGTGCCAAGCCGTGTACATAAAGGCAAGTTTTATGCGCTGCCGCAGTCTCCACAACTGTTTAAACAATTGCTGATGATGTCCGGTTTTGATCGTTACTATCAGATCGTTAAATGCTTCCGCGACGAAGACTTGCGTGCTGACAGACAGCCAGAGTTCACCCAGATTGATGTGGAAACCTCTTTCATGACCGCGCCGCAGGTGCGTGAAGTGATGGAGAAACTGGTGCGTGAACTGTGGTTGGACGTGAAAGGCGTTGATCTGGGTGATTTCCCGATCATGACGTTCGCAGAAGCGATGCGCCGTTTCGGTTCCGACAAACCCGATCTGCGTAACCCGCTTGAGCTGGTTGACGTTGCCGATCTGGTGAAAGACATCGACTTTAAAGTGTTCTCCGGCCCAGCAAATGATGCCAAAGGCCGTGTTACCGCGATCCGTGTACCAGGCGGCGCGCAGCTGAGCCGTAAACAGATTGATGAATACGGTAAGTTTATTGAAATCTATGGTGCGAAAGGCTTGGCTTACATTAAGGTCAACGAGCGCGCCAAGGGGTTGGAAGGCGTTCAAAGCCCTGTCGCGAAATTCCTGAATGAAGACATGCTGTCTGCGCTGTTGGATCGTACAGCGGCACAAGATGGTGACATCTTATTCTTTGGTGCAGACAGCGCGAAAGTGGTGACCGATGCGCTGGGTGCGCTGCGTCTCAAGCTGGGCCGCGATCTGAACCTGACGAAGGAGAATAGTTGGGAACCGCTGTGGGTTGTCGATTTCCCAATGTTTGAGGAAGATGGTGAAGGCGGGTTGGCTGCGATGCACCATCCGTTTACTGCACCGCGTGACATGCTGCCTTCTGAATTGGCCGCCAACCCCGTTTCGGCGATCGCCAACGCCTATGACATGGTGATTAACGGTTATGAAGTGGGCGGTGGTTCCGTGCGTATTCACAACGGTGACATGCAGCAAACCGTGTTCAGCATTCTGGGTATTACCGAGCAAGAGCAGCGTGAGAAATTTGGCTTCCTGCTGGACGCGCTGAAATATGGTACGCCGCCGCATGCCGGTCTGGCGTTTGGTCTTGACCGCCTAGTGATGTTGCTGACGGGCACCGATAACATTCGTGATGTTATCGCCTTCCCGAAAACAACGGCAGCAGCGTGCCTGATGACGGAGGCGCCAAGTTTCGCCAACCCAGCTTCACTGGAAGAGCTTGCCATTGCGGTTGTCGTAAAAGGGAAAGCGGCTCAGGATGGAAAATCCGAGAACGAATAAGATGGTATATAAGCGACCCGTTTCGGTTCTGGTGGTGATCTATGCCCGCGACACCGGGCGGGTGCTGATGTTGCAGCGGCGTGACGATCCTGAATTTTGGCAGTCGGTAACCGGCAGCATAGAAGAAGGGGAAAGTGCGCCGTATGCCGCACAGCGTGAAGTCAAAGAAGAAGTTAACATTGATATATCCGCAGAAGCGTTATCACTCTTTGACTGTCAACGCTGTATTGAGTTTGAGCTATTTGCTCATTTGAGACGTCGCTATGCGCCGGGAGTAACGCACAATACCGAACACTGGTTTTGTCTGGCGTTACCTGCTGAGCGCGAGGTGCAGTTATCCGAGCACCTTGCTTACCAGTGGTTGGACGTGCCCCACGCGGCACAGTTGACCAAATCCTGGAGCAATCGGCAGGCGATTGAGGAATTTGTTATTTATCCGGCCTGAACAGGCTTTTTTCGGAGATTTTTATGGCAGGTCATAGTAAGTGGGCTAACACAAAGCATCGTAAAGCAGCACAGGACGCCAAACGCGGTAAAATCTTTACCAAGATTATCCGTGAACTGGTTACCGCAGCCCGTTTGGGCGGTGGCGATCCGGGGTCTAACCCACGTCTGCGCGCCGCGATCGATAAAGCCCTGTCCAACAACATGACGCGCGATACCCTGAACCGTGCGATTGCCCGTGGCGTCGGCGGTGACGAAGATGCCAACATGGAAACCATCATTTACGAAGGTTACGGCCCGGGCGGCACCGCTGTCATGGTGGAGTGCTTGAGTGATAACCGTAACCGTACCGTTTCCGAAGTACGCCATGCGTTTACAAAAACCGGTGGTAACCTGGGGACGGATGGTTCCGTTTCGTACCTTTTCACCAAGAAAGGCGTTATTTCTTACGCGCCAGGTCTGGATGAAGATGCGGTGATGGATGCGGCGCTGGAAGCGGGCGCGGACGATGTTGTGACGTATGACGACGGTGCGATTGACGTCTTCACGCCGTGGGAAACGTTCGGTAACGTGAAAGATGCGCTGGATGCGGCGGGTCTGAAAGCGGAGTCGGCTGAAGTCTCCATGATCCCGTCCACCAAAGCGGATATGGATGCGGAAACCGCGCCGAAACTGATGCGTCTCATCGACATGCTGGAAGATTGCGACGATGTGCAGGAGGTTTACCACAACGGTGAGATCTCCGATGAGGTGGCTGAACTGCTGTAATCGCAGGTCGGTCATGCAGAGTAGCAACGGCTATCCATACGGGCGAATCGGCGGAGCGGCACGATGACAATAATAGTCGGCATCGACCCCGGTTCGCGCGTGACGGGTTATGGCATTATCCGTCAGCAGGGACGTCATTTGACGTATCTCGGTAGCGGCTGTATTCGCACCGTGGTGGATGATATGCCCACGCGACTGAAGCTGATTTACGCTGGCGTCAGTGAAATCATCACGCAATTTCGCCCAGACTGTATGGCGATTGAGCAGGTTTTCATGGCGAAAAACCCAGATTCAGCTTTGAAACTGGGGCAGGCACGCGGTGTGGCGATTGTCGCGGGCGTGAACCAGGATCTGCCCGTGTTTGAATACGCTGCGCGTTTGGTTAAACAAACCGTGGTAGGGACGGGGGCGGCGGATAAAAAGCAGGTGCAGCATATGGTTCGCTCGTTGCTGAAACTGTCAGCTAGCCCACAGGCGGATGCTGCCGATGCGCTGGCGATAGCCATCACCCATTGCCACTTCAGTCAAAGCCTGCTGCGCACGTCGGCGGCGAAAGTGAACCCACTGGCAGGACGACTGCGCTGAAACAGGAGGCTGGATATTCATCCAGCCTTTTTTATGTTATATACTCGTCATACATCAAGCCATTCATTCCCTAAGTAAAAGGAAGCGCAACGTGATAGGTCGTCTCAGAGGCATTATCCTGGAAAAACAGCCGCCGCAGGTGCTGATAGAAGCTAACGGCGTGGGTTACGAAGTCCATATGCCGATGACGTGCTTTTACGAACTCCCTGAACTCAATCAGGAAGCGATTATCTTTACCCATTTCGTGGTTCGTGAAGATGCGCAACTGCTGTTCGGTTTTAACGATAAGCAGGAGAGGGCGCTGTTCCGTGAGCTGATTAAAGTGAATGGTGTTGGGCCGAAGCTGGCGCTGGCGATTCTCTCAGGCATGTCCGCGACGCAGTTTGTCAGCGCGGTTGAACGCGAAGAAATCGGTGCGCTGGTTAAGCTCCCTGGCGTCGGTAAAAAAACGGCGGAAAGGTTAGTCGTTGAAATGAAAGATCGCTTCAAGGGCTTGAGTGGCGATCTGTTCAATCCGGTCAGCGATATTCCGCTGGCGTCGCCTGCGAGTGTGGAGAGCCGCACCAGCGATCCTGAAGCGGAAGCCGCAGCAGCATTGGTTGCGTTGGGTTATAAACCACAGGAAGCTAGCCGCATGATTTCCAAGATTGCGCGTCCCGACGCTGACTGTGAAACCCTAATCAGGGATGCACTGCGCGCGGCGCTGTGAGGTATTCATGATAGAAGCCGATCGTTTAATTTCCGCTGACGCCGTTCCAGAAGAAGAGTTTCTTGACCGTGCGATGCGGCCTAAGCTGCTCACCGAATATGTGGGGCAGCCGCAGGTGCGTGAGCAGATGGAAATTTTTATTCAGGCGGCGCGCAAACGCGGGGATGCGCTGGATCATCTGCTCATTTTTGGCCCTCCCGGTTTGGGAAAAACGACATTGGCGAATATTGTCGCCAATGAGATGGGCGTGAATATGCGCACAACGTCGGGTCCGGTGCTGGAAAAAGCCGGTGATCTTGCCGCGCTGCTGACCAACCTTGAACCGCATGATGTGCTGTTCATCGATGAAATCCATCGTTTGTCGCCCGTTGTGGAAGAAGTGCTGTACCCAGCAATGGAAGATTATCAGTTGGATATCATGATCGGTGAAGGGCCTGCTGCTCGGTCGATCAAACTCGACTTACCGCCTTTTACGCTGATTGGTGCAACGACGCGTGCGGGCTCGTTAACCTCGCCGTTGCGCGATCGTTTCGGCATTGTGCAACGTCTGGAGTTTTATAACGTCACCGATCTCCAGTATATCGTTGGCCGCAGCGCACAGTGTTTAGGGCTGGATCTGACATCGGATGGGGCGCTTGAAGTGGCACGTCGTTCGCGCGGTACACCGCGTATTGCCAACCGCTTACTACGCCGGGTACGTGATTTTTCGGAGGTGAAGTCAGAAGGGGCAATTACCGGAACCGTGGCGATGCAGGCGCTGGATATGCTGGCGGTGGATACCGAAGGGTTTGACTACATGGACCGCAAGCTGCTGTTGGCGATCATCGATAAATTCATGGGTGGCCCCGTTGGGCTGGATAACTTAGCGGCCGCGATTGGCGAAGAACGCGAAACCATTGAAGACGTGTTGGAGCCGTTTCTGATTCAGCAAGGGTTCATTCAGCGTACGCCGCGCGGTCGGATGGCGACGCCGCATGCCTATCGGCACTTTGGCTTAACGCGCGAGGAGTAGCGTCATCTGCGCACGTTTCCCTACATTGCCCACGTTCAGGGAGACCATAGGGTCTCCCTGAGTTTATGAGACTAGAACCAAGCTTCCCACATTGCCCCAACGTTGAACGAATCGAGCGTCGTGTTGACGCCGGTGGTTGTCCGCGCGGTGTGTTTGTTATCCACTTTTCCGCCAGTGACATAGAAGCGCAACATCGGTCTGAATTCCGGTCCCATCGCGATCGAGACATTCTGGGAAAGCGTCAGTTTCCATCCTTTATTGTCACCCCCCTGACCATAATCTACGTGCTGATAGCCAGCTTCGAGCCAGGTGGAATGCACGTCATTCCAGAAATACATCGGGCGCACGATGGCATTATAGTTGCGACGATCGTCCTGACTTGCGGAGTCATTTGAGTAGTCGTGATAGGCCAGCAGGTATTCGACCTGCGTTTGCGGGGTAAATTTGTACTTACCTTCGAAGCTGGCGTAGAAAGTTTTCAGGTTGTTCGTTTTGTTGTAAACGCTGTTATCGGCATTATCCGAATAGCGGGTGATAAACTGATTGAGGCTATTTTTCCCCGTATGGCTCAGCACCGCGCCGCCTTGCCAGGCTTTCAGTCGCGCGTCGCTATCCACCGCTTTGGAATCAAAACCGTAGTTCGCGTACAGCGCAAGATCCAACGGCCCCAGCTTAATGCCATGCACTTTGGAGGTGAGCGCGTAATTGCCCTTATCGCCCGTGCCGGAACTGCCGGTACAGGTGATGCGTGACGGATTCGCATTATTCGTGATGACTTCAGGGTTACAGGATTCGACGGCCGCGACGGCCGCGACATCGAATTGAATGCCGCCGAGCTCAAAATTCTTTATCCCTGCGCCCTGACCGTCATGGTTCATCCAAAAGTAATCATTGATACCCTGCTGTGGACGCTGGTGGAAATCACGGCCGGCCCAGAGATAGGCATTTGGCTGAGAGGCAAAAAGGTTGGTGACGCCCGCATAGGCTTTTTTCAGGTTAACTTCGTCACCCCAATGGTCGATCATCACGACGACATCCCAGATTGCGCCGTTATCCCCCTTGAACGCTTTGGAAAGCTGGAATTCACCGCCATTGCCTTCGTTACCCAGACGACCCAGCGCGGAAGCCCCGTTATAGGAGCCATCGACCGCGACATATTTCTGGTCACCGCTCTGGAATTGCGCACCGTAGCGAGCATAGCCGGTAAAGTTGATGCCATAGGGGATCGCCATGTCAGGCGTCTTGGACGCATCCGGCGTGGTCAGCGGGTCGACCTGTTTACTGGCGATGGCATCTAATTTGGTCTGACGCTCCGCCAGCGCTTTTTCCACTGCCTGAGCAACGATGCGATCCAATTGCTCCTGAGTAATCATTTCTTGTGCGAATGCGGAACCGGAGCAAAGGGCAGCCAGCACCGCCAGCGTAACGGGCAGTTTTTTGGAATTTGTCATAGTCATCTCAATTCGGTAAGTTATTTTCAGACAATAACCATCCCGCTCTGATTAGCGTGAGTAATGGCACGACGCTCAGAACAAGGTGATTGTTATTTTTTTAACGGGTACAGCGTAATTAAATAACTGACGTAATCGACCCTCCCTATAAGGGTATTAAAATGAACTATTTTCTTTGGTATAGATGAATAATCTCTTCTGATAATTCGCGGGCGAGCAGGGATGTCATTAAATGGTCTTGAGCATGAACCATAATCAATGTCATCGGCTGTCTGGCTTCTCCTGCATCCTGTTCGATCAGTTGTGTCTGCATTTGGTGGGCTTTGCGCGCGTAACCATCGGCCTCCTTCAACAGATTCTTGGCTTCATCAATGTTGCCGTTACGCGCAGCGTGTAGCGCCTCAAAACACAGGCTGCGTGACTGCCCAGCATTGACGATAATTTCCATTACTGCATCTTCTAATGTAATCATCATATGACCTATTTTTATGCGAACGAATATTCGCAGCACGTATTTTCTATGCTGCGTTCTTAAATAGCATTCAGGCCAGTGAATATGAATAATAAAAATATCTCGACACTGAATGCGTTATTTTCCTTTTTATTTAATTTCTTTGGCGAGTTCTTTATTTATGCCATTAATTACTACTCACCGTTTTTGTCAGCGATAAATCACCCTGTATTTTTTGCTCCTCGGTTTTTATTAACGTCCGTTCGTAGGCGCGCAGAAACGGCAAATACATCAGTGCGGAAAATACCATGCACAGCAGGCACATAATTAGCGGGCTGAAACTCCAGTTTGCGGCCCACGATGCGCCAATGGGGGCCGGTGTTGTCCAGGGTGTGAGCGATACCACTTGCGCCAGCCACCCCATTCTGGTTGCGGTGTAAGCCAGTACGGCATTCACTATTGGGACGAAAACAAAGGGGAGGAATAACATCGGGTTCATGATGATGGGCGCGCCAAACATAATCGGTTCGTTAATGTTAAAGAAGCTCGGTACAACGCCCATTCGGCCGATGGTTCGTAACTGCGCTACCTTGCTACGTAACAGCAGGAAGGCCAGCGGCAGCGTCGAGCCGACGCCGCCAATCAATAGATAGTGATCCCAAAAGCCCTGTAAATAGATATGTGGCAAGACGTCGCCAGCCGCCAGCGCGGCCTGATTCACGGCCAGATTGGTCATCCAGAATGGGTTCATGATGCCGGTGACAATCAGCGAACCGTGGATCCCTGAGAACCAGAAAAGCTGGCACAGCAGCACGGACAGAAGAATGGCTGGCAGCGAGTCGGAGGCGGACACCAGCGGTGCCAGCAGGTGCATAATCGCTTCGGGAATGATCATGCCTGTTTTTGCTTCAATGAAAAGATTGAGCGGGTGCAGTGTCGCGACAATCACTAACACGGGAATGAGGATTTCAAACGAACGGGCGACCCCCGTCGGCACTTCTTTTGGCAAGCGGATGGTAATCTTGTGCTGCTTCAGCGCCGCATAAACACGGGTGGCGTAGATGGACGTCAGTAAGGCGGTGAAGATCCCTTGTCCTGACAGGTACTCGGTAGAAATTTTGTTATCGGCGTAAGGGGCGGCGACGAGCAGGAAAGCCATAAACGCCAATAGACCGGACATGACGGAGTCGAGATTAAGCTGTCGTCCCAGGCTGGCACCGACACCTACGGAGATGAAAAATGTCATTAGCCCCATACTCAGTTCGAAAGGCAGCATCAGCTGTGCGCGATAGGTGATAGAAAAATCGAGCCAAGTACGGGCAAATTCGACGGTGGTATCGGCGGAAAAGGGAGGGAAAATAAACACCAGCATAAATGAGCCGATGATCATAAAGGGGAGGGCAGCGGTAAAGCCATCGCGGATAGCGATCACATATTTTTGTTGTCCTAAACGCCCGGCCAGCGGGGTAATCGATTGTTCGATCGCAGCAATCGTTGATTGATATAAGGAACCCATGTGAACACCTTTCTTGTGTGTCGCCGCAGCAGCGGCAGATCGTCACCAAGTATGCTATCGCCACGTTTTATGCCGTGATGCATGGTATCTCAATATGTTACGGCGATATCGCGAATGGCCGCCTGTTATGAACGTGAGCCTATACCCATTACTTTTTCCGCAGCGGACCGCATTTTCTGCCAGGCAGAATGTAAAAAGTTATTGCCACGATGATTGGATATCATATGGAAACCGTTTTCCATGCAAAGAAAAGGGAAGTGTGATGGCGGTCAATGTGTGATGATTTCTGACGATATTAATTAGATTTACATCACATCTTAGGGGGAGAAATACTTATTGGATGTGAAACGGATAATCGGTTTCCATGCCGGATAGAAAGGGTTATACTGCCGGACAATACCACGCGCTGTTGGTGTTCAGAATTTTGGGTCGGATTTAGCGTTTTCCAGGGGAAAATGATGTCTACAATCAACGATGTATCGCGCTTGGCTGGGGTGTCTAAAGCCACAGTCTCTCGGGTGTTGAGCGGTTCACGCGGCGTAAAGGAAGCCAGCCGTCTCGCGGTGTTAAAAGCGGTTGATGAGCTTAAATATCGGCCGAACGTCATCGCTCAATCGCTGCTGAGTCAGTCAACGGGCTGTATTGGCGTCATTTGTGCTCAGGACAACATCAACCAGACGACTGGCTATCTTTACGCGCTGGAAAAACACTTTAGCCGGCATCAAAAGCATCTCTTGTTGCGGTTTGCCAGCAGCAGAGCAGAAGTCATGAGCGTGCTGGATGAACTGACCAGCGGCCTGTGCGATGACATCTTAATCATCGGCGCGCGTTTTCCGCTGAATCTGTCCGATAAGCACATCATTCTGATCGATTGCATGGAGACGGACACGGCGAACAGTCTGCAATTCGATCACGCTTTTGCCACAGAAACGGCGTGCAATTACCTGATCAGACAAGGAAGACGGCAAATCGCGCTGATTAATCCCGCCGCCAGCAGTTCCGCGGAACAGGTGCTCTTAGGGTATAAGCGGGCGCTGGAAAATAACTTTTTGCCGTTTAACCGTAACCTGATCTTTATGGATGCGTCTTCATCGTCGTCGGTGGCGCTGCAAGTATTACTCAATAACAGCACGACGCTGAACTTCAATGCATTGCTGGTGGCGGATGAGCTGGAAGCCAAGCGTGTTATTACGCAGCTTCAGGCGTTTAATAAGTCTGTGCCAAAAGACATCATGGTATTCAGTCTGGCGGGATCTCTCGATATTCCGGGCATTCCGGCGATACCGGCAATTGAATATTCGATGGATGCGGTGGCGGCGAGAATCGTGTCCTGGCTCAATGAGAAAACACAAGACGTGCTGGGTTCGTATGTCTTGCGGGGTGATTTAATCATTCCCGATATGGCGAACCGGCAATAAACGCGGTTCATCCACTGTCCAAAATATAAAGCCCTTCTGGTATAGATACTCAGAAGGGCTTTTCTTTTTAATTGTGCGTCTGGCTAGACGGGTTGCCGCTTAAGCAGGCTGACAATAAACAGCAACGAGGCGCACAGCACCACTGACGGCCCTGCTGGCGTGTTGTAGCCAGCCGAGAAGGCTAGGCCGCCCGTCACGGCAATCATGCCCACAATAATCGCGATACTCGCCATTTGTTCCGGCGTCCGCGCGAAGCGTCTGGCACTAGCGGCGGGAATAATCAGCAGTGAGGTAATGATCAGCGCACCAACAAATTTCATGGCAATACCGATTGTTAATGCGGTGGTCAGCATCAGGAGCAGCTTGGTGCGCTGTAGTTTCACGCCGTCGACGTGCGCCAACTCCGGGCTAATTGTCATCGAAAGCAGCGCGCGCCATTGCCAGCGCATAATGGCTACAACGACAATCACACCGCCACCGATGACCCACAGATCTTCTGTCGTGACGGAGAGCAAATCACCAAACAGGTAAGCCATCAGATCCACGCGCACGTTATTCATCAGGCTAACCACAACTAACCCCAGAGACAGGGCACTGTGTGCCATGATGCCGAGTAAGGTATCGACGGCCAGATAGGGACGCCGCTCCAGCCAGACCAGCCCCAGAGCCAGAATGAGTGTCACGGCGATGACGGCAGCAAACAGATTAATGTTCAGCAGCAGGCCGAAAGCGATGCCAAGTAAGGAGGCATGTGCCAGCGTATCGCCGAAGTAAGACATCCGCCGCCAGACGACGAAAGAACCGAGCGGACCTGCCGCAATAGCCAGTAATATTCCCGCCAGCCAACCGGGAAACAGCAGTTCGATCATGCGTCGTTTCCACCTTGTCTTTTTAGAATAATGCGTCCTTGTAGATCGTGACGATGATTGTGATGGTGGCGATAAATCGCCAATTGCTCCGCGCCGCGGTGGCCAAACATCGCTAAAAATTCGGGATGAAGGGAAACGACTTCTGGCGTACCGGAGCAGCAAACATGTTGATTAAGGCACAGGACTTCATCAGTTTTTGCCATTACCAAATGCAGATCGTGCGAGACCATTAACACGCCGCAGTGGAATTCCTGCCGCAGTTGGTTAATGAGATCGTACAGAGCGAGTTGCCCATTGACGTCGACACCCTGTGTCGGCTCATCCAGCACCAGAAGCTGAGGCTGGTTGAGCAGTGCGCGTGCTAATAGCACGCGTTGGTTTTCGCCGCCGGAAAGTTTCTGCATCGGCTGTTCCAGCAGGTGTGCCGCTTGTACGCGCTTAAGGGCAGGTAAAATATCCTGCTTTTTCACGCCAGGACGCAGTTGCATAAAGCGACTGACGGTCAACGGCAGCGTGGTATCCAGATGCAGCTTCTGCGGAACGTAGCCGATACGCAGTGCGGGCTCCCGAGTCAGCGAACCGGAAGTGGGGGACAGTAACCCCAGAACGACGCGCACCAGTGTCGATTTCCCTGCGCCATTCGGCCCCAGCAACGTCAGGATTCGACCTGCCTGCAAGGTAAGAGAAATATCTGACAAGACCTTTCGGCTGCCAAATGTAACGGAAATATTATTAAGTGATACCAATGTGGACATATAATTCGGCTTGCACAACCCATGTAACGTTATATTATAACAGGCAATACGATAAAAATCGATGGGAGCGATTTTCATGCAGCAATCTATTCAACAAAAAAAAGCTATTCAGCAAAAAAAATGGTTAAAAAGTGTGTTTGTTGCCAGCGCGCTATTCGCGAGCGGGATGTCAATTAGTGCGGCATCCGCGGCGGTTATTACGTCAATTCGTCCTTTGGGATTCATTGCGTCGGCGATTGCCGATGGCGTAACGCCAACGGAGATTTTGTTACCTGATGGCGCATCGCCCCATGATTATGCCTTGCGCCCGTCTGATGTCCAGCGTTTACAGTCCGCCGATCTGGTGATTTGGGTTGGGCCGGAAATGGAAGCCTTCCTTGGAAAACCGTTAGCGAAAATTCCACCCGCAAAGCAGATTGCACTTTCCGAGTTGCCTGACATTAAATCTGAGCTGGAAAAAGAGGCTGGGCACGATCATGAGAGTGAGCATGAACAGGCGCATAATGACCATGAGAAAGGCCATGATCACAGCCATGCCGCCCATGATGACGGCGACGATGGCCACCATCATGGCGAATTCAATATGCATATTTGGCTGTCGCCGGAGATGACAAAACAGGCGGCAATTGCCATTCATGCAAAATTATTGGAACTTATGCCTCAGAATAAGGACAAACTAGACGCGAATCTGCTTTATTTCACGGATAAAATCGCGCAAGCAGATGAAAAAATTGTTAAGATGCTAGCGCCAGTGCAGGGTAAAGGCTATTTCGTGTTCCATGATGCCTATGGCTATTTTGAGAAACACTACGGATTAAGCCCCTTGGGTTACTTCACGGTTAACCCCGAAATCCAACCTGGAGCACAGCGTTTACATCAAATACGAACACAGTTGGTTGAGCAGAAAGCCGTATGCATTTTTGCTGAACCACAATTCAGGCCAGCCGTTATTAATGCTGTTGCCAAAGGAACCGACGTGCGCTCGGGTGTGCTCGATCCATTGGGAAGCAATATTGCGCTGGGTAGAGATAGCTATGCCGATTTCTTGTTGCAGCTATCGAACCAGTATGTGAGCTGTCTGGAGGAAAAATCATGAGGATACGAATAAGTGCAGCAGATAGTCCGAACTATCGCTCTGGCGTATAACAGCTTACCTCGGCCCCATCGCGTCATGCTGGGGTCGCTTACCGTTGTGACATTGGCCGTTGCTGTTTGGCGGCCTTTTGTTTATCCCCACGTCGATGATGCTCCAGTGATCGTGAAAGATATCGATCTGGAAACCAACCAACTCCGTACGCTGACGCCAGAAGCCAGTGAACCGATAGACCAGCCCTCGCCAGATGACGATATTCCACAAGATGAGCTGGATGATAAAGTTGCTGATGAAGGCAGTTCACATGAGTATGTGGTGTCTACGGGCGATACCTTAAGCAGCATTTTGACGCAATATGGTATTGATATGACGGACGTTACCCAACTCGCCGATCAGAATAAAGATTTGCGTAACCTGAAAATTGGTCAGCAAATTTCATGGTCACTGGGTGAAAATGGCGATCTGCAAAGCCTGACCTGGCAGATGTCTCGCCGTGAAACGCGCATTTATGAGCGCGTCGGTGACGATTTCAAAGAACGTATTGAAACGCTGAAAGGTGAGTGGCGTAACAGCGTTCTGAATGGCCGAGTCACGGGTAGTTTTGTTAGCAGTGCGCAAAATGCCGGTTTGACCAGCGCAGAAGTGCGTGACGTCATCAAAGCGCTGCAATGGCAACTGGATTTCCGTAAGTTACGTAAGGACGACACGTTTTCTGTTTTGATGTCTCGCGAAATACTCGATGGTAAAAGTGAACAGAGTGAGCTGATTGGCGTTCGTTTGAATACCGGAGGCAAAGATTATTACGCCATTCGTGCTGAAGACGGAAAATTCTACGACCGTGAAGGTTCTGGGTTGACGCGTGGCTTTATGCGCTTCCCTACGATGAAACAATTCCGTGTTTCCTCCAACTTTAATCCGCGCCGTTTGAACCCAGTGACAGGTCGCGTTGCGCCGCATAAAGGTGTCGACTTTGCTATGCCAGTCGGTACACCGGTTCTGGCCGTCGGAGACGGTGAAGTCGTAATTGCGAAACGCAGTGGCGCGGCGGGTAACTATGTTGTCATCCGTCATGGTCGTCAGTACACCACTCACTTTATGCACTTGAATCGTATATTGGTGAAATCCGGTCAGAAAGTGAAACGTGGCGATCGTATCGGGTTGTCTGGAAACACGGGGCGTTCAACCGGCCCGCACCTGCATTATGAGTTCTGGATTAACCAGCAGGCAGTAAACCCGTTAACAGCTAAACTGCCGCGTTCTGAAGGACTTGCGGGTAAAGAGCGTCGTGATTATCTGGCGCAGGTGAAAGAAGTCGTGCCGCAGCTTAAGTTTGATTAACGATATCGACTGCATGTTATGCCGGTGGCTTGCTGCCGGCATTTTCATTTATAAAACAGGTTCATGTTATAGAACGCGGCCTCCTGATTTTTGTTGCTAAGCGGGCGAGTTTTTACGTATTGTCGCGAGTTTGCTAAACGCTAAGCGGCAACTATGATGATGTTTACTGATTGATCTGAAGAGTTTAGGCATGGAAAAAGAAAAAAAATCGAACGCTGAATTTGTTCCCCAGTTTCAACGCGCCTTTTTTCATCCGCGCTATTGGGGCGTTTGGTTAGGTGTTGGCGTAATGGCTCTCGCCGCCTATGTTCCGGCGCGATTGAGAAATCCGGTGTTGGGTGGGTTAGGGCGTTTTGTCGGGAGAATATCAAAAGGCGCCCGCCGCCGTGCCCGTATTAACCTGCTGTATTGCATGCCGGAGTTAACGGAAGCACAGCGTGAAACCATCATCGATGACATGTTTGCGACAGCGCCTCAGTCGATGATCATGATGGTGGAAGTCGGGATTCGTAACCCAAAGAAAATCGAGAAATATGTTCGCTGGCACGGTGAAGACATTCTGGATCGTATTAAAGAACAAGATAAGAACGTGATCTTTTTGGTGCCGCACGGATGGGGCGTCGATATTCCGGCGATGCTACTGACTTCGCGCGGGCAGCGTATGGCAGCCATGTTCCACAATCAGAAAAATGCGCTGGTGGATTATTGGTGGAATCGGTTACGCCGTCGCTTTGGCGGTCGTATCCATGCGCGTAACGACGGCATTAAGCCGTTTATTAGTTCCGTGCGTTCTGGGTGCTGGGGCTATTACCTTCCCGATCAGGATCACGGCCCTGAACACAGCGAATTTGTTGATTTCTTTTCGACTTATAAAGCCACGCTGCCTGCCGTCGGACGGCTTATGAAAGTATGCCGTGCTGATATCATTCCGCTGTTTCCGGTGTATAACGCGAAAGACGGCTGTCTGGATGTGTTTATTCGCCCGCCTATGAATGATTTAGCTGAAGCAGATGATGCCTATATTGCTCGACGCATGAATGAAGAGGTGGAAATTCTGGTCAGGCCGAATCCTGAGCAGTACACCTGGATTCTGAAATTGTTGAAAACCCGTAAACCGGGTGAGATTGAACCGTACTGTCGGGATGATTTATACCGCAACTAGTTTATACCCGTCATATTTCAAGCTGCTTGTGCGTTGGCTGTCCTTACTCACTGGCCGCATAGATAAAAAAGCCGGTCGAGAGATCGTCCGGCTTTTTACTGAAATAAACCATCTGCCTGCTAGCTGACGGCTATGGCAAAGATTATTCCACGCGCAGGATGCGGATCGTGTTAGTCGTGCCTACGGTGCCCATGATGTCGCCCTGTGTGACGATAACCAGATCTCCAGACATCAGGAATCCTTTATCGCGCAGGCGAATCACCGCATCGTTAGCGGCAGCCACGCCATCCGTGTAGCTATCGAAATGCACCGGAGTGACGCCACGATATAATGCCGTCAGGTTCAGCGTTTGTTCATGACGAGACATGGCAAAAATCGGCAATCCGGAACTGATACGAGACATCATCAGCGCGGTACGGCCTGACTCCGTCATAGCGATCAGCGCCGTTACCCCTTTCAGGTGATTGGCGGCATACATCGCAGACATCGCGACGGATTCTTCCGTGTTATCAAACTGCACATCAAGGCGGTGTTTGGAGACATTGATGCTTGGGATTTTCTCCGCGCCTAAACAAACTTTCGCCATGGCGGCGACGGTTTCGGCCGGATATTGACCCGCAGCGGTCTCTGCCGACAGCATGACCGCATCGGTACCGTCTAGCACGGCGTTGGCGACGTCCATCACCTCTGCGCGCGTTGGCATCGGGTTGGTGATCATCGATTCCATCATCTGCGTGGCGGTAATGACCGCTCGGTTCAACTGACGGGCGCGACGAATCAATTTCTTCTGAATGCCCACCAGCTCTGGATCGCCGATTTCAACGCCCAGATCGCCCCTCGCCACCATCACCACATCGGAAGCCAGAATAATGTCATCCATCGCGGCATCTGAGCAGACGGCTTCAGCACGTTCAACTTTTGATACGATCTTGGCATGACAGCCCGCATCGCGCGCGAGGCGGCGTGCGTAGTTGAGGTCTTCACCAGTACGGGGGAAAGAGACGGCCAGATAGTCGACGCCAATTTTTGCAGCAGTAATAATGTCGGCTTTATCTTTTTCCGTCAGGGCTTCAGCAGACAGACCGCCGCCGAGTTTATTGATGCCTTTGTTGTTGGACAGCGGGCCGCCAACGGTGACTTCGGTATACACTTTCAGGCCTTCAACCTGAAGCACTTTCAGTTGTACACGACCATCATCCAGTAACAGGATATCGCCAGGTACGACGTCGCTCGGTAAGCCTTTGTAATCGATCCCAACTTTTTCTTTATCGCCTTCGCCTTTCGCTAAGTTGGCATCCAGCAAGAATTTGTCGCCGACATTCAGGAAAATTTTACCTTCTTTGAAGGTAGAAACACGAATTTTTGGACCCTGTAGATCGCCAAGAATGGCAACGTGGCGGCCCAATTTAGCCGCAATTTCACGAACTTTGTTGGCACGTAATAGATGATCTTCTGGTGTGCCGTGAGAAAAATTCATGCGTACTACGTTAGCGCCCGCACTGATAATCTTTTCGAGATTATTATCGCGGTCGGTAGCGGGCCCCAGGGTGGTGACAATCTTGGTTCTTCTGAGCCGTCTGGACATGTATAACTCCGTTCACTTGTGAAGCTGTAGTGTTGCGATTAAGCGTCGAATAACGGTGCAAAATGTCACTTTACAACAAAACTATTTCACCTGCGTTATCCGAACATCGTGTTGAGTCTGATTATCATACTGTACAGGTAATCCCCGTCATCTTTCCATGCCCGTACTCTCTGACCATATCAAGATGAAGCGGGTAGATGATACCGCTCATTTTTCATTACCCGTCATACTTCAAGTTGCATGTGCGTTGGCTACGTTCAGTCACCCGAATCACTTACTTGAGTAAGCTCATCGGGATGAAATGAGAGACATCCTGTCTCTCACCGAAGGCCAGCCGTTGGCTGGTCAAATTCGTTCCTGACGAATTTGTCCTTCTCTTGCCGCCTGCCTGAAACTCGAATTATTTAGGGTATAAAACATAACTCAAAAACAAAGCACAACGTAAAACTTAGCGATCACCTAAAGGGGTTAATCAATCGCTCATCTTTATCAAAGCGAGATTCGCGCAAGGCTTCTTTGACCCGCTTCAGGTTATCACGAAACTTCTCTCCGCGGCGCAGTGTGAAGCCCGTCGCCAGAACGTCGATCAGCGTCAACTGGGCGATGCGAGACACCATCGGCATATAGACATCGGTATCTTCAGGCACATCAAGCCGCAACGCCAGCGAGGCCTCACGCGCGAGCGGCGTGCCGTCTGAGGTGATCGCGATGACGGTCGCGTCGTTCTCACGTGCTAACTGTGCCATTTCGACCAGACTTTTGGTTCTGCCAGTGTGGGAGATCAATACCACCACGTCACCGTCGCAGGAATTCATGCAACTCATACGCTGCATAACGATGTCATCAAAATAAACGACGGGAATATTGAAGCGGAAAAATTTGTTCATCGCATCGTGTGCGACAGCTGCGGAGGCGCCCAGACCGAAGAAAGAGATTTTTTTCGCCTGCGTCAGCAAATCCACGGCGCGGTTGACGGCAGTGACATCCAGACTGGATTTCACCTGTTCCAGACCCGCCATGGCGGATTCAAAGATTTTACTGGTGTAGGCGTCAACGCTGTCATCTTCTTCAACGTTACGGTTCACATAGGGTGTACCGTTTGCCAGACTTTGTGCCAGATGTAGTTTAAAATCGGGAAACCCTTTCGTTTCAAGGCGGCGACAGAAACGATTGACCGTTGGCTCGCTGACGTCGGCCATTTTGGCTAAGGTCGCGATGCTGGAGTGAATGGCTGTCTGCGGAGTGCTTAGGATCACTTCAGCAACTTTTCTTTCCGATTTGCTCAAGAGTTCTAGGTGACTCTGGATTTTTTCCAGCATATTCATACGACAAGGGCCATGTAAGTTTTTTCCAATTTCAACTAAAGGTACAACTGGCATGCATTACGTGAAAAAATGCAAGTCGTGAAAATATACTACGACCCTGTACGGGTTGGCAGCGGGCAACACGTTAAGTTAGGTCCTTTTTTTGCCAGAACATGACATGTGTCTAACTTTCAGAAAAGTAATCGACTGTCAGAAACGACGAAAAATTTCGCTTTAGGGCGAATGCCTAAGTGATTTCAGCCGTGGCACAGACCGATTTATTTGTGGTTTTCAGCCAATAACGACCATTATTTGGCATTTTTATGATGGGTTTACTGGCTGTAGTCAAAAAGAGTACATTATCGCTGTAATAAAATTACAGCATCCTGCAACGAGGAGATGAACATGGCGGTAACTTCAACAGCCCAAGCGTGCGATCTGGTTATTTTCGGTGCCAAGGGCGATCTGGCGCGCCGTAAATTGCTGCCTTCCCTGTATCAGTTGGAAAAAGCAGGCCACATCCATGCGGACACCAAAATTATCGGGGTGGGCCGCGCCGATTGGGATAAAGCGGAGTATACCCGCGTCGTGCGAGAAGCGCTTGACACCTTTATGAAAGAAGCCATCGACGACAAGTTGTGGGAAACGCTAAGCAGTCGGCTGGATTTCTGCAATCTTGATGTGGAAGACACGAAAGCGTTTAACAAACTGGGCAAGATGCTTGACCAGAAAAACCGCACCACCATTAACTACTTTGCGATGCCACCGAGCACATTCGGTGCGATCTGCAAAGGGCTGGGAACCGCTGGGCTGAATAAAGAGCCGGCGCGTGTGGTGATGGAAAAACCATTGGGTACCGATCTGGCGTCTTCTCGCGTCATTAACGATCAGGTCGCGGAATACTTCAATGAGTGCCAGGTTTATCGTATCGACCACTATCTCGGTAAAGAAACCGTACTGAATCTGCTGGCGCTGCGTTTTGCCAACTCGCTGTTCTCCTCAAACTGGGACAACCGGACGATCGACCATGTACAGATCACAGTAGCCGAAGAAGTCGGCATCGAAGGGCGCTGGGGCTATTTTGATAAAGCCGGCCAGATGCGCGACATGATCCAGAACCACCTGTTGCAGATTCTGACGATGATTGCGATGTCGCCGCCGTCTGATTTGACGACCGACCGCATCCGTGATGAAAAAGTGAAGGTGCTGCGTTCACTGCGTCGTATCGATCGCTCCAACGTGCATGAAACCACCGTTCGTGGCCAATACACGTCTGGTTTTGTTCAGGGACATAAAGTGCCGGGCTATCTGGAAGAAGAGGGCGCGAACAAAAGCAGCAGCACGGAAACCTTCGTCTCGATTCGCGTTGATATTGACGACTGGCGCTGGTCTGGTGTGCCGTTCTACCTGCGTACCGGTAAACGTTTGCCGACCAAATGTTCAGAAGTGGTGGTGTACTTTAAAAACCCTGCGCTGAACCTGTTCCACGATTCTTACCAGCAGTTGCCGCAGAACAAGCTGATCATTCGCTTACAGCCGGATGAAGGCGTGGAAATCCAGATTCTGAATAAAATTCCGGGATTAGAGCATAAACACCGCCTGCAAACGGTGAAACTGGATCTGAGCTTCTCGGAAACCTTTAATCAGCAGCATTTGGCCGATGCTTACGAACGTCTGCTGCTGGAAAGCATGCGCGGCATTCAGGCACTGTTCGTTCGCCGTGATGAGGTTGAAGAGGCCTGGAAATGGGTGGATTCCATCATGGATGCGTGGGCGATGGACAATGATGCACCGAAACCGTATCAGGCGGGAAGCTGGGGGCCAGTGGCATCCGTGGCGATGATTACCCGCGATGGCCGCTCTTGGAATGAGTTTGAGTAATTCTTTGATAATAAGTCAGTAATTGGGATGCGGATAACGTTCAGTATCCCACAGTTTAATGTATGGCTAACGGTGCGGTCGGACATCTGCGGCGACGCAGATCCCTGTGGCAGGGGCGCGCTATATAATTAATGATGCCCTTCGGGCATGACTGGAGATAACTTTTGATGAAAAACTGGAAAACGAGCGCGGAACAGATTTTGACAACAGGTCCTGTTGTTCCTGTTATTGTAGTCAACAAACTCGAACACGCAGTGCCGATGGCAAAAGCGTTAGTCGCGGGCGGCGTTCGCGTTCTGGAACTGACATTGCGTACCGACTGTGCCATCGACGCGATCCGCGCGATTGCGCAAGAAGTACCGGAAGCCATCGTGGGTGCTGGTACGGTGACAAACCCTGAGCAGTTGGCCGCCGTTGTGGATGCAGGTGCCCAGTTCGCCATCAGCCCCGGCTTGACTGAGCCGTTGCTGAAAGCCGCGATTGAAGGCAACATCCCGTTGATTCCGGGTATCAGCACGGTGTCTGAACTGATGCTGGGTATGGATTACGGCCTGCGTGAGTTCAAATTCTTCCCAGCGGAAGCTAACGGTGGCGTGAAAGCGCTCCAGGCGATCGCGGGTCCGTTTGCTCAGATCCGTTTCTGTCCAACCGGTGGCATTACGCCAAATAACTACCGCGATTATCTGGCGCTGAAAAGCGTGCTGTGCGTCGGTGGTTCATGGCTGGTGCCGAACGATGCGCTGGAAAGCGGTGATTACGCGCGTATTACCGAACTGGCGTGTGAAGCCGTTGCAGGTGCAAAAGCCTAAGTTTGCTCGTGACTGAATGACGAAGGCCACTCGTAGTGAGTGGCCTTTTTTTATCTCATGTCTTACCCAGTTGGCAGCAGTCTATCAGCCGCTGACTTTTACACCTGCCGCGACGCGCTTGGCGATTGCCACCGCATCGTCCGTGGTTTCTGCGCTGGCTAATGCGACGCCCATGCGACGTTTACCGCTGATATCCGGCTTACCAAACAGGCGAATTTGCGTATGAGGGAGTAGTGCACTTTCCAGCCCCTGATAGCGCACATTATTGCTATCGAGTTCCGGTAAAATCACAGCGGAAGCCGATGCGCCATATTGACGAACTGCGCCAATGGGTAACCCTAGAAACGCGCGAACGTGCAAGGCAAACTCGGAGAGATCCTGAGAAATCATCGTTACCATGCCAGTATCGTGCGGACGAGGGGACACTTCGCTGAAGATGACCTCATCGCCACAGACGAACAGTTCAACACCAAAGAGACCATAGCCACCGAGCGCTTTCACAACATCGCTGGCCATCTTTTGCGCGCGCTCTTGCGCCAGTGCACTCATCTGCTGTGGCTGCCAGGATTCACGATAATCGCCATCTTCCTGACGATGCCCGATAGGCGCACAGAAATGAATACCGTCAACGGCATGGATGGTTAGCAGCGTGATCTCAAAATCAAAATTCACCAACCCTTCCACGATGACACGCCCACCGCCTGCGCGTCCGCCCTGTTGGGCGTAGTTCCACGCTTGCGCTAATTGTTCCGCAGAGCGAATCAGGCTTTGCCCTTTGCCGGATGAACTCATGACCGGTTTCACAATGCAGGGATAACCAATCGCATCTACGGCCTGACGAAAACTCTCTTCGCTATCGGCAAAACGGTAGGTGGAGGTAGGAACGCCGAGCGTTTCGGCTGCCAGACGGCGGATACCTTCACGGTTCATCGTCAGGCGTGTGGCTTCGGCGCAGGGAACAACATGGTGACCCTGCTTTTCCAACGTGACCAGCATGTCGGTGGCGATAGCCTCAATTTCCGGCACGATATAATCAGGACGTTCGGCTTCAACCAGCGCTTTCAATGCATCGCCATCCAACATATTGATGACGTGGCTGCGATGCGCAATCTGCATGGCGGGGGCATCGGCATAGCGATCGACCGCAATCACTTCGATTCCCAGGCGCTGACACTCAATCGCCACTTCTTTGCCTAATTCACCGGAGCCAAGCAGCATCACTCGTGTGGCATCCGCACGCAGGGCGGTTCCAATCGTTAACATAACCTTATACCTGATCGGGTTGTGAAAAATAGCCGCAGTATAAACGAAAACGTTTGCGTGCGCATTAAAGAGGGCATGATTGGAATGCGGTGCGCAAAAGCGCACCAAGTGATAAGGGCGTGCCTTGGCATTGCCGATCAATCGTGCCACTCTTCTTGTAGAGTTAACGTTTTATGTTAAGACAACGAGATCCGACGCGATGAAAACACCGCAAGCTGAAAAACGCCCTCATGTGATGAGCATGCATGGCGATACGCGTATCGACAATTATTACTGGCTGCGTGATGACCAGCGCGCCGATCCGCAGGTGCTGGCCTATCTGGAGCAGGAAAATGCCTATAGCGATGCTGTTATGGCTCCCTATGAGGCGCGTAAACGGTCGTTGTATGACGAAATGGTTAAGCGTATCCCGTCAACGGATATGTCTGTGCCGTATGTCAGAAAGGGTTATCGTTATCAAAGTCGTTATGAGCCGGGCAAAGAGTACGCCATCTATCTGCGCCAGCCTGAGCAAGAAACGGACGCGTGGGACACACTACTGGACGGGAACCAACGTGCAGAAGGGCATGAGTTTTATAGCCTTGGCGCGCTTGAAGTTAGCCCCGACAATAGATTGCTGGCACTCTCGGAAGATTTTCTATCCCGTCGGCAGTACACGCTTCGTTTTCGCGATCTGAACAGCGGCGAGTGGCTACCGGATGTGATCGAAAATGTCACGGCGGGAGCGGAATGGTCGGCGGATTCGACGGTTCTGTATTACGTTCGTAAACACGAGCAAACGCTACTGCCGTATCAAGTCTATCGTCATCGGCTGGGGAGCGATCCTGCACAGGATGAACTTGTATATGAAGAGAAAGACGACACCTATTATGTCAGCCTGAGTAAAACGACATCAGAGCACTACATCTCTATTTATCTCAGCAGCACCACAACGACGGAGGTGTTATTGCTCGACGCGACACGCTCGGATGCTGTGCCGCAGGTCTGCATTCCACGCCGGAAAGATCATGAATACGGCATCGATCACTATCAGGGCAAGTTTTATCTGCGTTCTAATCGGGAAGGAAAAAACTTTGGCCTCTACCGATCAGACAAACCTGATGAACAAACGCTGGAAACGCTGATTGCACCACGTGAAAATCGTGTGCTGGAAGGATTTGAGCTGTTCCGCGACTGGCTGGTGGTCGAAGAAAGAGATCGCGGATTGACTAGCCTGCGCCAGATTCACTGGCATACGCAGGAAGAAAAAGCGATCACCTTCAATGACGCGAGCTATGTGACGTGGTTGTCTTACAACCCTACGCCAGAAACGGCATTGATGCGGTATGGCTATTCGTCAATGACAACCCCCAGCACGCAGTATGAATTGAATCTGGATACGGGCGAACAGCAATTACTTAAACAAGCCGAGGTGAAAGACTTCTCTTCGGATAATTATCGAAGCGAACGCGTGTGGATTACCGTTCGGGATGGCGTCGAAGTTCCCGTTTCTCTTGTTTATCATCGCGATCATTTCAGCCCAGGTAAGAACCCGATACTGGTCTACGGCTACGGCGCTTATAGCCATAGTCTGGATCCGGATTTCAGCGTGAGTCGCTTGAGCCTGTTGGACCGAGGGTTCATTTTCGCCTTAACGCACATTCGCGGCGGCGGCGAACTGGGGCAACAGTGGTACGACGATGGCCGATTACTCAATAAAATGCACTCCTTCACGGACTTCATCGATGTGTCGCAGGCATTGATAGCAAAAGGCTATGGCGACAGGAAAAACATGTTCGCAATGGGCGGTAGTGCGGGAGGATTATTGATGGGCGCGGTGGTGAATATGGCGCCCGAACTGTTTAAAGGCGTTGTCGCTCAGGTTCCCTTCGTTGATGTGCTGACGACGATGCTGGATGAGTCTATCCCGCTGACGACTGGTGAGTATGACGAGTGGGGCGATCCGAATGAGAAAACCTACTATGACTACATCAAACAATACAGCCCCTATGACGGTGTTGTCGCGCAGCGTTACCCACATTTGCTGGTGACGACCGGGCTGCACGATTCTCAGGTGCAGTATTGGGAGCCTGCTAAGTGGGTGGCGAAATTGCGGGAAGTCAAAACGGATGATCGTCTGGTGTTGCTATACACCGACATGGATGCCGGGCACGGCGGAAAATCCGGTCGTTTTAAACGCTATGATGATATTGCGTTGGAATATGCTTTTCTGCTGATGGTGCTTGAAATGCCTGAGGACGATCGCGGATAAGGGATAAAACATAGCTATGAGGGTAAACCCATTTTCGGGTTTACCCGATTGGCTCGGCGCATCACTTCGGTGACCAAAACTGAGGTTATCAACACCTAGGTAATATCAGCCTGCGTTTTCTTCGCTCTTTTGTCAGCCCGCTTTTCGGCGGCCGTTTTCAGCGGTTTCTTCTTACTGTTCTTTTTGCTATCCAGTCCTTTACTCATATCTTGCCTCGTTTAGATAAAAGGTTAGGTTGCCACTCCATTAACCTCCTGTGCGGGCCGAGATGCAAGTAGAAAATGGTTTTTGCTGTGTAAGAATGTAACCTGCGGAAAGGGATATTTTCCACGGCAAGGTCGTCGTAGGTTGGAATGAGAGGATAAGCCTACTTAGACTTCGGCTCGTAGGGCAAACGTGAGAACTGGAGTGAACGTTGGCGATAAAACATCACGCGTTCGCGAAAGTAGTTACGCAGGTGATCGGGCTGCTCTCTCTCAACAGCCTCTGGAATGACCGGCATATTGTAACGCTCTTTGAAGGCAACGCCTGATGCTGCCAAATCCACGTTAACTTTATCCATATCCTCTTTGGACAATTCTGCCAGATTGTATCCCATACCATTTTCTCCTGCCGATTGATCACAGACTCATGTGCGCCACGGTAAAGTAGCAACAGAAAAATGGCAAGTGTTCACCTTGTTATGTGGATGTTTATTATTCTGATTGCGAAATGGGAATCATTTTTAATATAGACTTTTCATGATTGATATAAACCCTTGTTGTTATTTTTGATAATAAAAATGATTCGCAGTAATATATCTCAATAAGATTTAAGTGATAATAAATATCAATAACAACCAGTGTAACACTTTGTTTTCGTTGCTTGTTTTTATTAATCCTGTCGCAATGTTAATAAAGTGTTCTTTATTTTATTTTTCAGGCATAATGCCCTGAATAATTTCACCTGCCGGGAAAATAGGGAGTTAGCATGTTAAAAAAAGAAATGATTCAGAAGCTGAATGAGCAACTTAATCTGGAATTTTATTCCGCGAATTTGTATCTGCAGATGAGCGCATGGTGCGGTGACAAAGGCTTTGAAGGCGCATCCAGTTTCCTGAAAATACATTCTCAGGAAGAGATGCAGCATATGCAGCGCCTGTTTGACTACCTGGACGACACGGGAAGCCTGCCTGTATTAGGCGCGATTGCCGCACCGCCAATTGATTTCGATTCACTGGCTGATGTTTTCAAGCAGACCTATGAACACGAACAACTGATTACAGCAAAAATTAATGAGCTGGCACATGCCGCGATGGCGTTGCAGGATTACTCCACGTTTAACTTCCTGCAATGGTACGTTGCTGAACAGCACGAAGAAGAGAAGCTGTTCCGTTCCATTCTGGACAAACTGGCTCTGGTCAAAGCCAGCGAAGGCGGCCTGTTCTTCATCGATCAGGACCTGAAAAAAATGTCTACGGCGGCACCGTCAGCCTAATGACAAGCGGCGCTTCTGTCGGCCAATGATGATTTGAATGATGCGGGATACTGTTCTCTTTATCCCGCCATTTCCTCCTCCTGAATGACCTTTCTGCCGGTATCAGACCATTAATGCGATTCCTGACGTCGCGCTCGACTTCATCTCCCTCTGTCGCTATGATCGCCTCAGTAGTGATATACAACATTCTGTTTTATAAGGTTTGAGGCTGTCTTTCTCTGATTCAGATAAGGCTGCAAAACTCACACACATCATTGTCTGAATACGCCATGTCGGGAATACCATGATGAAGAAATTTTTGCTATCTATCGTGCTTACCTCACTTTCTGTGAATGCGTTTGCTGCTGCCAAGCTGGCAAATATCAGCCGGCTGGAATACGGCGATCGTTGGGCTTTCACACGTGAAGAAGTTCAATTGATTTGCCGCCCTGGTAATGCGCTGTACGCCTTACATACCGGGACGCTGATGCAATACCCGCTAAACGATGTTGCCATTGCGCAAATGAAATCTGGGCAGGTGAGTGCGCAGCCGATAGACGCGATCTGGCTGGACGATCCTAAGCATCCTGGACAGAAAAAAAGCCTTCAGCCATTTATCGAACGTGCAGAGCAGTTGTGTAAGCCAGACGCTAAACCATGAAGTGATTGATTTACCTATTGATGTTAAATAATTACTTATTTATGGTTAAGATAAAGTGTGAAATCTGTTCCATTTGTGATGATTGCGAGTAGGTTAAAGCTGGAAAACGCGAGGGAGTTGGCTATGCTTAAGTCTACAGGGCTAGTTCAGCTTGTATAAATGCCAACTTTTAGCGCACGGCTCTCCCTAGAGCCATTTCCCTAGACTGAATACAGGAATCGTGTTCAGTCTTTTTTTTGATTTAAAACGTTAATGGATGAAAAAGTACATTTAACCCGTAACTTTCTTGATTTATCCTTTCCTTCAGAGGTTGGCAGATTTAGCTTTGGATAGGCTTTTTAGATAAATTAAAAATAAATGCTTGCTAAAGATATTTATACATGCGTTAATAGCTCGTCGGTTTGATTCGCAGACCTAAAAAGCAGTTTAGTAAAGCAGTTCTCATTTCCAAGTGTTATCCATAGATATCCCTTCTTTTGAGCCTCCTTCTCGTTGCTAATTAAATTCTGTGCACAGGCCCTATTTGCCGGAAGGCGCTATAAAAATTAAGGTAATTTCTATGTCTAATAAAATGACTGGTTTAGTAAAATGGTTTGACGCGGGTAAAGGTTTTGGCTTCATTACTCCTGACAATGGCAGCAAAGATGTATTCGTACATTTCTCTGCTATTCAGAGCAACGATTTCAAAACGCTGGACGAAGGCCAAAAAGTTGAGTTCACGATTGAAAATGGCCAGAAAGGCCCAGCAGCTGGCAACGTTGTCGCACTGTAATAAGTCGCGCCGTAATAGAGCTGCACTATAAATTTGACGTGATGCTTTTCTTGCGATAGCGATGATGGTTTAAGCCGGAGCAGTCAAGAGAAGTAATAAAGAACCCCTGGCGCGAAGCTGGGGGTTTTTGTTTAAACCTTATACTGTATCTTCAGCAGATGTTATTTTCAGAAATCATCGGAAAATATATCTTTCTTCGTATCACCTACAGATATTCCCCTTCGCTAGCTATTTTATAAATAACGAAAATAATTGTTCTCTCTTATATAAAAATATCTTTTTCACAACGGAATCGGAAGATTCATGCCCCGTTTGTAGCGATTATCGACTAAATTAATAGAACACAATGTTAATAAAATACGATGCGATGGGAGGAAAACGATGACTGAGAAAAATGCAGACACCAAACACAAGGATGAAAAGGATCATCCGGCAAAAGACGCGCCGAAAGATCGGGGAGAAATTCCTCGCAAACGCGATGACAGCAAAGATGATGTTGAGGATCCCTTTGATGCGGATAAGGATTAATAGGTTGGCGACAGATTTCTGCCGCCAATGTCATGCGGAAAAGAAAATCAGTGCGCTTTGGCCGCCGCAGCACTCGATGCGTCGGGGATGAAATAATCGCTCTCATCCACAATCGGAATATAAATTCTGACCCACTCGGTGCCTTCAACCATCTCCCAGCTATGTCCTTCCCCCTGCGTATCGGCGGCAATCAAAACCGTTCCGGGAGAAAGCAGGAAAGTAGAACCATCGCTGACCCGAAATTTCAGCGTACCCTTCAGCGTGATGACATATTGCTTACGTGGGGCTGGGTGGACGTTCATCTCCCAGGCTTCCGTGGAGTTACTGAGCCAAAATTTTTGTGCAGTGATTTTTTCCAGCGCGGGCACGCTGCCTGTCACGAAGGCCGAGTGATTGTCGGGGGTATTGATCAGTTTGATGGCCGGTATCCGTGCTTCCTCAGCGTGAGTCGAAGGAGATGCAGTCGAATAAGTCGTAATGGAAATCCATAATCCAGCAAGCGCCAGAAGAAAACGCGATGTTTTTTTCATTTAAATAAAATCCATATTATCTATGCCCGATAAGCAGGCAACCCTATCTATGTCAGCCGTCTCTGTGTACGTCTTACAACGTCGGGGATGGTACTGCTGAGGGAAAGCCTTCACCAGATGGTTAAGGCAATCGCACTGATTGGTATCTTGCTTGATTTGTTTATATTTTATTCATTCCCGTTCCGCAGTAGGATGAAACCTGTGAATACTCATCGGTAGATAAAGGGAAGAGACATGCAGATTTCAGTCAGCCGTCTGATGGCGATGATGCAAAGCGTATTGCAAAAAGCAGGATGTGAAGAAAACGAAGCCCGTATTGTCACTGAGCACCTTGTGAGCGCGAACCTGAAAGGACATGACAGCCACGGTGTGGGGATGTTGCCGCACTATGTGGAGTTTATCGGGAAAGGCATCATGCACCCTAATACCCCTGCGCGTTTACTGCGCGATAGCGGAGCGGTACTGCAATTTACTGGCGATCGTGGGTTTGGTCAGCGTACGGGCAAAGAAGCGATGCAGGCGGCTATTGATCGGGTGAAAACAACGGGCGTGTGTTTAATGACGCTGTCGTCTACCTGCCATTTAGGGCGTATCGGCACCTATGGGGAAATGGCGGCGGATGCTGGGTTCGTGTCGATACATTTCGTCAACGTTAACGATCTCGACCCGATTGTGGCGCCCTGGTGTGGCAGTGAGGCTCGTTTTGGTACGAACCCTATCTGCATTGCGTTTCCGCCCACGGCGCATAATGCGGCCTTTATTCTGGATTTCGCCACCAGCGTGGTGGCGCTGGGGAAAACCCGCGTTGCGTATCTGGCAGGTAAAACCTTTGACGAAGAGGTCATGCTGGATTGCCACGGCGTGTCTACTAACGATCCTAAAGTCATGTGGGAAGGCGAGAAGCACGGGGCCTTAAAACCGATTGCGAAACATAAAGGTGGCGGATTGATTTTAGCGGCTGAAATGCTGGCAGGACTGCTCTCCGGTGGTGGAACCATTCAACCGGAGAACGAACGTCAGGGGGCGATCGTCAATAACATGACGACGATTGTTATCGATCCCGCCAGTATGGTGTCGATGGCGTGGCTGCAAAAAGAATATGATGCGATGCTGGATTATGTTCGTTCTTCAACGGCACCCGATCCGGCACACCCCATTCTAATCTCCGGTGAACCAGAGCGTATTTCTCAGACACAGTGCCACGCAGGCGGTGTTTATCTGTCCGATCAAGAGTGGCAGAAAATCGTGGAGGCGGGGATATCAATGGGGATGAATCCGGCTGAGTTTACGCTAATAGCATAATATTACTCAGGAGAAAAGAATCGCTATTTTTCAATAACTCGCTGGGGACGGAATACAACGCCGCACATGCTAATCATCTTCACTTTGCTATGCGGCGGTTTGAGTGTGTGTCGATGAGAAAACTCAGGTAGGAAAACTAAAAATCAGCGTACTCCTGAGCGGGAATCCAGAAGCCATCGATATACTCTTCGATGGGGAAGCAGCCAGCGCGACGCAGGCGTTGTTCGTCCATCGCTTGCAGACACTGCGCTTCGGTGTTGTAGGCGCCGACGACTACATCGTCACAGCCATGCCCGAGATAACAAACAAATATTACTAACGCAAACATGCCGTTCTCCAGACATTACTGGTTCACATCTAGAGAGGATAGATGAAAATCCGCGAGGAAAGAGGGAACGTACGGTTCATCAGGTGGTTTTATCACCACCTGATGCAGAAACCGTATTTATCCTTTAGCCAAAGGTTGAGCAGAGGAGGCGCCATCCCGCACTAAATCGCGCGGCAGGCTGTTTTTTATCCGGCTATTGATGCGTTTGGCCAAACCGACGGGCGTATTCTGGTAGGTTAAAATCAGCTCATCCGCCGCAGGGAGCGGTTCGGGATAACAGTCTTTGCCCTGGAACCACTCGCAGGCAATGTCATTGGTCAGTGCGTAGGCATGGTCTGCGTCTGGATCGGCCAACGCGACAACCGCTTCATGTTGCCAGCGAAAACCTTTAGGGAAGCGCTCAGCGAGCTTAATGCCAATTCGTGAGAATTTGATATTGCCAAAGGCGGAGGCCAACGCCGTAGGGAAAAGCCAGATCTCCCCATCACGTTGCCACAGTTGCAGTAACGTCTCATCCCAATGAATGCCCTGCTTACGCGCCGCTTGTATGAGTGGTGTGCAATCTTTGGGGGCAACCGGAGAGAACGGGAATTTACCGACTTTATAACCTGGGCGCGGCAGCGGCGGCACGCTGGCCGTCTTGCGCAAACGGGCAACAAAGAAGCCTTCGCTGTCATAAATTTGTGGGAATACGTGCAGGAAGCCGTCTTCCGTTGTGGCACGTTCGGCATCGGTGAAGAGGTCGCGTAACGATTCAAACTCACAGGCGTTGGGAAACTGTGTCTGTAACCAATGGCAAACTTGCTGATTTTCCTGCCGATTCAGCGTACAGGTGGAGTAAATCATCACGCCGCCGGGCTTCAGAGCATGGAATGCGCTCAGAATCAGGTCGCGCTGCGTGGCGGCAATCTCGGTAATGCTCTCTTGCGACCAGTGGCTCATTGCCGCCGGATCCTTTCTCACTACGCCTTCACCGGAACACGGCGCATCGAGCAGTATTGCATCAAAATATTCCGGCAGTGCTGCGCCGAAAACCCGCCCGTCGAAATGTGTCATCGCGGTATTGCTGACGCCGCAGCGGCTGATGTTGGCATGCAGCACTTTTACTCGACTGGCCGAATACTCGTTGGCGATGATAGCCCCTTCATTATTCATCCGTGCTGCGATCTGCGTGGTTTTAGAACCCGGAGCGGCGGCGACGTCCAACACCGTTTCCAACGTATCGTTGCAATGGAACAGGGCGCTGACGGGCAGCATGGAGCTGGCTTCCTGAATGTAAAACAGCCCGCTTAGGTGCTCCAGCGTATTGCCCAGCCTCGTGTTTTCTTCTTCCGCATTCAGCAGCCAGAAGCCTTCCTGACACCAGGGAATCGGTTCGAGCTGCCAGCCATAGGGTTGTACGAGCTGCAAGAAGGCATCGACGCTGATTTTTAACGTATTGACGCGGATGCTCCGGCGCAGCGGGCGCTGGCAGGCGGAAATAAAATCGTCCATCGAAAGCGATGAAGGCATGATGTCCCGCATCGTGTCGAGAAATTCAGCAGGCAGGTTAGCTGGAGTAAATTTTGCCACGGCGTGGTTCCGTACAGGTTATTCAGTAAAACGAGGGGAAGAAGCGGCAAAGTGTAGCACGGATCTTTCATGCATCATGCGAAAACGACAAGACGGCGCGTGAAAACGACAGGGCGATCGTTGCCGCCCTGTCAGGTGTGTGCGTTAATGATTAGTGGGATTTGGAATCGCTGTACCCCATTGTCGCCACTCTTTGGGTTCCTCGTTTCGCAGCAGGAAATGTTTCCCTTCCTGTGCCTTAGGCGCAAGCGGTGTGCTAGGCGGCGTGGCGAAAGCGATACCGCCGCGGATGAACTGCTGGAAGGTTCCGCTCTTGATGACGCCGCCAACCAATCCGAATTCCAGGTTGTAACCTGAAGCCTGCCAGAAGACGGAATTATCGCGTACCAAATGCTGATAGTGTTTGCTGATGCGTAGCGATACGGCAATACGGTCGGAGAGCGTACCTAGTGACAGTCCGGTTACCGTACCGACTTCAATGCCGCGGAACAGCACTGGCGTACCGACCTGCAACGCGCCAGCTTCCGGTGCGTCAACGCTGATATTCAGGCCGTCCTGATAGCGGGAATCGGAGATCGTGGCCTGTTGCAGCTCAAAATTGCGGGTGACGCTGCCGTTACCCGGTTCGACGTTAATATAAGGCTGGAATAGTGTTTCCAGATGGTTCACGCCAGCGGCGGAAATTTCCGGTGTGACGACGGAAAAACGCGTGCCAGCACGGGCGAAATTACGCACATATTCAGGATAGAGTACGGCCTGCACCAGCACTTCGTTACGCTGTTCGGACAGTTTCAGCGAATCTAACTGACCGATATCAATACCCAGATAACGAATCGGCATGCCCGGTGCGAGCTTACTGGCGTCGTAGGTGCGCAGAATGATGCGGCTCCCCACGGCGCGTGCCGCCGTTTCGTTGTTGTACAGGACGCGTTTTCCTCCTTTAATTTCCGGTGCGCCTTCCAGATTATCAAAACTGATCGCGCCCTTAAGTGCCCGATTCAAGGGGGAAGCCTGCACGGTCAGGCCTGAGGTATTCAACTGCACACGGGCGCCGCCTTCTGCCCAGAACACGCTGTTTTCCGTCAGCAGCTTACGGTGCTCGGGACGAATATAAACGTCAACCTCAAAGGTATCTGCCTTTGGCCGCACCCGCATGATTTCACCTACCTGGAATTTACGGTACAGCACGATGGAACCGTCCTGAATATCCGGCAGGCTATCAGTCACTAAGGTGAGGGTCGGTGAGGGGGTGGAACCACGAATACCTTCTTCGGCTTTTTCGAGATCGCTAAACAGCGGGTAACGGGTTTGCACGTCGCCTTTGCTGCCTGGTAAAACCTGAATACCGCCGCTGACCCACTCTTGCGCGCTGGCACCCAGCACTTGAATTCCATCCAGCCCCATCTTCACATTTACGCGGCTGTTAACGATGAATTTGCTGTCGCGGTGCAATAACTGGCGATATCGCGGCTCGATCACCAAAATGAAGCTGACGCCTTGTTCATCCAGCGTGCGCTTCACCACTTGACCGATCTGCACACCGTGCAGCAGCACGGGTTGACCGCTATCAATGCCATAGCTCTGTGCCGCCGTGAGCTGGATAGACAGCGCGCCGGGCTGACTAAGCTGCTGTTGTCCACTATCCAGCACGGTAAAATGCTGGCGTGGTTCGCCTTCGCCAGGGATGAGCGTCAACGTTGGGCCGCTCAGCAGGCGTGACACATTCAGGTCGCTGAGCGAAAGCTGGGGTTTGCTGAGTTCGATACGTGTGCCTTCACGCATCAGCGACACGACGGAAGGATCGATGATTAGCTCTCCGCTGACCTTACCATCGTCTGGATTTAACGTGATTTTATTTAGCGTACCGACTTCCAACCCTTGATACATTAGCGGTGTACGGCCTTCGGAGAGGCTGTCACCCGACGGTAAGTCCAGCACGATTTTCACTCCGCGCTGGCTCTGTGCCAGATCGGGATAGAGGCGATAGGTTTGTTCAGCACTCGCATTCTCGCTCTCTTCCGGTGAATCGAACGCGATGGCGCCATTAACCAGCGCCGCCAGATTTTCCATCTCAATTTTTGCGCCGCTGACGCTAATGTCCGCATTAAAGCCAGACACATTCCAGAAGCGACTATTTTTCTTCACCAGATGGGTAAAGCGGCGTTCCACCAGCACGTCAATCATGACCCCACGACGATCCTGAGAAACGGTGTAGTCGTAGACTTTTCCCACCGGAATTTTGCGGTAGTAAACCAGCGAACCCGTGTTCAGTGAACCGAGATCGTCGGCATGGAGGTGAATCAGCAATTCTCCACTATTCACGCGGTACTTGGGCTGGGTATCCAGCGCGGAAAAGTGCTCTTGCGGCTCGCCGGAGCCGGGCATCATCCCGATGTAGTTCCCCCCCACCAGCGCATCCAGTCCTGAAACCCCGGCGAGAGAGGCTTTCGGGGTAACCAGCCAGAACTGCGTGCCGCTGCGCAACGCTTCCTTCATATCGCTTTTGATACTGGCTTCGACCTGAATGGTACGCAGGTCTTCGCTCAATTTGATATTTTGCACCGTGCCGACTTCTACCCCCTGATAACGCACGGGAGTACGCCCGGCGACAATCCCATCGGCGGAGACGAAATCAATGGTGACGGTAGCCCCACGCTCTTGCTGATTGGTGTAAATCAGCCAGCCAGCAATCATCAGCGCAATCAGCGGCAGCAGCCAGAATGGCGACAGGCGACGCTTGTTTTTCACCGTTGCTTCGGTTGGTGTCCTAGGCGTATTATCTTGCATTATTATTCCACATCAGTGTTATCCCACATCAGTCGGCTATCCAGCCATTCAACGGCAAGGATAGTGAGAATCACCGCCGCGCCAAAGTAAAAGGCAGCAGGCCCCATGGTGAAAGCGAGGAGTTGATCGCGATTGACGAGCGACATCGTCAGGGCAATCACAAATAAATCGAGCATAGACCAGCGGCCAATCCAGCGGATAATACGCAGCATCTTCATGCGCATCATGATATTGCCTTCTGACCGGAGATGGATACTGACCAGCAGCCCGAACAGCACCATCACTTTAGTCAACGGCACCAGAATACTGGCAATGAACACCACCAGCGCAATAGGAACATTGCCTGATGCGAGCGAAAGAATACCGGAGAAGATCGTGTCTTCTGTACGGGCACCGTTGACATAAATAATTGATATGGGCAACAGGTTAGCGGGGAACAGTAAAATGATGGAAGCAATCAGTGCTGCCCAGGATTTTTGCAGACTGTGCCGCTGGCGTAAGCGAAGCGGAATATGGCAACGAGGGCAGCGCCCCCGATTGTCAGGCGAGCTGGTGAAATGGCAGGAAAGGCAGATTCGATAGCGATCCGGCGAAATCAATGGCCTCATGCGCGGGTAAAACCGCTGCCACAGTTGGTCGGTATTTAAATGAATCAGCGTCAGCAGGCTTAAGCTCATCAGCGCCAGAAAAGCGACCAGCCCGATACCCGCCTGAACATCCGCGAATTCACGAACTTTAATCGCGGCGACGGCCATACCGACCAGATAGATATCCAGCATCATCCACTCTTTTAACCGTTGCAACATGAGCAGAATGGGGCGCAGATTCATGCCGATGCGGGGAGCAAAGAACAGATATAACAGCGAAAAGACCAGCGTGAGTGGTGCGCCCACGGTACAGAAAGCGACCATGCTCGCCGTGAGTGGATGCCCCTGACGGGTGATTTGCCAAATACCTTCAAACAGGCTGGCATTGATGGTGACGCCCAGAAGACGAATACGGATTAACGGTTCAGTGAAGGCAAACGGCATCAATACCAGCATGGCAACGGCCATTGCAGCCAACCGGGAAATGGGCCAGTCTCTGCCCGAGCTGACTTTGGCATCGCAGCGTGGACAGTTAGCTGTCTGGTTACGCTTCAACGACGGCAGCGCAAAGAAAGCATCACATTCTGGGCAACGATGATAATGATCGATCGCAGGTACAGACCTTTTCGCCCCCTCGGTTAACGGTGGTCGGGGCGAGGGAAACGGCGCAGGGCTGGCGATAGTATGTATTTTCATTTTTCCTGCGATTCGGTGGAAGGTGTTGAGTCCCGTTATATTCACGCTAGATAACGTATTCACAGCTATTTAGTGTAACTGAAGGCTCAACGAATGATAAATTCATAATAAGGCTCTGATCTCTGCCCGATATTATTTTTCTGGTGGAAATAGCACGATATGCGTGACAGCGTTACAGTAAAGTGAATGATTCTTCGCGCGAAGGCGCTAATCTTATGGCATTCTGTAACCGATGCTAATGCAGTCTGTGCGGGAATTTTTCGCACGGTTTTGAAAAGACAACGCTATACGTTATGAATAATACGTTATGAATAAACAAGAATTTTATCAGGATCTCGTTCGCGACATGTCATCGCTTATCGCGGATGAAAACCGTTTTATTACGATCTTATCAAACAGTAGTGCGTTGCTGTTTGAGCGTTTGGATGGGGTTAACTGGGCAGGATTTTACCTGTTGGATAACGACACGCTTTTCCTGGGACCGTTTCAGGGCAAGGTTGCCTGTGTGCGTATTCCTGTTGGCAAAGGTGTATGCGGTGCGGCGATAGCTGAAAATCGCATTCAGCGCGTGGATGATGTCCATGCGTTCCCCGGTCATATCGCCTGTGATGCCGCGAGTAACGCAGAAATCGTGCTACCGCTTGTCGTGAACGGGCAAGTGATTGGCGTTCTGGATATTGACAGTCCTCTTTATCGGCGTTTTGACGCGGATGATGAAGAAGGGCTGAAGGCCGTAGTTAGCGTACTTTGTGCTCAACTGGAAGCGAGCGATGTGATGACATTCATCAATTCTCTCATGTTGAGACAAGGTTAACGTGGCAATTGCCGATGGCGTCATTATAATGACGCCTGTTCATGCCTGCGCCGGTTGGCAAACCCGTTGTAATCAGGAAATTTCATGGAAAATCAACCTAAGTTGAACAGTAGTAAAGAAGTTATTGCCTTTTTGGCAGAGCGGTTCCCGCTTTGTTTCACCACTGAAGGTGAAACGCGTCCGTTAAAGATCGGTATTTTTCAGGATCTTGTTGAGCGTGTACCGGAGTCCGATAACGTCAGTAAGACGCAATTACGCTCTGCGCTGCGTCTGTACACCTCAAGCTGGCGCTATCTGTACGGTGTAAAATTGGGTGCCCAACGTGTCGATCTGGATGGTAATCCGTGTGGCGAGTTGGAACAGCAGCATGTCGATCATGCCCGCACGCAGTTGGAAGAAGCGAAAGCGCGAGTTCAGGCTCAGCGTGCTGAGCAGCAGGCGAAAAAACGTGAAGCAGCCGGAGAATCGGCAGACGCGGCACGTGCTCCTCGTCCCGCTCAGAAGCGCGCGCCACGTCGCGATGCTTCTCAAAACCGTGCTTCTCAAAACCATGCACAGCGTAAACCTCGTCAGTCTTCTTCCGACCCATCGCAGTCCTCTTCTCAGCCATCTGCTAATGCTCAATCTCGTCAGGTAAAACCTGCCAACAATGAGCGTCAGCGGGTCGCGGTTACGGATGTTTCCAAACTGCAAATCGGTCAGGAAATCAAAGTCAGAGCCGGCAAAGACGCCATGGATGCCACCGTGCTTGAAATTGCCAAAGGCGAAGTCAGAGTGCAATTGGCTTCTGGACTGGCAATGATTGTACGCGCAGAACATTTGCAGTTCTGATACGGAGGCCAACCTGGGCATGAACAACTTAGTCAGAATAACCGCCATCGCAGGCTTACTGCTGGCGGGCTCTAGTTTTGCAAATGAAAACATTACGCGTGTTGAGCAGATCCCTCAGCTACATCAGGAGCCTCAACATGCTACCGTTAGCGACAGGGTGGCCTCACGTTTCCTGCGTTCACATTATCGCCAGTTTATGCTGGATGCGCAGTTCTCTGAGAAAATTTTTAACCGCTACCTCAACATGCTGGACTACAGCCACAACGTGCTGTTGGCCTCTGATGTGGCGCAATTTTCCGGGCAAAAAGCCCAGTTGGGTGACGCGCTGAAATCCGGTCAGTTGGACGTTCCGTACGCGTTGTACAATCTGGCGCAGAAGCGTCGGTTTGAGCGTTTTCAATATGCGCTGTCGCTACTGGATAAACCAATCGATCTGACGGGCAATGACACGTTTGAGCTCGATCGTAGCAAAGCGCCTTGGCCGCAGAACGTCGGTGAGCTTAACCGCCTGTGGGATGCCAAGGTGAAATATGACTGGCTCAGCCTGAAGCTGACCGGTAAAGATGATAAAGACATCAAAGAGACGCTAACCAAGCGTTACCAGTTTGCGATTCGCCGTTTGGCGCAGAGCAACAGCGAAGATGTTTTCCAACTCGTCATGAACGCCTTTGCGCGTGAAATCGACCCGCATACCAGCTATCTGTCACCGCGTAACACCGAGCAATTCAATACCGAAATGAGCCTGTCGCTCGAAGGGATTGGTGCGGTGCTGCAAATGGATGATGACTACACCATGATTAATTCCATGGTGCCTGGCGGTCCGGCAGCGAAAAGTAAAAACATTACCGTGGGTGACCGTGTCGTTGGTGTAGGTCAAAACGGCAAACCGATGGTCGATGTTATCGGTTGGCGTCTGGATGATGTGGTCGCGCTGATTAAAGGGCCGAAAGGCAGTAAGGTGCGTCTGGAAATTCTGCCCGCAGGAAAAGGGACGAAAACCCGTATTGTTACGCTGACGCGCGAACGTATTCGTCTTGAAGACCGTGCGGTCAAAATGTCCGTCAAGACAGTCGGCAAAGATAAAGTCGGCGTGTTGGATATCCCTGGCTTCTATGTCGGCCTGACGGATGATGTAAAAGTTCAGCTTCAGAAGCTGGAAAAACAGAACGTCAACAGTATTGTGATTGACTTACGTACTAACGGCGGCGGTGCGCTGACGGAAGCGGTAGGGCTTTCCGGCCTGTTTATCCCAGGCGGCCCGGTGGTGCAGGTGCGCGATAATAATGGCAAAGTGCGTGAAGACAGCGACACCGACGGCATTGTGTATTACAAAGGCCCGCTGGTGGTACTGGTAGACCGTTTCAGTGCTTCCGCCTCCGAGATCTTCGCGGCGGCCATGCAGGATTATGGTCGTGCCTTGATCGTGGGTGAGCCGACGTTCGGTAAAGGCACCGTGCAGCAATATCGTTCGCTGAATCGGATTTACGATCAGATGTTGCGTCCTGACTGGCCAGCGCTGGGATCCGTGCAATATACGATTCAGAAGTTCTATCGTATTGACGGCGGTAGTACCCAGATGAAGGGGGTAACGCCTGACGTAATGATGCCAACCGGCACCGAAACGGTCGATACCGGCGAGAAGTTTGAAGACAACGCGCTGCCGTGGGACAGCATCAAAGCGGCTAACTATACGAAGAGTGGCGATTTGAAGGCGCTGATTAGCACACTGAATGAGCGCCATCAGGAACGTATCGCCAAAGATCCTGAGTTCCAGTACGTCGCACAAGATATCGCTCGCTACAATGCGATGAAGGATAAACGCAACATTGTGTCGCTGAATCTTGCCCAGCGCGAGAAAGAGAACGACGATGATGAAGCGATGCGTCTGAAGCGGATTAACGATCGACTGGCAAGAGAAGGTAAAAAACCGCTCAAATCGCTGGAAGATCTGCCGAAGGACTATCAGGCTCCCGATCCTTATCTGGATGAAACGGTGAAAATCGCTCACGATTTGGCACAGGAGCAGAAAGAGTAAGTCGCTAAAATCGTTCTGATAAATAAATGCCCTGTCTGGTCTATCCAACAGGGCGTTTTTTTAACTTACGTTGAGCGTTTTGGGATGAAAGCGCGGAGCTGTTGATGACGATTAACGGATCTTGGTGGGTGAACAGCCAAAACGGGTTTTAAACCGTTCGGAAAAACGCGCTGAGGATTTATACCCGCAGGCTTCGGCCAGACGCTGCATACTCCATGATGTCGTCTGTACCAGCATCATCGCGTGTTGCATTCGCGTCTCTAGCAACAGCACTTCAAAGCGTGTTTGCTCGACGGATAACCTCCGGCGCAGCGTGGCTTCGCTCATCGCCAGTCGTCGTCCCGCAGACTGTGCGGTCCAGTGACGCTCCGGCTCTTCGCTGATAAGCGTACGTAGCTGAGCGGTAACGCTGGGCTGTGGCGGTACACCAAAGCGATATCCCCGTTCCGACAGTACAAGCAGCATATCCATCAGCCGCAGTTCGAGACGCGATTCAGTGAGCGTGTTGCTCGTCATTCCCTCAACCAGATACTGCAAGGTATGAGTCAGATCGCCATCCAGTAAGAGGTGCGTGAAAGGCGCTGGAGGATGTACAGGTGACAATTTTTCGGGATAGCGATGATAAAAACGCGCCAGAAGCGGGGGTGAGAAGGTTAGAAAGAGTGACCGAAAAACGGCGTCATGACCGCTGGGCGTTTTCGTCAAATCAGCACTGGCATCAGGCGTAATCAGGCAAAGTTGAGACGGGGTGTCGATAACTGTCGTGCCGCCCTGCTCAATAAGGGTTAATTTGCCGGAGAGAACCAGCAGCAGCGTGGCTTCATAAAAATGAAAGCGCGTTGTCTGCTGCGGCGTGCGCAAGTGCGGCTGAGCTAGCGCACACAGGCCGAACCGCTGTAGCGGCTGGCCTAACGGCAATGTCCAGTCCGCCTCACGAAAAGGCGGAGTCGATGAGCGTAATACGGTCACGCTCATTGCCCGCCATGCTTATAGCGCATCATTATCACCACGTATTATTATCACAACAATGCAGGGTTCAACGTATACAGCCCAGTGAGTTTCGCTTCTGCTAATACTGGCGCGTTAGCCAGCGCAGCACGGACATTTTCCCCATTAAGTTCGCCTTCTATCGTCAAAGACGGTGTCGCAAGGGCGTAAAGCGTGAAGATGTAATGATGAACGAGTGCATCGTTCCACGGCGGGCAAGGGCCGTCATAGCCATAGTAGGTGCCTTTCATCTGCTCGTCCGTGGCGAACCAGACGGTGTAGTCATTAATGCCGTGTCGGAGCTCGGAGGGGGCATCCGGGCCGGTTTTCCCACGCGGAGTGATACTCGTGGAATGCGAGGCGGCAGTAATCTCACTGACGTTGGCCGGAATATCGAGCAATAGCCAATGGTAGAAATCGACACGCGGCAGAGAAGCGCTTACCTCGCGGCCTTCCTGATTCACATCGTCACCGCGGCTGGGTACATCCGGATCGTGGCAGATCAACACGAAAGACTGCGTCCCTTCGGGCGCGCCGTGCCAGGCAAGATGAGGATTGTGGTTAGAAGACAGTGCAATGTGGCTATTTGCGTCCGGTACGGCAAAGGCAAACTCGCCCGGGATAGTGCCGCCGTCCTGAAAACTGTGGCTGGAGAGTTGTAGCATGGTGGTGCTCCTTATCGTGATTCCGGTGGGTGTGGCATCATTATAGAAGAAGCTGAGCACAATTATTTTCCTAATGCCGTCAGAATAATGCTTTTAGCTTTCAATTTGAGGGCTTGAGATGATATTTGTAATCAGAGTAGAAACATAGTTTATGGTAATGAAGGCTAGAGGTTGCAGATAAAGCGCGTCGAGCGGTAGTAACGGATAGATCGTAAAGACGCTGCAAGTACGTCCAAAAGCGTTCCTGACGCTTTTGTCCCTGGGGCAAAAGCTTTACTCTTCTATTCCGTTACTCCCGTTTTCGTTCGGCAAATAGGTTTGCTAACGGTCTGCCGATTCCGATAGAGAAAGTCGATCTGTATCGCGATAGCGTGCGCGATTAACGACCCGCTTTTAGCTGCTGGAAGTAGGTTTCATACAGCGTGCTGGCGCTGCCAACGTCGTTCTGCCATTCGCCTTTCGCGATGGTTTCATCATCCGGGTACAGCGTTTTGTCCCCTGACACTTCCGGCGGTAGTAACTTTTTCGCCGCCAGGTTCGGCGTTGGATAGCCGATCGTTTCCGCAACCTGTGCCGCGACTTCTGGGCGTAGCAGGAAGTCGATCAGCTTCATCGCGCCGTCAACGTTTTTGGCATTGGCCGGAATCGCCAGACTGTCCATCCAGAAGATGCCACCTTCTTTCGGCCAGATAACATCCAGCGGTGTTCCCGCCTGACGCGCCACGTAGGCAGAACCGTTCCACACCATACCCAGGTTGACTTCACCCTCAATGAACGGGTTACCGGGGTTATCCGAGTTGAACGCCAGGACGTTCGGCATCAGAGCTTGCAGCTCTTTATAGGCCGACTCAATCTCTTCCGGGTCGGTGGTATTCGCCGAGTACCCCAGCTTACGCAGGGCGATTTGGAACACTTCACGCGCGTCATCCGTCAGCAGCAGGCTATTTTTGTACTTGGTATCCCACAAATCGGCCCAACGGGTGACGCTGGTGGGGTCAATCACGTCGTGATTAACACCCATTGCCGTGGCGCCCCAGATATAGGGAATCGAGTAGTCATTGTTCGGATCGAAGGATTTATGCAGCAGGTTTGGATCGAGATTATGGAAGTTGCTGAGCTTGCTGGTATCAATCTTTTGCAGCATGCCTTCCTTACTCATCTTGGAGATGAAATAGGTTGATGGGACAACCAGATCGTAGGCGCCGTCCTTATAGGTTTTCAGCTTGGCATACATACTCTCGTTGGATTCATAGGTGGAATAAATCACCTTGATGCCCGTCTCTTTGGTGAACTGCTCCAACAGGCCTGGCGGCACGTATTCGGTCCAGTTATAGAAATAGAGCGTTTTGCTATCATTGGCATTAGCGGTGCTGATGCCAAGCGCCAGCGCGCAGGCTGCCAGTAGGTGTGGCCACGTTTTCATTATGTTTACCTCCTTACAAGTCCCAAAGGAAATGCCCGTTGTTTTCAGCGGGCATGAAAATCAGATGTGCATGACGTTCGCCGCTGCCTTACTTTCCAGTGCGGTCGCGTAAAATCAGTTGGCTACTGAGCACCAGCCCGAGCGACAGAATGAGTAAAATCGTCGCCAGCGCGTTGACTTCAGGGGATACGCCAACTTTCACCATCGAGTAAATCTTCAATGGCAGAATTTCATACGCAGGGCCAGTGACAAACGAGGACACGACTACGTCATCCATCGATAACGTAAAACTGAGCAACCAACTCGCAGCCACTGCCGGCATCGCCAGCGGAAGAATGATTTTGCGCAGAATAATCACTTCGCTGGCACCCAAATCACGTGCGGCTTCCAGCATCCGCACATCAAATCCTTTCAGGCGTGAATAGACGGTTACCACCACAAATGGCAGGCAGAACGTGATGTGGGAAAACAGTAGCGACCAGAAACCGAGTGAGATGCCCAACAGCATAAAAAGCACCAGCAGTGAAATGGCCATCACGATATCCGGCGACATCATCACCACGAACAACATGCCGCCGACAAAAGGCTTGCCGCGAAAACGGTAGCGGTATAGCGCAACGGCCGTCAGGGAGCCAACTAGCGTGGCGAAGGTGGCGGAGAACATGGCCATCGTCAGCGAATGCTGTGCGGCCTGAAGCAGGCTGTCATTGTTCATCAGGAGCCGATACCAATCCAGCGTAAATCCCTGCCAGTTGATGCCAAAGCGCGCCTGATTAAAGGAATTCACGATCAGAATAATGATCGGGATGTACAGGTAAGCGTAAATGATGGACATAAATCCACCGCGGATTAAGCGTCCGGTCATTCCAGCTCTCCCTTTTTGTTCAGCAGGCGGGCTGTGCGGTAGTAGATAAACAGCAGCACGCCCATGACCAACGTCAGGCAGATGCTGGTGGCCGCACCAAACGGCCAGTCGCGGATGTTGAGGAACTGGCTTTTAATGACGTTACCGATCAGCAAATTCTTGGCACCGCCCATCAGGTCGGCAACGAAGAACAAGCCCATGGCAGGCAGCAGCACCAGCAGGCAGCCGGCGATAATCCCCGGCATGGTGAGCGGGATCACCACGCGAGTAAAGGTCTGCCATTTATTCGCCCCCAGATCGCGGGCGGCTTCCAGATAGGATTTATCGAGCTTTTCAATGCTGGAGTAGAGCGGCAGCACCATGAAAGGCAGCAGGATATAAATCAGGCCGAGAATCACGGCTTCGGAGGTGTACATGATCCGTAGCGGCGTATCAATCAGGCCAGTCCAGAGCAGAAATTCATTCAGATGGCCGCGCGTACTGAGAAAGATTTTTAGCCCGTAAATGCGGATTAGCGAGTTGGTCCAAAACGGCACAATCAGCAGAAATAGCATCAACGGCTGAATTTTTTTCGGTAAGCGCGCCAGAATAAAAGCAAACGGATAGCCCAGCAGCAGGCAACAGAGCGTGGCGATAACGGCCATATTCAGCGAATGCAGCAGGACGGAAGCATAAAGCGGATCGGCCAGTCGCGTATAGTTTTCCAGCGTAAAGACCAGGCTGACGAAATGCGTGTCATCGCGCGTCAGAAAACTGGTGCCGATAATCATCAGGTTGGGCAGGAAAACGAACAGCACCAGCCAGGCAACGATGAGTGTGATAATGGTGTTTTGAAAGCGTTTACGCGACTTCTTCATCGTGCAGGACAACCTCCCAGCTTTCCACCCAGGTGACGTCGACTTTCTGGTTGAGTGAATGATCGAAGTCGGGATCGTCTTCGTTAAAGAACTCGCTGACCATGACCATCTTGCCGCTTTCCAACTCGATGTTGGATTCCAACGTCATGCCTTTATAGTTGCGCTCGCGCACGTAACCCACCATGCCTTCCGCCTGCATACCGTCGGCCAGTTCTTCGACGCGTAAATCTTCCGGCCGCAGCAGTACGTTGAGGTGTTGGCCGACGGTGACCGGAAAGCTTGCGGTGATAACGCACTCATGGCCTTCGACCTGAGCGCGCACCCGCTGTTCGTCCAACGGCTCCAGCACGATGGCATCAAAGATATTGATTTCACCGATAAAGCTGGCGACGAACAGGTTTTTCGGCTCTTCGTAGATCTCACGCGGCGTGCCGTCTTGCTCAATACGTCCGTCGCGCATCACCACGATACGGTCGGACATGGTCAGTGCTTCTTCCTGATCGTGCGTGACGAAAATAAAGGTGATACCCAGCTTACGTTGCAGCGCCTTCAATTCGTTCTGCATCTGCTTACGCAGCTTATAATCGAGCGCGGACAGGGATTCATCCAGCAACAGAACCTTCGGCTGATTAACGACGGCGCGGGCGATGGCTACGCGCTGTTGCTGACCGCCGGACAACTGGTGCGGACGGCGCTGTGCCAGTTCCTCTAACTGCACCATTTTCAGCGCGTCAATCACGCGTGGCGTAATCTCTGTGGCGGGCGTTTTCTGCATGCGCAGGCCAAACGCCACGTTCTCAAACACGCTGAGGTGAGGAAACAGGGCATAACTTTGAAATACGGTATTAACGTGCCGCTGCTCGGCGGGCTGATGGGTGATGTCCTGCTTTTCCAGCATTACGTTGCCGCTATCGACCGTTTCCAGACCGGCAATCAGGCGCAGTACGGTGGTTTTGCCACAGCCGGATGGCCCGAGGATCGTCAGAAACTCACCGTTATTAATGGTGAGATTAAAATGGGAAATGATGTCTTTGCCATCAAAGCTTTTATGGACGTTGAGCAATTCAATGACCGGCATATCAATGGCCGGCATAGTTAGGGCGTTTTCTTTCATTAAGGTCGGGCTCTATTTCCTGATTTGGCCGACCAACGGTATCGCCGTTGCATCGTACCAAGGGTTATCACCTTTCAGACAGCGTGCGCAGTTAAGGGCGGCATTTTACGGGAAACGTTGCTTAACGCCAACTTGTGTGACCCCACTTCCGGCCGATTGACGACTGAACGGTGGTGATTCAGTCACTGAATTAGCGAAAATGTTTCTTAATTGTTACCTTATTGGGTCATTACTCGTGACCTCGTGGCCGCTTTTGGACCTGAATTCTGGTATGACGATTTGTTAAATCGGGAAAAAGCTGACCTGACGCAATATCTACCGCGGTAGCCCTATCCATAATGCCTTTCAGGGTTCAGGGGGCATAAATAAGATGGATAAATTACTCGACAGATTTTTGAACTACGTTTCATTTGATACACAGTCTAAATCCGGTGTCCGGCATGTGCCGAGCACTGACGGTCAACTGAAACTGGCGCGTGCGTTGCAGCAAGAATTGCTCGATCTGGGATTTGAACAGGTTGTACTCAGCAAACAGGGCTGCCTGATGGCGACGCTTCCGGCTAACGTTGCCTGGCCCGTTCCGGCTATCGGCTTCATTTCACATATGGATACCTCACCGGATTTTAGCGGCAAGAATGTTAATCCGCAGATTCTGGAAAACTACCGCGGCGGCGATATTGCCCTAGGGGTGGGGGACGAAGTGCTGTCACCGGTGATGTTCCCAGTGTTACACCAGTTACTGGGGCAGACGCTGATTACCACCGATGGCAAAACGCTTCTGGGGGCTGATGATAAAGCAGGGATTGCGGAAATTATGACCGCGTTGGTGCGCCTGAAAAAAAGCCAGCTCCCGCACGGCGATATTCGCGTTGCCTTTACGCCTGATGAAGAAATTGGCAAGGGCGCGCAATTTTTTGATGTGAAAGCGTTTAACGCACAGTGGGCCTATACCGTGGACGGCGGCGGTGTTGGCGAACTGGAGTATGAGAATTTTAACGCTGCTTCGGTTCAGGTGAAAATTGTCGGCAACAATGTGCATCCCGGCAGCGCCAAAGGGGTGATGGTGAATGCGCTGACGCTCGCCTCACACTATCACCAACAGGTGCCGGAGAGCCAATCGCCAGAACAAACGGATGGTTATCACGGATTTTATCATCTTCATAGCATGAAAGGTTCTGTGGAACGCGCAGACTTGCATTACATCGTTCGGGATTTTGACCGCAACGGCTTTGAGCAGCGTAAACAGACGATGTTGGATATTGCGGAAAAAGTCGGCGCGGGGCTGCACCCGGATTGCTACATTGAGGTTACGATTACCGATACCTATTACAACATGCGTGAGCAGGTTGAGCAGCATCCGCACATTATTGCGCTGGCGCAGCAGGCGATGCGGGATTGCGATATTGAGCCGAATATGAAACCGATTCGTGGCGGCACTGACGGCGCACATCTGTCATTTCAGGGGCTACCGTGCCCGAACCTGTTTACCGGCGGCTACAACTATCATGGCAAACACGAATTTGTCACGCTGGAAGGCATGGAAAAGGCGGTCTCTGTGATTATGCGTATTGCGGAACTGACGGCGCTGCGGGCAAAGCCGTAACGCTTCTATTCTATAGAGACGAATAAGGCGGGAATATCCCGCCTTATTATGGTGCAAACCGCTATTCAGGCTTGGCCTTAATCCGCGAAGTACCAGTAGCCGCTGTTGATCAGCACCGTAAGTTGCGCGAGGAAGGACGGGTCGTCCAGTGCATCGCCCAGTTGCTCCGCATCGATGGTCGGGTGCTCTGCCAACGTAAACAACGCCGCCTTGTGTGTGCTATTCACTTTCTCTCCGTTAACGAAGCAACTCTCCCCAACACAGACGACTCGCAAGCCGCCTAAACGGCGCAGCGGCTCACCTTGTTGCAGATAGTCATACACCTCGCCTGCCTGATAAGGTGGCTCCGGTGGTGAAAGATCAAGCTCGTGGCGGGATTGGGAAATAAACTCACCGAACCAATTCTGAAAATGCTCTGGTTGTTGCACCAAATCCAGCATCATTTTTTGCAGCGCATCCAGTTCTTGCGGCAGCACGCTGGCGATATGCTCACGAGAGAGAATCTCGGGATCGCTGTAGCGATGGCTGCCAAGCTCACGTGAAAGCACATAATCCGCAAAGCCGCTGACCAGCTCGCGTGCATTTGGCGCACGGAAGCCCACAGAATAGTTCAGCGAGTCCTCCAGCGAATAACCTTCATGTGGGAAACCTGGTGGAATATAAATGATATCGCCCGGTTCCAGCTCTTCATCAATAATCGCGTCAAACGGCTCGACTTGTAGCAGGTCTGGGTGGGGGCAGTGCTGCTTCATCGGTATTTTTTCACCGATGCGCCAGCGGCGACGTCCCGTTCCCTGAATGATGAACACATCATACTGATCCAAGTGCGGCCCTACGCCACCGCCGGGAACAGAAAATGAAATCATCAAATCATCAGTACGCCAGTCCGGCAGTTGGCGAAATGGCTGCATCAAGGCAGAAGAAGGCTCATGCCAGTGATCGACCGCCTGTACCAGCAGTGACCAGTTACTTTCCCCCAGATGATCATAGCTCTCGAAAGGGCCGTGGCTGACTTGCCAGCGTCCGTTCTGATGGCTGACCAGACGGCTATCGACCTCGTTTTCCAACGCCAGACCAGCGAGTTCATCAGGTGAAATCGGATCGATAAAATGCGTGAAGCCGCCTTTAATCAGGAGTGGGCGCTTTTGCCAGTAGTTCGCTAAAAAATCCTGCCAGTCGAGATTGAGCTGATAGTCCATACCGTTTTCCAGAAACTCGTTTTTGAGGAAATGACTGTTCTTGAAGACATGATTTTTCTTGAAATAATCAGTATTTTAAAACAATCCGCATTGTGGCAATAAGTATAGCGGAAGCATCGCGCGCTGTACTGCCTTTCACCCCTCATTCTGACTCAGGTTCTGGCGGGAGAAAATGGCTTCGACTCGGGCACCGCCCAGTGTGCTGTCGCTGATGAGGATCTCACCTTGATACTGTTCGATAATTTCGACGGCCACGGCGAGGCCGATACCTTGTCCGGGACGCATGCGGTCAGCACGCTGCCCTCGCAGGAAAATCATTTCGCGCTTACTCTCAGGGATACCGGGGCCGTCGTCATCAACAATCAGATGCAGTTTGTGATCGGAGTATTGCACGCTAATCTCGACAAACTCCAGACAGTATTTACAGGCGTTATCAAGAATATTGCCCATTACTTCCATGAAATCATTCTTCTCACCGACAAAGGTCAGTTCGGGCGGAATATCGAGCGTCAGCACGACGCCTTTGCGTTGGTACACCTTGTTCAGCGCGGAACACAGGCCATCCAGCAGCGCAGGAACCGAGTGCACTTCGCGTATCAGTAAATTATGTTCGGAGCGTACGCTGGCGCGATGCAGGTAATAGCCAATCTGCTGCGAAATACGGCTGATCTGCGCCAGCATAATAGGCTCAGCCTGATCGATAGTGATCTCTTTACCGGTACGCAGCGCGCGTAATGTGGTCTGCAAAACGGCCAGCGGTGTTTTCAAACTGTGAGTGAGGTCAGTGAGCGTCGTGCGGTACTTATGGTAGCGCTGGCGTTCATTATTCAGCAGAATATTCAGGTTTTTCACCAGACTGAACAACTCACGCGGTGGATTTTCATCCAGCTGTTCGCGCGTGCCTTTTTCCAGCTCGGCGATCTGTTTTACCAAATGCTGAATAGGACGTAGGCTCCAGTGGGCGCCCAGCCACAACAGTGGAAGCACCAGCAGAAGGTTGGCGATTAACACATAACTGAACCATTCCCATACGACGTCTTGTTGTTGAAGCTCCTGTGGAATGCGATCGACAACAACAATAGTGATGGAGGGAAGATGATCGGTCTTCGGATAAACGTTCACGGCGATGGAGTGCGTGAGCGCATTGCTTTGTGTGCCGTTCAGCGCTCGCAGGCTGCTCAGTAGTAAGGTATTACCCGTTAATACCGCGCTGCTGGTATCGGTGTCGGTATCCAATTCGTGGTAGGCCGTTTTGTTCAGCCACTCAGGTTTGATCAGCGCTTCTAGCTCAGGAACGTGCTTTTCACGCCAGATCATGTTGCCGTGTTCATCATATATCAATACCAGTGTAGGAAAATTGATATCAACGTCGGGCGGCGTGATGATATTCAGTTGGTTATCGCGCCACTGTGCAAGGCTGTAGTAGAGGTTACTCTCGCCGCGTAGCAAGCGGAATGAAGTTTTATCAAAGTTGACGCTATAGCCGATAATGGCGACGACGCCATAGGCTAACGACAACGCCAGCACAATGGCCGCAGTTGCGAGTAAAAAACGAATACGAAGCGAGAAGGGCAGCTTCTTATCACTCATACTGAGCCTAACGGCGTATCAATATCAAAACGATATCCTTGTCCACGCACGGTCGTGATCACATCAGGTGCCTCTGCTTGCTGAATTTTCTTACGCAGTCGCCCCATTAGCACGTCGATGGTATGACTTTCCCGCAGTTCTGCATCCGGATACAGCTGTAGCATCAGCGATTCTTTGCTGACAACCTTGCCTTTGTTACGAATCAGCGTCTCGATAATGGTGTATTCGAACGCGGTGAGCTTGATAGGCGATCCGTGGATTACCAGCTCACGGCGTGACAGGTCGATCTCAAGGGGCGGCAGGCTGATGACCTGCGATGCCAGCCCGCTGTTGCGTCGCATCAGCGCTTGCAGGCGCGCAACGACCTCTTCCATATGGAACGGTTTTGTCACGTAATCGTCCGCCCCGGCTTCCAGTACGGCAACTTTGTCCTGCCAGCCCTCACGTGCCGTCAGCACCAGAATCGGGAGTTTGACCTGATGCGCGCGCCAGCGACGGATCATGCTCATGCCATCTTCATCGGGTAACCCGAGATCGATAATGGCGATGTCCGGCATATTCTCATGCAGAAAATAATCCGCTTCTTTGGCGTCAGACGCAGCGTCAACCTGATGCCCCATTTCGATCATCTGAACGGTTAAATGGTGGCGCAATAATACATTATCTTCAACGACCAGAATCCGCATCGTTATATCCTCTGTCGAATAGATAGGGTCATATTTATGGAAATATTTTTATGTATCCTATCTTTCATCTGCCACGTATGTCGCTCCCGCGTATCAACATTATACGCAGAGAGCGTTATTTATTTTATTTGTTAAATTATCCACAGGGAGAATAAACCGGATTTAAACGGGCTGAAAATGCTTGGTCTTATACAAAATTGGCGGGCAGGGCGCCCGCCAGAGAGAGGTCACGTTCGGTTTTGAGAACGGTTATTTCAGGTCATCGACCATTGCGATAGCGCGGCCGATGTAGTTGGCTGGTGTCATGGCCTTCAGCCGCGTTTTTTCCGCTTCAGGTAATGCCAGACCATCGATAAATTCCTGAATACCCGCGGCATCGACGCGTTTACCGCGCGTCAGCTCTTTCAATTTCTCGTACGGCTTTTCAATCCCGTAACGGCGCATGACCGTTTGGATCGGTTCTGCCAGCACTTCCCAGTTGTGATCCAGTTCGTCAGCCAGACGATCGCGGTTCACCTCCAGTTTGCTGATGCCTTTCATCGTGGCCTGATACGCAATCAGCGCATAGCCCACACCTACGCCCAGATTACGCAGTACGGTGGAGTCGGTGAGGTCACGCTGCCAGCGAGAAACCGGCAGTTTGCTGGCCAGATGCGCCAGAACGGCGTTCGCCAGACCCAGGTTGCCTTCTGAGTTTTCGAAGTCAATCGGGTTTACTTTATGCGGCATGGTGGAGGAACCGATTTCGCCAGCAATCGTTTTCTGCTTGAAGTGATTCAGCGCGATGTAGCCCCAGATATCACGATCAAAGTCGATCAAAATCGTGTTGAAACGCGCGATGCAATCGAACAACTCGGCGATGTAATCGTGCGGCTCGATCTGCGTGGTATACGGGTTCCAGTTGATGCCCAGTGAGGTGACAAAGCTTTCGCTAAACTGGTGCCAGTCCACTTCTGGGTAGGCAGCCAGATGGGCGTTATAGTTACCGACGGCGCCATTAATTTTGCCGAGAATCTCAACTTGTTGCAGTTGACGATACTGACGCTCCATGCGGTAGGCCACGTTAGCGAACTCTTTACCGATGGTGGAGGGCGTGGCTGGTTGACCGTGTGTGCGAGAAAGCAGCGGGATATCGCGGTATTCCTGCGCCAGCGTTTTCAGCGCATCAATGATTTGACGCCAGTGCGGCAGGATGACGTCGCGGCGAGCGGTATCGAGCATCAGCGCGTGAGACAGGTTGTTGATATCTTCTGACGTACAAGCGAAGTGGATGAATTCGTTGACGGCGTGCAGCGCAGGAATGGCGGCCACCTTTTCTTTCAGGAAGTATTCAACGGCTTTCACGTCGTGGTTGGTCGTACGCTCAATGGTTTTAATGCGTGCCGCATCTTCTTCACTGAATTCGGCGACAATTTTATCAAGGAAAGCGTTTGCGTCCGCGTCAAATGCAGGAACTTCCTGGATCTCTGCACAGGCTGCCAGTTTTTGCAGCCAACGTACTTCAACCTGCACACGGAATTTCAGCAAACCGAATTCGCTGAAAATGGCGCGCAACGTGCTGACTTTATCGCCGTAGCGTCCATCAATTGGGGAAACGGCGGTCAGTGAGGATAATTCCATCGCAAGCAACTCCTGAGATTGGTTTCAATAACGATTAATTTCAATAAAAACAATTAATTTCAATAAAAACAATGATTTAAATAACGGCAACCGATTTTGTGACGCTGGCGTGAATCACACCAGCGTCAGTCATAGCGGCAAGAATAGCATCAAACGGATGGGCAACGCGCCAATATCTGTTTCGCTTCTTTAACCAACTGGCCGCGTGAGAACATCAACTGTAGGCGTCCACCGCCAATTTGCTGCCAGAGTACCGCAGAGCGGATACCGGCCAGCAGGGCCGCGCGCACTTTTGCCTGCACCTGACTGTTTTTCAGCACTTCCGGCGAACCGGTAACCTGAATACGCGGACCCAGTGTACTGATGACATCCACGTAAATTGCCGCCAGCGCGCTGACAATCGTTTCGGAAAGCAGTTCGAAATGCTCCAGTTGGCGCTCCAACTGTCCAATGCGTTTACCTAATTCATCAAGTGCGGCAGGCTTCGCTTTCAGCTTGCGCTCTAGCGCAATCAGGCTGAAGGCATAGCGTGATAACTCCGCACCGGCACCTTTATTACTGCTGGTGTTCAGAATACCTAACAGCGTTTCCACCCCAATTTTCAGGTTTTGCTCGTCATTGCCGTAAACGGCCAACGTGGATGCTGGGTTGAGATTCAATACGCTGTTCAGCGAGGTGTGCAGTGCAGCGTTATTACACTGACCGGTATGGGCCAACTGCTGGACGACATGCGCTGATTGGCAAATACCCGCTAACGCCAGCGTAATCTCATAATAATTCTTAGCCACGGTTACTCCTGTAAGCGTTCTTCAATGATGCCGCCGCCAAGGCACACGTCGTCCAGATAAAAAACGGCGGATTGACCCGGCGTCACGGCTGCAACGGGCTCATCAAAACGCACGGTAATGCGATCGTCGCCAAGTGGCGTAACGGTGCAAGGGATATCCGCCTGACGGTAACGGGTTTTCACCGTACAACGTAATTCAGCGGTGAGCGGCTGACGGTCAACCCAATGCAACTGTTGTGCGATTAAGCCGTAGGACATCAGGCGAGGATGTTCGTGCCCCTGCGCGACATACAAAATATTATTAGCGACATCTTTATCCACCACGTACCAGGGATCTTCGCCGCCGTCTTTGACGCCGCCGATGCCCAAGCCTTTACGCTGCCCCAGCGTGTGGTACATCAGCCCCTGATGTTGTCCCATCGGTTTGTTGTCGTCGACGGACAGAATCGGACCCGGCTGTGCGGGCAGGTAGCGCGCCAGAAAATCAGTAAATTTGCGCTCGCCGATAAAGCAGATACCGGTAGAGTCTTTCTTCTTGGCGGTTGCCAGCTCAAGCGCTTCGGCGATCTTGCGCACCTGTGGTTTTTCCAGCTCACCGACCGGGAACAGACTTTGTGCGATCTGTTCGTGGCTCAGCGTATAAAGAAAATAGCTCTGGTCTTTGTTGCCGTCCATGCCGCGCAGCAAACGGCTCTTGCCGTCGACGTCATGGCGACGAACATAGTGGCCTGTCGCGATATAGTCTGCACCGAGATCCTCGGCGGCGAATTCCAGGAAGGCTTTGAATTTGATTTCTTTATTGCACAGGATATCGGGATTGGGGGTACGGCCCGCTTTGTATTCTTCAAGGAAGAGTTCAAAAACGTTGTCCCAATATTCAGCGGCAAAGTTGACGGTATGTAATTCGATACCCAGCTTGTCGCAAACGGCTTGCGCATCGGCAAGGTCGGTGGCTGCCGAGCAATATTCCGTGTCGTCGTCCTCTTCCCAGTTCTTCATGAACAGGCCTTCAACATGATAGCCCTGTTGCTGTAACAGGTAAGCGGAAACGGAGGAATCAACACCGCCGGACATACCGACAATCACTTTCTTCTGGCTGTTATCTGACATGGAAGTCTCACGAACTGAAATTTACTGACGCATTGATGCGAAAAACAAGCGGCATATTTTAGCATGTTGAACTGCGGGCTGCATTGCTATTCCTGCTGTGCGGCGCTTCGCTCACGTATGGCAGGAATAACAGAATGCCTAGAAAGGCCAGTTGAACGCACCCAGTACGGTTAACGGATAGCGTTCTGGCTGCTGATAGCAGCGGATGCTTTCAGCCACCAGCGGCGAACGAAGCTGGCGCGAATGCAGAATTTCCTCGGCGGTTAACCAGTGGCAGCATTCGATATCGCTGTCGTGCGGTTGGGTAGCAACCCGCCCAGGCAGATCGAGCGCGAAGCAAAAGCGTAAAAATGGCGTGCTGTCGGGCGCGATCCATTGGTGCAGACGCAAGAAACTCTGCGGCGTAGCCTGAATACCGGTTTCTTCCCATAGCTCACGGCTTGCCGCCTGAATCAGCGTTTCGTCGGCCTCCAGATGCCCTGCGGGTTGGTTCCACAATAATTTATCGTTAATCAATTCTTCGACGACCAGAAAATGGTTTTCGGCCTGTACCACACAGGCGACTGTCACATGGGGTTTAAACATCCGCTATCTCCTTCCATTCTCCGGGTAACAGGTTTTCTACCGTCTGATTGGCCATACCGTATCGAATTAGACGCAAGGTAGGATACCCAATATTCGCCGTCATACGACGGACTTGCCGATTACGCCCTTCATACAGCGTGATTTTTAGCCAGCAGTCAGGAATGCTTTTACGCTCGCGTATGGGCGGATTACGTGCCCACAGCCAGCTGGGTTCCGGTACGATTTCCGCCCCTGCGGGCAGCGTTTTTCCGTCATTCAGATCCAGACCGGTACGAAAGCGCGTCAGCGCGGCATCGTCAGGAATACCTTCGACCTGAACATAGTAAATTTTGGCTGTTTTTTGCGTTGGCTGGGTGAGTCGAGCCTGAAGTTTGCCGTCATTGGTGAGAATCATCAGACCTTCGCTGTCGCGATCCAGACGACCGGCGGCATAAATACCGCTAACCGGAATGTAGTCTTTTAGCGTGCGGCGTCCGGCTTCATCAGTGAATTGTGGCAGGACATCGAAGGGTTTATTGAACAAAACGATTCGACGCGGCGCGTTATCAGGTTGCCTTTTTTTTGCCGGCTGTGAGCTGAATCGTTTAACTTTGTGATTTTTAACAGGGAATTTATTCATCATCTTTATAGTCGCGGAAAACAAAAGCATTATACTCGAAATGGTTTGCGATTGGCGCGGGCTAAATATTCAAGTAGTATTGACACGCATCTTACAAGTCATTAACAAAATTGCGCTCGAAGGAGAGGTTAATGGAAAGCAAAGTAGTTGTACCGACAGAAGGTCAGAAAATCACGGTTGATGCTCAAGGTAAACTGGTTGTTCCAAACAATCCGGTTATCCCGTTTATCGAAGGTGACGGCATTGGTATCGATGTCACGCCTGCCATGATCAACGTCGTTAACGCCGCCGTGAAGAAAGCCTATCAGGGCAAGCGCGCGATTTCTTGGATGGAAATCTATACCGGTGAAAAATCCACGCAGGTCTACGGTAAAGATGTCTGGCTGCCAGACGAAACGCTGGATTTGATCCGTGAATACCGTGTGGCGATTAAGGGCCCGCTGACAACGCCAGTCGGCGGTGGTATTCGTTCTCTGAACGTTGCACTGCGTCAACAGTTGGATCTGTATGTTTGCCTGCGTCCGGTACGCTACTACGAAGGTACACCTAGCCCGGTTAAACAGCCTGAGTTGACCGACATGGTGATCTTCCGCGAAAACGCCGAAGACATTTATGCAGGTATCGAGTGGAAAGCGGGTTCTGCTGAAGCAGACAAAGTGATCAAATTCCTGCGTGAAGAAATGGGCGTTAACAAAATCCGTTTCCCTGAGCAGTGTGGTATCGGTGTGAAGCCGTGTTCGGAAGAAGGCACTAAACGTCTGGTTCGCGCTGCAATCGAATACGCGATTACCAACGATCGTGATTCCGTCACGCTGGTGCACAAAGGCAACATCATGAAATTCACCGAAGGCGCGTTCAAAGACTGGGGATACCAGTTGGCGCGTGAAGAATTCGGCGGTGAGCTGATCGATGGCGGCCCGTGGGTGAAAATCAATAACCCGAACACCGGTAAAGAGATCGTAGTAAAAGACGTGATCGCCGATGCGTTCCTGCAACAAATCCTGCTGCGTCCTGCTGAATACGATGTGATCGCTTGTATGAACCTGAACGGTGACTACATTTCTGATGCCCTGGCGGCACAGGTTGGCGGTATCGGTATCGCCCCAGGCGCGAACATTGGTGACGAATGTGCACTGTTCGAAGCCACGCACGGTACGGCACCGAAATATGCGGGTCAGGATAAAGTGAACCCAGGTTCTGTGATTCTGTCTGCTGAAATGATGCTGCGTCACCTGCAATGGTTCGAAGCGGCTGACCTGATTGTTAAGGGCGTTGAAGGCGCGATCAAGAACAAGACCGTGACTTACGATTTCGAACGTCTGATGGAAGGTGCTAAGCTGCGTAAGTGTAGCGAGTTCGCTCAGGACATCATCGATAATATGTAATCTGCTGTTCAGCGCAGATGAGTATTAGGGGCCAATTTGGCCCCTTTTTCTTTATGGGTGACCAATGCTTTGTGATCCGGGAATCAGTCTGAAGTACATGTGGTCGGGAATCGGGCTGTTCCAGCCACCGATGTACATCGCAAAGCCGATCATGCCAAAAAGAATGCAGAGTACCAGAATTGTCATCGTGATGCCGGACAGCGCAGTTTGTCGCCATAGTGGTTTGGTTGTTTTGCTGACTTTTGCCTGCGAGCCTGAGGGTTTCGTCAGGGAGAAATAAAGCGTTGAGGCCACCGGGCAGGATTCGACGCAGGTCATACAGGCCGTGCATTCTGCCGTTCTCACCTGAATCAGCTTATCCACCGGGATGTTAGACGGGCAGGATTTGGCGCACTTGCCGCAATCGATACAACTGGTGGCGTTGCGACGGATCTTGAAGGGCGACAGCAGTGAAAATACCCCCATGAGCGCGCCGTAAGGACAGAGGTAGCGGCACCAGAAATGGCGGACAAACAGACTGGTGAACGTGAAGAGAAAGACGCAGACCAGTGTGATGGTGCCGATATTACGAAAGAAGCCGAGCATTTTAACATCGGCGATCAGGCCGTAGGGCGACATCAGGAACATATAAATGCCTTGTGCCGGCATTGATAAGGCGATGTAGAGAAAAAAACCTAATAGCAGATATTTCAGGCTGCGCAGTGGAATATCCAGCCACTTCGGAAGAATGAAATGGCGGCCAACTATTTTTTTCCCCAACGCACCTACCCACTCGGAAATCGTGCCGATAGGACACAGCCAGGAACAGAACGATTTCTTCAGCAACACGCTAATCAGAATAAATGCTGCAAGTAATAGCATTGACGCAAGGTGAATAGGAGGAAAATTACCTGTTTCCCATGTAAACTTAGCGTTCATCAATCCTGCAATTGGCAGCCAGCCTTCAATACCACTCGGTCTCGGCATATAAAGACTTGTGCCGCCGGTTTCAAAGTAGCGTACCCAAAAATAGAAGGTGACGCCGATATAAACGTTGATCGCCAGTAGAAGAAGTTGTGTTGCTCTGCGCCAGGTTAGAGCATTGCGCCAGTCGTTCCAGGGACGTTTTCCTCCGGTGGTGCCAGGACGCCGTTGCCACCGCTTTCTTGCTTTCTCACTCATTGCTCTCAATGTCTCCCATTTATTTTTTTCATTCGGCGCTTTCAACGTACCGAAGGGATCGTGGGGCAACGTTATCATGCTCTTAGCGGTCAAAAATTGATTTGTGCATTGCAAATGCATGTTTGTGTTTTTTTAGCAGAGCGATTTAAATAAGAGAAGGGGAGATAACGTGGTATTCACCGCATCAGGGATAGTGTACTGAAGAGCGATGTCTAAGAATAAAGCCTTAGCGATATAAAAATAATGGGTACAAAAGCGTACCCATTCTATTAATTGCCAGATGGTATTATCTTTTATTTTCTCTATCATACTTCAAACGGCGTGCGTTGGTCGGCATCAGCGTAGAGGAATGCCTTGCTGCATTTTCCACAACTCGAATGATTTAAGTTATATGTTATTAAAATCAGAGGTTATCGCTATTAGTCAATTATCTATTTTTAGTCTGTTCCTTTAATTACCACCTGGTTGTTAATTTATGACTTTTGGCATTATGCCTGAGAGTGTTGCTTTGCCTGTGACTCTTCTTTTCGCATTGTTCTGACAATTTTATAAATCCATTGCAGCGAGACATTATATTTTTTAGCCAACGCGCTGTGATTGCGTCCGTCAAATTCTTCATAGATTTGAAGATCGCGTTGAGAAGCGCGCCAGGATATCCCCATTGGGAAATAAACGTTTTGTCCGCCCCATACGGTCATCATATGTTTGGCAACGGCATTGCCGACCAGCTCGGCTGTTTGCGGATCGAGTTCGGTGACGTTTTTGACCGTATCGGCCACGTGTTGAGAAAGTTCGACCAGAAGCTCAGGACCTTTACTGCGAAATTGTGGTTCAGTCATAAATCACCTTATTGTTATGCATGAGTGTTGTTACTGACGTGAAAACTGGGTTGTTACCTTTGCAGAGATTACGCTGCTTTCATGTGTCCATTTAAAACTAAAGTTGTTTTTGTGTCAACATCTTTAGTTTTAATTTGAGTTGTTTTTGGTTGTGAAAAGAAATGACAACCTGCGGTGTGGCGCGTAGAAGAGGCCAGATGAAGGACAAAAAAATCCCGCCATAGGGCGGGAAAGGAACACAGAGACAGGATGAATAACACAACATCAACAAGGGTTGATGAAACAATAGCATAGTGATTGTATAAAACTGTGGCGTGTGGGTAAGGTTATCTGAGCGAGGGTAAACGTTTTTTAGCGGCGCGGCGCTTATCCATAACGTGACGATTGGCGACAGCAACACAAAGCCGGTGTCCGTATCGGTCCACCGGCTTTAGTGAGAGGAAAAGAGAGACGGCTATGACGCGGGATACCGTCAGTATCGGGACTATAGCAGTACCGAATACCAGAACACGCGGCCAATAATCTCGACGTCTGATTCGTAAGCTTCTTCGTCAGCTTCGCGATTGAAGCTATGGATGACGAGAAGGCCGCCAGGCTTGCGGTAAAGCTGCTTGATTCGCTTGAGCTTATCGTTACCGCCGCCTTCCTGAGCGATGGCGTAGAGCTTGCCATCAATAATGCGTTTGTTGTTGGTATCAACCGCGACGGTGGTGCCATCAGGAATGATGGGTTCCATACTGTCGCCCGCTGCCGGGAAACAAAGCACCCCTGAACCGTCCGTATTTGCGCCAACCTTACGCAGCGTAGCTTTAGAAAAACGGAGCTTAAAGCCGTTGTAATCCTCGCTTTGAACACGTCCGTCGCCGCAGGCAAACTCAATATCCTTTAAAAAGGGCACTTCCACCTCGTCCTCTGATAGTTCTGTCGTGCTGTCCCAAGCTGATACGGTGCCCCATTCTGATTTTGGCGGAATGCTCGATTCCTGGACAGGTCGAGTTACCCCGTCGCTACGCATTGGGTCTTCGCCGTTTGCCAACCATTCAGGGCGAACATGGAGTGCATTGGAAAGCTCAACAATTTTGGTTGTCTGCGACGCTTTCCCCACTTCGATCTTCTGTATGGCGGCCTGAGATACGCCAATCATGTCGCCAAGCGCTTTTTGGCTAAGCCCTTGTGCGATTCTGGCGGTCTTTAATCGTTCTGCAAGTGTCGTTTTCATTCATTCAATGTACAACTTAGGTTGTCACTTATCAAGCGCGTATTAATTTTGTTTAAAAAAAGCGCCCATTATCTTTCCTTGCCGTGCACAAAAATCACGCATCAATACAACTTTGAAAACGATTTAAGTTGTTATTTATAGCGGCAAGCCCATTTGAATAAGTGAGATAACGTCGTCATACAGAAGTGCGATTGCTCGACTATCAAAAATCCTAATAAGTATCAGGCGGTCATAGTATCATCTTATTCCACCCCCTGATTTGCTTTAAACGTGTGTCTCACTTGATCTAAATCACAATCCGACGGTATGCATTTTGCTTTTATGGAAATCCCGCTGTGGGAAATATAACCAATAAATTCGTTTCATTAAGCATGCGCATGACTGCGTGTCGCGGAGGATGTATGTCTGTAATTCGCACGTGTTTAAGTCTGTTTGGTGGTGATACGGTAATCGTTCGGTGTGCAAATACATTTGAAGTGCAAATGAGCAATGGTGAACAGGAAGCATTGGCTGAAGAGAATAGTGTTACGCAGGATTCTATTTGTCGTCATGCGGAAGGCGAAGTGTATTTAACGGTGCCTTATACTGGGATTTGGGATGTCGTCATCCGAGCAAAAAACGACACGCCTGAGCATTCCATAACCTATTTTCCTGCCTAATGATTTCTCGGTTGGTTATATTCTGTTAATCACTTGATAATATGTTTCGTTATCCAGTTGTGAAAATTTGAATATACCAACCGTCCCCCTTTCTTTTTTGCTTCCATCCTGCAACGTTGTGAGTGCGTCGCTATCTTTCTATTTCGCTTTTCACCTATCATCTTAATTGATACTTCCACTTGTTATTATTAATGACTTGAAGGGATGATAGAGTCTGGATCTTTTGCCATACTCAACACTCAGCCACCATGTGTCGTGATTCTAGGCAAGCGAAGGGGCTTTGGTTTGATAACGCTGGCCCGCTGTTCTTATCGTGCTCATTGCTGCAACATTTTGGATTTATAGCTAAATTTTTGTCTAATCTGAACATTAAATACGATGGGAGGGGGAACCCATGAGTCGTGCCCCAATAAGCAAAGATGAAGACAAACGTCTTGCTGCTCTTCGTGAGTATGGAATTAAGAACGTATTATTTGACCCGAGTTTGAGTAACCTGATTAGTCTGGCCGCTAACATCTTTAGCGTACCTATCGTTTTGGTGTCGTTGGTGGAGGCTGAGCGTCAACTGTTTGCTGCCAGCGTGGGGGTTCCTTTTTGCGAAACGCCTCGTGATATCTCTTTTTGCGCGCATACGATCTTGAAGAAAAAAATCATGGTAGTGCCTGATGCTCTCAAGGATGCGCGTTTTAAAAATAATCCTCTGGTTGTGGGGGTTCCCTACATTCGTTTTTATGCCGGTATTCCCTTAATTACGCCGTCCGGGCATGCCATTGGTACCTTATGTATTATCGATTTGAAACCCAGAGCGACATTCAGCAAACGTGACGAGCATAATTTGCAGGATCTGGCTTCATTAGTCATGGACAAGCTGGAAATGCGACGTCTGGAACTTGCGCGCAAAGCCAGTCAGGTGCGTTTCGAAAATATTGCCAATACCTCGCCTGATACCATTCTGTGCGTTAATGAGAAGGGGATGATTACCTTCTGGAATACTGCCGCAGGGCATATGCTGGAATATACTGATGAGGAAATTATTGGCCGCAGTATTAATACCATTGTACCCGATGCCTTTGTTGTACAACTTAATCACTTGGTTGCCGATCGTGATTCGCTGATGAAAGGCGTGACGCTGGAACTGAACGTGCAAGCCAAAAGCGGTAGCCTGGTTCCGGTCGAACTGTCAGTTTCGATGTGGGAAGACAACAACAATATTAGCTATGGCGCAATATTGCGCGATATTACAGAGCGGCGACGCAATGAAGAACGCCTATTTTTGCTGGCGCATCTGGATCCGTTAACCGGAGTGGCAAATCGTACGCTGCTGACATCTAATCTGGAAACCGCACTAAAGAATGAACCCGCAGTCTGCATCATGATGGTCGATCTGGACGGATTTAAAGATGTGAATGACAGCCTAGGGCATTCCAGCGGCGACAATATTCTGGTACACGTCGCCAAAAAAATAAAAGCCACGGTTCGCTCCGGTGATGTTGTAGCGCGAATGGGTGGCGATGAGTTTGCGCTGTTGTTTCCCGGTCTGAATGATAAAAAAGCCGCAGGGAAAATTGCTGAGCAGATTATCCATGAAATTTCGCAGGCGATGATTATTGACGATCATCAAATCAATATTAGCGCCAGCATTGGAGCGGTGTTGTACCCAGAATATGGGCTGACCGTGCAGGATCTTTTGACCAGCGCAGATTTGGCACTGTATCAGGCGAAATCTGAAGGCCGAAACTGTTATCGCTTTTTTACGCGCGAGCTGCTTGAAGTCTTTCAGGCCAAACATGCCTTCCAGCTAGAGTTCGTGCGGGCTTATGAGCTCAATGAATTTGAGATGTTCTACCAGCCACAGGTAAAGCTGGCAACAAATGAAATTGTCGGCGCAGAAGCACTACTACGCTGGCGTCACCCAGAAAGAGGATTACTTGGCCCTGCCGCTTTTCTTACTGCACTGGAAAATGGCCCGTGGGCGGAGCGAGTCGGTGATTGGATCGTCGAAACGGCATGTCGGCAGGCGGCGGAATGGTGTCGGGAGAGTGACAGCTATTTTCGTATCAGCATTAATCTTTTCAGCGCACAGTTTCGTACCGGTATGTTGGCGCAGAAGATTATGGATATCCTTGCGCGTACAGGATTGCAGCCAAGCTCGCTGGAGCTGGAAATCACGGAAAATATCATCCTGCGTTACGATGAAAACATGTTGCAACCGTTGAAGGCGCTGCGAGACGCGGGAATCGGTATTGCTTTTGACGACTATGGAACGGGCTACGCGTCGCTGAGTATGCTTAAAAATTACCCGGTAACTCGGTTGAAGATCGATCAGACTTTTGTCAGAACCATGTGTGAATCTCCACCGGACGCGGCGATTGTCCGTGCGATCCTGTATCTCGGGAAAAGTTTTGGCCTAGGCGTGATTGCAGAGGGGGTAGAAACATTAGAACAGAGCGAACGACTGCGGAGTAAAGGGTGTGAGGAAGCGCAGGGATACCTGTTTGGGCATCCGATGCCAGCGGAGGAATTTACTCAGCTACTGAAATTGAATAAGCCCATAGACGTGTAAGTCAGTAAATAGACGGATAACGGTTGTGGTATGTCTTTCTTAAAGGCCAACGTCCGCTGGCTTTCATAATTCCTCACGGTACACGCGGTTAACAGACTAAAAAGTGGAATATGGATCACATTTTTTCTATAGTGCAGGCTTGTAAACCTGTACTGGATATCCCGTGCACGAAATATTTGAGATGCTCCTTGCGGTCTTCGACCGCGCCGCGCTGATGCTGATTTGCCTGTTTTTCCTCACCAGAACACGTCAGTTCCGGCAACTACTGCAAAAAGAGCAACACTCGCCGAGAGAGCGTGCGACGGTGACAGCCATCTTTTCATTGTTTGCGCTGTTCGGTACCTATTCCGGTATTAATGTTGAAGGGTCGCTCGTCAACGTGCGCGTCATTGCCGTGATGTCTGGCGGTATTCTCTTCGGCCCCTGGGTGGGGATTGCGACGGGTATCATTGCGGGAGTGCACCGCTATCTCATTGATATCGACGGTATCACTTCCGTACCTTGCCTGATTACCAGCATTATCGCCGGTATCACTTCCGGCTACATCAATAAGAAAGTCAAAAAAGAGCAGCAGTGGAGCATCGGGATTCTGGGCGGCATGCTGTGCGAATCGTTAACGATGCTGCTGGTGGTGGCATGGGCGACGCCGATCGAATTAGGGCTGGATATTGTTTCAAAAATTGCGGTGCCGATGATTCTCGGCTCTGTCTGTATTGGCCTGATTGTCTTGCTGGTGCAGAGCGTGGCGAATGAAAAAGAGGTGATTGCTGCCAGACAGGCTAAGCTCGCGCTGGATATTGCACATAAAACACTGCCGTATTTCCGCAATATCAACAGTGATTCGCTGACGGCTATCTGTCGCATTATTCGTACTGAAATTAATGCAGACGCGGTGGCGATAACGAATACACAGCATATTCAGGCGTATGTGGGGATTGGGGAGGAAAAATATAATATCGGCCACGACATTATCAGCCCAATGACGCAACAGGCGATTCATGACGGAAAAATCATCATTAAAAATAATGATGAACAGCACCTAACGCCGGAAATCCACTCGATGATTGTCATTCCGCTGTGGGAACACGGGCAGGTGACGGGTACGCTAAAAATCTATTATCGCCATGCCCACAAAATTACCTATTCATTACGCGTAATGGCCGTCGGTTTATCACAAATTATGTCAACGCAAATTGAAGTATCCCGCACCGAGCAGCTACGTGATATGGCAAATAAGGCGGAATTGAGAGCGCTACAAAGTAAAATCAACCCACACTTTCTTTTTAATGCGCTGAATGCGATTTCCTCGTCTATTCGTATTAATCCCGATACCGCGCGTCAGTTGGTGATCAATCTGTCACGCTATTTGCGCTATAACCTCGAGCTTAACGATGATGCGCTGATCGATATAAAAAAAGAGCTGTACCAGATACAGGATTATATCGCGATTGAGCAGGCGCGGTTTGGCGCCAAACTGACGGTGATTTACGACATCGATGACGATCTGGCGTATAAGGTCCCCAGCTTATTAATTCAGCCACTGGTGGAAAACGCGATTGTGCATGGTATTCAGCCTTGTCGAGGGAAAGGCACGGTGGTGCTATCCGTGAAAGAGCAGGGTGATAGGTTGCTGGTGGCGGTAAAAGACACGGGGCACGGTATTAGTCAGGAAACGATGGACCGCGTGGCGCGTAACGAGTTACCGGGGAATCGAATTGGCCTGCTGAATGTCCATCACCGCGTTCGCCTGCTTTATGGCGATGGCTTGCATATTCGTCGTCTGGAACCCGGTACTGAAATTTATTTCTATATTCCACGAGAAGAGAAAATACCGTCGGCCTTGCCGGATACCATTCAGGTGCCGCCGTCGGGATATTCTGCTGCTGAACAAACCGGAGGCAACCCATGAAAGCTATTATTGTTGAAGATGAGTTCCTCGCGCAGCAAGAGCTGAATTATCTTATCAAACAGCACAGTGATATTACGATTGAGGCGACATTTGATGACGGGCTGGATGTACTGAAGTATTTGCAGCATAACGAGGTCGATGCGATCTTTCTGGATATCAATATTCCCTCGTTGGACGGCGTCTGGCTGGCGCAAAATATCAGCAAATTTGCGCATAAGCCCTACATCATTTTTATTACGGCGTACAAAGAGCATGCGGTGGAGGCCTTTGAGGTCGAAGCCTTTGATTACATTCTTAAGCCGTACCATGAATCACGTATTGTCACGATGCTACGTAAGTTGGAAGCGACCTGGCAACAGCGGCAAATGACTCCCGCTGTCGACACCGGCGCGTCTTCTGGTGCGCCGAGGAGTGCGCAGCACACCATTAACTTGATGAAAGACGAACGCATTATCGTCACGGATATCAACAATATCTACTATGCCGCGGCGCAGGAAAAGGTCACGCTGGTTTATACCCGACGTGAGGAATTCATCATGCCGATGAATATTACGGAGTTTTGTAGCCGTTTGCCGGAAGAGTATTTCTTCCGCTGTCACCGTTCTTACTGCGTCAACCTGACAAAAATCCGTGAAATTGTGCCGTGGTTTAACAACACCTATATCCTGCGATTGAACGACCTAGATTTTGAAGTGCCGGTAAGCCGGAGCAAGATAAAGGCGTTTAGGTCATTGATGCGCCTTTAACGGCATTTCATTCCGCGTTTCAGGCATCTCATTCCCCATTCGATCAACCACTGTCAGCCCGCTTGTATACTGGCTCCAGCCCATAAGCTGACAGTGTTTTGATGGATTTTTCCTTCTCCACATCAGCTTATATTTTTTAGCGTACCGAGTGAATCGGACCAATTTGATGTAGGGGAAAGCCCATGAATACCAAACCTGTTAACCGTGGATTGATCGTCCTCGGTACGATCATCACCCAAATGGGACTCGGAACGATTTACACCTGGAGTTTGTTCAACCAGCCGCTGGTGGACAAATTTGGCTGGACGCTGAGTTCAGTGGCGACGACGTTTTCCATCACCAGTTTCTGTCTGGCTTTTGCTACGTTGTTTGCCGGTAAGTTTCAGGAGCGCATTGGTCTGCGTCGCCTGACCATGATTGCCGGTATCGCGCTGGGCGCGGGGCTGATGGCGAGTGCGGTGAGCTCGTCGCTGACGCTGATTTATTTGCTGATGGGCGTGGTTGTCGGTTTTGCTGACGGTACGGCTTATATCACGACGTTGTCCAACCTGATCAAATGGTTCCCGAATCGGAAAGGGTTAATCGCGGGCATTTCTGTTGGCGCCTTTGGTACCGGAAGCCTGCTGTTCAAATACGTCAACAGCTTTTTGATTGCAGAAGTCGGTGTGTCAGAAGCCTTTTTCTACTGGGGCGTTATCGTTATGGCGATGATTCTGGTCGGGAGTTCACTGCTGAAAGAACCTGCTGCGGTGCCAGTTCAACAGAGTGCGGCTCAGGGACAGACGCGAGACTTTTCGCTGGCTGAAATGTTGGCAACAAAAGAGTCGTATTTGCTATTTATTATCTTCTTCACCGCGTGCATGAGTGGGTTGTATTTGATCGGTATCGTGAAAGATATTGGCGTACAAATGGCCGGAATGGATAGGGCGATGGCGGCCAATGCGGTGTCGGCGATTGCGATTTTTAATACCGTGGGACGCATAGTCCTTGGCGCGCTTTCCGACAGTGTCGGGCGTATGCGGGTCATCAGCTTTACGCTGTTCGTGACGATTCTTGCGGTCTCCGTAATGACGTTCCTGCCGCTGAATCCGCTGCTGTTCTTTATCTGTGTCAGCGCGATTGCTTTCTGCTTTGGTGGCAATATCACCGTGTTCCCAGCGATTGTCGGTGACTTCTTTGGCCTGAAAAATCACAGCAAAAACTATGGCGTCATTTATCAGGGATTCGGCATTGGCGCGCTGTCGGGTTCGTTTATCGCGGCGCAGCTTGGAGGCTTCCAGGCTACATTTACGGCAATCATCATCATGTCTGTCGTTTCGCTGCTGATTACTCTGTGGGTCAAACCACCTAAACATCAACCGGTTAGTGCTTCACTGCGTGCAGATATGGCTCACGCTCAAAGCTAATCGAATACCGTGGCGGGCAGCCGATGTTCTGCTCGCCACAAGATTGTCCGATTATAAAACTCGCCTCGACCTCCTGCTGTTCAACCCTCGTTCTCTACTACAACAAAGATGCGTTTAGTAAGGCAGGGCTCGACCCTGATAAGCCGCCACGGACCTGGAATGAACTGGCGTACGATGCGGCGCGGTTGCGCCAGAGTGGGATGACGTGCGGCTATACGAATGCAGGATTGAGGCGGTGACCGAAGCGTATGCCGAGTTTCAACGGCTTGGGGTGCGGATTTGGGTGAACACGCTGGATTGTTCGCATTCTCTCGACTATAGCGATACGCACGCCTTAGCGGATCCTGACGCCGTATGGGGAGCATTAATTCGTGCTGGGGTGGGCGCGATTCAGGTCGATCACGTCGACGCGTTTATCGATTTTCGATCAACGCTGTTGTACTGACGCAGCAGGATTAACATCAGATAGGACGCCGCTTTCCTTTTGAAAAGTGTAAAGTTATGTGGATTTAGTAACTGAAAAGTTAAGAATGCTTGAAAATGCCACGGCAACCCATACGATGTATGTGTTGCAAACTTTATCTTTCTGCGAGAGGAAATCAGACCTTTATGATGCGTATTGCGCTTTTCCTGATCACCAACCTGGCGGTGATGTTGGTTTTCGGGCTGGTACTCAGCCTGACGGGAATTCAGTCCAGCAGTGTCCAGGGCTTAATGATTATGGCTGGGCTGTTTGGCTTTGGCGGTGCGTTTGTTTCACTGCTGATGTCTAAATGGATGGCGTTACGATCCGTTGGCGGTGAAGTCATTGAACAACCACGTAACGAAACGGAACGCTGGCTGATGGAAACCGTTCGTACTCAGTCACAGCAAGCAGGGATCGCGATGCCGCAGGTGGCTATCTACCATGCGCCGGACATCAATGCCTTTGCGACGGGAGCCCGTCGTGATGCGTCGCTGGTGGCGGTCAGTACCGGTTTGTTGCAAAACATGAGTCGTGACGAAGCAGAAGCCGTTATCGCGCATGAAATCAGCCACATCGCGAATGGCGACATGGTGACCATGACGTTGGTTCAGGGGATAGTGAATACTTTCGTTATCTTCGTTTCCCGTCTGATTGCTCAGGTCGTTTCCGGTTTCCTGTCCGGCAACCGTGATGAAGAGGAAAGTAGTAACGGTAACCCGCTGGTTTATTTTGCTGTCGCGACCGTGCTGGAACTGGTGTTTGGTATTCTTGCTAGCATTATCACCATGTGGTTCTCGCGCTACCGTGAATTCCACGCGGATGCGGGGTCAGCCAAGCTGGTGGGGCGTGAGAAAATGATCGCTGCACTGCAACGCTTGAAGACCAGCTATGAACCGCAGGAAGAGAGCAGCATGATGGCTTTCTGCATTAACGGAAAATCGAAATCCTTCAGCGAACTGTTTATGTCTCACCCGCCGTTGGATAAGCGTATTGAAGCGCTCCGTTCCGGTGATTACCTGAAGTAATTCACGATGTTTTCTTCCCAAAGGCCCGCTCGGGCCTTTGTTATTTCTGCGTTTATTGATCCAACAAACCTGCGTTTTTTCCGTTCGTGTGTTTTCATTAGATCTGAAACAGGTGGTGAAAATAGGAAGAATGTTTTATAAAATAAAACCACGATCACGGAAAAATGAAACGTTGTTTCTATAATGCCGATATAACAGGCGTCTCGCGTGAGGTTGGTGGCCTGATTTTTGAACAACCGGTGTCGGGGTAACCCGTTTGCTGGGCGATCGGAATGTCAGGTTATCGAAGAGTATGCGCGTGTGGCGTCAGATTCTTCATGATAAGTTCTAAGGATTTACGGATGGCCAAAGGTAACAAGATCCCCCTAACGTTCCATACCTACCAGGATTCAGCAACTGGCACCGAAGTTGTGCGTTTAACCCCGCCCGATGTTATCTGCCACCGCAACTATTTCTACCAGAAGTGCTTCTTCAATGACGGCAGCAAGCTGCTGTTTGGTGCTGCGTTTGACGGCCCGTGGAACTACTATCTGCTGGATTTAAAAGAGCAGAGCGCTACGCAGTTGACTGAAGGCAAAGGCGACAACACCTTCGGCGGCTTCCTGTCCCCGAATGACGATGCGCTGTATTACGTTAAAAATACTCGTAATTTGATGCGTGTCGATCTGGAGACACTGGAAGAGAAAACGATTTATCAGGTGCCTGACGACTGGGTTGGTTACGGTACCTGGGTTGCTAACTCCGATTGCACCAAAATGGTCGGTATTGAGATCAAAAAAGAAGACTGGAAACCACTGACCGATTGGAAAAAATTCCAGGAATTCTACTTCACTAATCCTTGCTGCCGCCTGATTCGTGTCGATTTGGTTACGGGCGAAGCACAGACTATCCTTCAGGAAAACCAGTGGCTGGGTCACCCAATCTACCGTCCGGGTGATGACAACACCGTAGCTTTCTGCCACGAAGGTCCGCATGACCTGGTTGATGCCCGTATGTGGTTCATCAACGAAGATGGGACCAACATGCGTAAAGTGAAAGAGCATGCTGAAGGCGAAAGCTGCACCCACGAATTCTGGGTGCCGGATGGTTCAGCGATGATTTACGTCTCTTACCTGAAAGACGATAGCAATCGCTATATCCGTAGCATCGATCCTGTTACGCTGGAAGATCGTCAACTGCGCGTCATGCCGCCGTGTTCTCACCTGATGAGTAACTATGATGGCACGCTGTTAGTCGGTGATGGTTCCGATGCGCCAGCCGACGTGCAGGACGATGGTGGCTATAAAATCGAGAACGATCCGTTCCTGTATGTTTTCAACCTGAAAACGGGCAAAGAACACCGTATTGCACAGCACAATACATCCTGGGAAGTGTTAGAAGGGGATCGTCAGGTGACTCACCCGCATCCTTCTTTCACGCCGGATAATAAACAAGTTCTGTTTACTTCTGACGTAGATGGCAAACCTGCGCTGTATCTGGCGAAGGTTCCTGATTCAGTCTGGAACTAATAATACTAATAAATCCGCGTCACATTTTATGGCGCGGATTATTTTAATAATATTTACTTACATATTATTTTATTAAGTCTCTGACGCGGTTATTTCTCAAACTTAACTTGATTATCGTTGTTGCTCCATTGCCATAATCAAAGCGTTCCCTTTATACTAAAACCATTGTTCTATTTTTTTTAAAACAAAAAAACCTGAGTAGGGTAACCACAAAAATGGCTATTGCAGATTTAGATAAACAACCCGATTCCGTGTCGTCCGTTTTAAAGGTTTTTGGTATTTTGCAGGCATTAGGTGAAGAGAGAGAAATTGGTATTACCGAGCTTTCTCAGCGAGTCATGATGTCCAAGAGTACCGTTTACCGCTTCTTGCAGACGATGAAATCCCTAGGCTATGTCGCGCAGGAAGGTGAATCAGAGAAATATTCGCTAACGCTCAAGTTGTTTGAACTTGGGGCTAAAGCATTGCAGAACGTCGATTTAATCCGCAGTGCGGATATACAGATGCGTGAGTTGTCTGCTCTAACGCGGGAAACGATCCACCTTGGTGCGTTGGATGAAGACGGCATCGTTTATATCCACAAGATTGATTCGATGTATAACCTGCGTATGTATTCGCGTATTGGTCGCCGTAATCCGCTGCACAGTACCGCAATCGGTAAAGTGCTGTTGGCATGGCGCGATCGTGGCGAAGTAGAAGAAATTCTGTCGACGGTTGAATTCACCCGCAGTACGCCACACACGCTGTGTACTGCTGAAGATCTTCTCAATCAATTAGACGTTGTCCGCGGACAAGGTTACGGAGAAGACAACGAAGAGCAGGAAGAAGGGCTGCGTTGTATCGCTGTGCCAGTATTCGATCGTTTTGGCGTGGTGATTGCTGGCCTCAGTATTTCTTTTCCGACGATTCGTTTTTCGGAAGAAAACAAACACGAATATGTGGCTACGCTGCATACGGCCGCCAGAAATATCTCTGAGCAAATGGGCTACCACGATTACCCATTCTGATATCCTCTATCGATACCTGAGCCTGTCCTGACCGACAGGCTTTTTTTTGGTTCATTCCTTGCCGTCGCACACAACGTTGAAAAACGCGCTCCACGTTTTTTATTTTTGTACCAATACGATAGCGCTGCGTATCGATATGATATGGGGAACGGATAGAGTTGGGTATCGAACTTGGCTACGTCACGGTGTTAAGATAGCCCACAGGTACTGTCATAAGTGGTTATAAGTGGAGTCGTTGTGAACATATTAGAAGTGGTTTTTGTCTTGTTGGTTGTGCTGCTGGCCGCGCTGATCTGGTTTTTTGTGAATCGGGCGAGCGTCAGAGCGAATGAGCAAGTGAAATTGCTGCAAGAGGTCGTAGAGCAGCAACGCCAGCAGTTAGCATTATTGAAAAAATTGTTGCCCCAGAATGCAGAGAAAAGTGAGCCTGAAGCGCTTACCGCCGATTTCGAGCGTGATGACGTGGAATTAACGTTTAAAAGTGTCATTCCTGAACGTTAATGGCGCCATCACTGTGTCGCGTTTCACCCCCGATCTCTTTGCCTGTTCACGTCATTTTTCATACTGATGGCGTGAGTGAGCATGGTTATAAAAATGAAGAAAGCTTTACAGGAAGCACAAAAACAACATGGCAAATGCGCAAAACAACATAGCAAGTAATCAAAAAGATAGAGCAAGCGATCAACAGGAACTGGTTTTAAAACGAGGGTTAAAAAACCGGCATATTCAACTGATAGCGTTGGGTGGCGCGATTGGTACTGGCTTGTTTTTAGGGATATCGCAAACTATTCAAATGGCTGGGCCGTCCGTTTTATTGGGCTACGCGATTGCCGGAATGATTGCGTTTCTGATTATGCGACAACTGGGTGAGATGGTGGTGGAAGAGCCCGTAGCAGGTTCGTTCAGCCATTTTGCTTATAAATACTGGGGCGATTTTGTGGGCTTTCTGGCCGGTTGGAACTACTGGGCGATGTTTATTCTGGTAGGGATGGCTGAACTGACGGCCGTGGGGATTTATATCCAATACTGGTGGCCCGAAACGCCAACCTGGCTGTCCGCCGCGATATTCTTCGTGCTCATTAACCTGATCAATCTGGTGAATGTACGGATGTTTGGGGAAACGGAGTTCTGGTTCGCCATTATCAAAGTGCTGGCCATCGTCGGGATGATTGTCTTCGGCAGTTGGCTGCTGCTGAGTGGTAATGGCGGCGAAACGGCAACGATACGTAATCTATGGATTCATGGCGGATTCATGCCGAATGGTGCAAGTGGATTGATCATGGCCATGGCGGTGATCATGTTTTCATTCGGCGGTCTGGAATTAGTCGGTATCACCGCTGCCGAAGCGGCCGATCCGAAACGCTCTATCCCTCAGGCGACCAATCAGGTGGTCTATCGCATCTTGATTTTCTATATCGGTGCGCTGTCTATTTTGTTGTCGCTTTATCCGTGGGGAAATGTCGTTGATGGTGGTAGCCCGTTCGTTCTCATCTTCCATGCGCTGAATAGCAATTTGGTGGCAAACGTACTGAACATTGTGGTACTCACAGCGGCGTTATCGGTTTACAACAGTGGCGTGTACTGCAATAGCAGGATGCTGTACGGTTTGGCAAAACAGGGGAATGCGCCGAAATCTCTCGCGAAGGTTAACGGACGCGGTGTGCCTGTCCGCTCTATCGCGTTGTCAGCCTTGGCGACATCGTTCGGTGTAGCAATCAACTACCTGATGCCAGGCAAAGCGTTTGAGCTGTTGATGGCGCTGGTGGTGTCAACGCTGGTGATTAACTGGATCATGATCTGCTTTGCACATCTGCGTTTCCGTCAGGCGATGATGGCGAAGGGCATTGTCCCTGCCTTCAAAGCCTTCTGGTATCCGTGGAGCAACTACCTGTGTCTGGCGTTTTTGGCGGGGATTTTGGTGATTATGCTGCTGTCGCCGGGTATTCGCATTTCGGTCATTTTAATTCCATTCTGGATTGCCGTTATTTGGCTGGGTTTCAGACTTTCCCGTAAAAATAGCGCGACGCTGAAGTCGACGCAAACACAGTAAACATGCCTGTAGCCTGAACATCGTACGGTAACGATGTTCAGGCTACCCATCCAACTTTAATACGCCACTTATAAGGTGTATCATTGTCCCCGACGTTATCCATGTCACGCTAGTGCACGCCTTTAGTCGTGTGCACCATGTGTATATATTTCACAGAGTACAGAGGAATAGCATGGTTAACACTTTTGATTTTCAATTGATAGACGATTTTTGCATGTGAGCTTTCGTGTGGCTCACCACTGTAAATAAGGGAATTATAATGCCAGTTATCACCCTTCCTGATGGAAGTCAGCGTCATTACGACCACGCCGTTTCTCCCCTGGATGTTGCACTTGATATTGGTCCCGGTCTGGCAAAAGCCTGTATCGCCGGACGCGTCAATGGCGAGCTGGTTGATGCCAGCGATAAAATCGATACCGATGCGCAGTTAGCTATCATCACTGCCAAAGATGAAGCGGGTCTGGAAATTATTCGCCACTCCTGTGCGCACTTATTGGGTCATGCGATCAAGCAATTGTGGCCAGATACCAAAATGGCGATTGGTCCGGTTATCGATAACGGTTTTTACTACGACGTAGATATCGACCGTACCCTGACTCAGGAAGATATTGAGCTGCTCGAAAAGCGTATGCACGAGCTTGCTGACACTGACTATGACGTCATTAAGAAAAAAGTCAGTTGGCAGGAAGCGCGCGATGCGTTCGCTGCGCGTGGTGAGACCTACAAAATGGCGATTCTGGATGAGAACATCAGTCGCGATGATCGTCCGGGTCTGTATCACCATGAAGAATACATCGATATGTGCCGTGGTCCGCACGTACCGAATATGCGTTTCTGCCACCATTTCAAATTGCAGAAAACGTCGGGCGCTTACTGGCGCGGCGACAGCAAAAACAAAATGCTGCAACGTATCTACGGCACAGCGTGGGCGGACAAAAAGCAATTGGCTTCTTATCTGCAACGTCTGGAAGAAGCGGCGAAGCGTGACCACCGCAAGATCGGCAAACAGCTTGACCTGTACCATATGCAGGAAGAAGCGCCAGGTATGGTGTTCTGGCACAACGACGGCTGGACGATCTTCCGCGAACTGGAAGCATTTGTGCGCATGAAGCTGAAGTCGTACCAGTATCAGGAAGTAAAAGGTCCATTCATGATGGATCGCGTGATGTGGGAAAAAACCGGTCACTGGGAAAACTACAAAGAAGCGATGTTCACGACCTCATCAGAAAACCGTGAATACTGCATCAAGCCGATGAACTGCCCGGGTCACGTACAGATTTTCAATCAGGGATTGAAATCATACCGCGATCTGCCGTTGCGTATGGCTGAGTTCGGTAGCTGTCACCGTAATGAACCATCTGGCTCTCTGCATGGCTTAATGCGCGTGCGTGGCTTTACTCAGGATGATGCGCACATCTTCTGTACGGAAGAGCAGGTTCGTGATGAAGTGAACAGCTGCATTAAGATGGTGTATGACATGTACAGCACCTTCGGTTTTGAAAAAATCGTGGTGAAACTGTCTACGCGTCCTGAAAAACGAATCGGTAGCGATGAAATGTGGGATCGCGCTGAAGCTGACTTGGCCGCAGCGTTGACTGAAAATAACATCGAATTTGACTATCAGCCGGGTGAAGGGGCGTTCTACGGCCCAAAAATTGAATTTACTCTGCATGACTGTTTGGATCGAGCGTGGCAGTGTGGTACGGTGCAACTCGACTTTTCATTACCGGGTCGTCTGAATGCGTCTTACGTTGGCGAAAGCAACGAGCGTCAGGTGCCGGTTATGATTCACCGGGCTATTTTGGGATCAATGGAGCGTTTCATCGGTATTCTGACCGAAGAGTTCGCTGGTTTCTTCCCGACTTGGTTAGCTCCGGTTCAAGCGGTGATTATAAATATCACTGATAGCCAGTCTGATTATGTCAACGAATTGACCCGAAAACTGCAAGAAGCGGGCATTCGTGTAAAAGCAGACTTGAGAAATGAGAAGATAGGCTTTAAAATCCGCGAACACACTTTACGCCGGGTTCCCTATATGTTGGTTTGTGGCGACAAAGAGGTCGAGGCAGGAAAAGTTGCTGTCCGTACTCGTCGTGGTAAAGACCTTGGGAGCATGGATGTCAGTGAAGTCATCAGTAAGCTGCAGCAAGAGATTCGCAGCCGTAGTCTTCATCAATTGGAGGTATAGGTATTAAAGGCGGAAAACGAGTTCAACCGGCGCGTCCTAATCGCATCAACAGAGAGATTCGCGCACATGAGGTACGCCTATCAGGCGTCGAAGGCGAACAGCTGGGCATCGTAAGTCTAAATGAAGCATTAGAAAAAGCCGAAGAAGCAGGTGTTGATTTAGTTGAAATCAGTCCGAACGCCGAGCCGCCGGTTTGCCGAATTATGGATTACGGCAAGTTCCTTTATGAGAAGAGTAAGGCTACAAAGGAACAGAAGAAAAAACAAAAAGTTATTCAGGTTAAGGAAATTAAATTCCGACCTGGTACCGATGATGGCGACTATCAGGTCAAACTACGCAACCTGGTTCGCTTTCTGGAAGATGGTGACAAAGCCAAAATTACACTGCGTTTCCGCGGTCGTGAAATGGCGCACCAACAGATTGGTATCGAAGTGCTTAACCGCGTTCGTGACGATCTGAGTGAACTGGCAGTGGTCGAATCCTTCCCAACGAAGATCGAAGGCCGCCAGATGATCATGGTGCTAGCACCGAAGAAGAAACAGTAAGGCATTCAAGTAGCAAGACCGTACAACCTCTGTGTTGTACGGCTTTGTTCGCCTTATCTGATTCGTTTTATTAACAATGCGAAGTGGAAATAACAATGCCAAAGATTAAAACAGTACGTGGCGCCGCTAAACGCTTTAAAAAAACCGCAAGCGGTGGTTTTAAGCGTAAGCATGCTAACCTGCGTCATATTCTGACCAAAAAGTCTACTAAGCGTAAACGTCACCTGCGTCCGAAAGGCATGGTCTCCAAAGGAGATCTGGGCCTGGTTGTCGCATGTCTGCCGTACGCATAAGTAACCTTTTTTTAATTCAGAATAAGACTTTAGGAGAGAGCATATGGCTCGCGTAAAACGTGGTGTAGTTGCCCGTGCACGTCACAAGAAAATATTGAAACAAGCGAAAGGTTACTACGGTGCCCGTTCGCGTGTTTATCGTGTTGCCTTCCAGGCAGTAATCAAAGCTGGCCAATACGCTTACCGCGACCGTCGTCAACGTAAACGTCAATTCCGTCAGCTGTGGATTGCACGTATCAATGCGGCAGCTCGTCAAAACGGTTTGTCTTACAGCAAATTCATCAACGGCCTGAAAAAAGCCTCTGTTGAAATTGACCGTAAGATTCTGGCTGATATCGCAGTATTCGACAAATTAGCGTTCAGCGCGCTGGTCGAAAAAGCGAAAGCAGCACTGGCGTAAGTCAGTTGAAAGAGGGAGCTTTGGCTCCCTTTTTTCGTCGAGCACTACACTTTTCGTTTTTATTATTTATAAGACAAGGTAACGCAAGTATGAATGCTGCTATTTTCCGTTTCTTTTTTTACTTTAGCGCCTGAACTCAGGGGGCTTTGCGCGTAAGAAAAGAAACGAAAAGTAGCGCTTAAGCCTCCCTTCGGGAGGCTTTTTTGTTTACGATAATCGGTTTTTGCTATTGTTTTTAGTAATATTTATCGCTTTAGTAAAACGACATTCTTCAATCATGACCGTTGGCCACATAGGCAGAAAAAGAGGAACACAATGCCACATCTCGCAGAGCTGGTAGCTAAAGCCAGAACAGCTATAGAAGAGGCCCAGGATGTTGCCGCACTGGAAAATGTGCGTGTCGAATATCTGGGTAAAAAAGGTCACTTAACCCTTCAGATGACCTCGCTGCGCGAGTTGCCGGCTGAAGAACGCCCTGCTGCGGGTGCCGTTATTAACCAGGCTAAGCAAGACGTTCAGGACGCGCTGAATGCCCGTAAGCACACGCTGGAATCCGCGGAGTTGAATGCGCGTCTGGCGCAAGAAACCATCGATGTCTCGCTGCCGGGTCGCACGATTGAGAATGGTGGCTTGCATCCAGTGACGCGCACTATCGATCGCATCGAAACCTTTTTCGGCGAGCTGGGTTTCTCCGTGGTAACCGGACCAGAAATCGAAGACGACTATCACAATTTTGATGCGCTGAATATTCCAGGACATCACCCTGCGCGTGCGGACCATGACACGTTCTGGTTTGATGCGACACGCCTGCTGCGTACGCAGACATCTGGTGTTCAGATTCGTACCATGGAAAAGCAGCAACCGCCTATCCGTATCATCGCGCCGGGTCGCGTTTATCGTAACGATTACGATCAGACTCACACGCCGATGTTCCATCAGATGGAAGGGTTGATCGTCGATAAAGACATCAGCTTCACCAACCTGAAAGGCACGTTGCATGATTTCCTGCGTAATTTCTTTGAGGAAGACTTGCAGGTTCGCTTCCGTCCGTCTTATTTCCCGTTTACTGAACCGTCTGCTGAAGTGGATGTGATGGGCAAAAACGGCAAATGGCTGGAAGTCCTGGGCTGCGGAATGGTGCACCCGAACGTCCTGCGTAATGTCGGTATCGATCCGGAAGTGTATTCCGGTTTCGCGTTCGGTATGGGTATGGAGCGCTTGACGATGCTGCGCTATGGCGTGACCGATCTGCGTGCATTCTTCGAAAACGATCTGCGTTTCCTCAAACAGTTTAAGTAAGGCGGGTATACATCATGAAATTCAGTGAACTCTGGTTACGCGAGTGGGTAAACCCAGCGGTTGACAGTGAAACGCTATCCGAACAAATCACGATGGCAGGGCTAGAAGTGGATGGCGTTGAGCCGGTTGCTGGCGCATTCCACGGTGTGGTTGTCGGTGAAGTGGTTGAATGTGGCCAACACCCGAATGCGGACAAACTGCGTGTGACGAAAGTGAATGTAGGCGGCGATCGCCTACTGGACATCGTCTGTGGTGCGCCGAACTGCCGTCAGGGATTGAAAGTGGCGGTAGCAACGGTGGGCGCTGTGTTGCCAGGCGATTTTAAAATCAAAGCCGCCAAGCTGCGTGGCGAGCCGTCCGAAGGCATGCTGTGTTCCTTTTCCGAATTAGGTATTTCCGACGATCACGACGGTATCATCGAGCTGCCAGCAGATGCGCCGATTGGTACGGATATTCGTGAGTATCTGAAGCTGGATGATAACGCGATTGAAATCAGCGTGACGCCAAACCGTGCGGATTGCCTCGGCATTATCGGTGTGGCGCGTGATGTGGCCGTGTTGAATCAGTTGACGTTGAATGAACCGACTATTGAACCCGTTGATGCGACGATTCAGGATACCTTCCCGATTAAGGTCGATGCGCCACAGGCATGCCCGCGTTACTTAGGCCGTGTGGTGAAAGGCATCAATGTTAAGGCGGCAACGCCACTGTGGATGCGTGAAAAGCTGCGCCGTTGCGGTATTCGTTCTATCGATCCGGTTGTTGATGTGACGAACTACGTTTTGCTGGAGCTCGGCCAACCAATGCATGCGTTCGATCTTGATCGCCTCAACGGCGGCATTATCGTGCGGATGGCGACAGAAGGTGAAACGTTAACGCTGCTGGATGGCAACGAAGCGAAGCTGAACGCGGATACGCTGGTTATCGCTGACCAGCAGAGTGCGCTGGCGATGGGCGGTATCTTTGGCGGCGAGCATTCTGGCGTCAATGAAGAAACGCAAAATGTTCTGCTTGAATGCGCTTACTTCAACCCACTGTCAATTACTGGACGCGCACGTCGTCACGGTTTGCACACCGATGCGTCTCACCGCTACGAGCGTGGCGTCGATCCGGCGTTACAGCACAAAGCCATTGAGCGCGCGACTCGTCTGCTGATCGATATTTGCGGTGGTGAAGCGGGCCCAGTAGTTGATGTGACTAGCGAGACAGACCTGCCGACGCGTGCAACGATTACGCTGCGTCGTGAGAAGCTGGATCGTCTGATTGGCCATGTGATTGCCGATGAGCAGGTAAGCGATATTCTGCAACGTCTGGGTTGTAACGTTGCGAAAACCGATTCAGGTTGGCAGGCGACGGCACCAAGCTGGCGTTTCGACATGGAGATTGAAGAGGATTTGGTTGAAGAAGTCGCGCGTATTTACGGCTATAACAACATTCCGAATATTCCGACTCAGGCTCCGTTGGTCATGACTGCGCATCGCGAAGCGTCATTGTCATTGAAGCGAGTGAAGACCTTATTAGTCGATCACGGTTATCAAGAAGCAATTACTTACAGTTTTGTTGACCCGAAAATTCAGGGATTAATCCACCCTGATGAAGCGTCGTTGAGTTTGCCGAGCCCGATTTCCGCAGAGATGTCTGTGATGCGTTTATCGCTGTGGAGCGGCTTGCTGAGCGCGGCGGTATATAACCAAAACCGCCAACAAAGCCGCCTGCGCCTGTTTGAAAGTGGTCTCCGTTTTGTTCCTGACAGCAGTGCTGACCTAGGAATTCGTCAGGATCTGATGCTGGCGGGTGTGATTACTGGCACGCGTTATGAAGAGCATTGGGATCTGGCGCGTCAGGCTGTTGACTTCTATGATTTAAAAGGCGATTTGGAAGCGGTACTGGCATTGACGGGAAAACTGTCTGAAATCGAATTCAAGGCCGAAAACAATCCGGCATTGCATCCGGGACAAAGTGCTGCTATTTATCTGGGCGACAAACGTATTGGATTTATTGGCGTTATTCATCCAGAACTGGAGCGCAAGTTGGATCTCAACGGGCGCACCGTGGTGTTCGAACTGTTGTGGGACAAGGTTGCAGACCGCATATTGCCTGAAGCGAGCGAGGTTTCCCGCTTCCCAGCGAACCGTCGTGATATTGCCGTTGTGGTCGCTGAAAATGTCCCCGCAGGAGATATTTTGGCCGAGTGTAAGAAAGTTGGCGCAAATCAGTTAGTTGGCGTAAACTTATTCGACGTGTACCGAGGGAAGGGCGTAGCGGAAGGTTATAAGAGTCTGGCTATCAGTCTGACCCTGCAAGATACCACGCGTACACTGGCAGAAGAGGAAATTGCCGCTACCGTTGCTGAATGCGTAGCAGCATTAAAACAGCGATTCCAAGCATCCTTGAGGGATTGAACCTATGGCGCTTACTAAAGCTGAAATGTCAGAATACCTGTTTGAGAAGCTCGGGCTGAGCAAACGGGATGCCAAAGAGCTAGTCGAGCTGTTTTTTGAAGAAGTTCGTCGCGCTTTGGAAAATGGCGAGCAGGTCAAGTTGTCAGGTTTTGGCAATTTTGATTTGCGAGACAAGAACCAACGTCCGGGACGTAACCCAAAAACTGGCGAAGATATTCCGATTACGGCGCGCCGTGTGGTCACGTTCCGTCCGGGGCAAAAGCTAAAAAGCAGGGTAGAGAACGCCTCTCCCAAAGAGTAACAGTGTCACCCAAAAAGGCCGCGCAAGCGGCCTTTTCCTATTTGATTCGTCTTCACCTTGTCTATTTCTACACTGGATCGGTATCCGCTGGGGCAGCTTGCTGCGCGGCTAGACGGGTTGCCCGCTCGTTTGACGCTTTTGGCACTGTCTCTTTCTTCGGCTTCGGATAATCCGGCACCGGCCTATGATCGTCGATCAAGTGGCGTATTGCCAGAATGGGGTGACGTAACAGCATCCGCGGTCCTGACCAGCGCATAATTGCTTTTATCGCTTCGCGTCTGGCGGGTTGATAGCAGTGGATAGGGCAATGCTTACACGCGGGTTTATCTTCACCGAATTGACAGCGTTCCAGACGCTTGATGGCATAGTTGAATAAATCTTTATACTGCACGTTATCGTCGGTTTCAGGGTGGTGCTTTTCATACAATTCAATCATCAATCCGACGGTACGGATCTCCCGCTGTCGGTACTTTCCCAAGGGTTTTCTCGCCATGTGCGTCATGTCCTGATGAAACTATAATAGATGCATTTTAAATGCAATTTATTGCAAGGGGAACGACTGAAGTCACATCTATGCGCAAAAGGCAGAGAGAGAAAAACGGAAAGAAAAAGGCGAGGGTAAACCTCGCCGCAGACCGTTCATAAACCTATTTGCCGAATGAAAACGGGAGTAACGGGATAGAAGAGTAAAGCGTTTGCGCTATGGACAAAGGCGTCAGGAACGCCTTTGAACGTCGCTTGCGACGACCCTGTAAAGGGTGAATCTCAGGGATGAGATTCATATCTGCGCAATCCGAGCGTACATGGACGTATTCACAGCGTCTTTACGATCTATCCGTTATTCCCGCTCTACGGACTCTGTCAGCAACCTCAGGTGAGGATAAACCTCGCCGAAGGAAGAGAAAAATCAGGCCTGACCGAACTGTGCCTGATGTAATTGGGCATAGATGCCACTTTGCTCCAGCAGTACCTGATGGCTGCCTTGCTCAATGATGCAGCCGTTATCCACCACCACAATGCGTCCGGCATTCTGTATGGTGGCTAGTCTGTGGGCGATGACCAACGTGGTACGCCCTGCGGAAAGCTCGCTGAGCGACTGTTGTATTGCCTGCTCCGTTGCCGTATCCAGTGCGGATGTGGCTTCGTCAAGAATCAGAATCGGTGGGTTTTTCAGGAAGATGCGTGCGATCGATAGACGTTGTTTCTGCCCGCCCGACAACTTAACGCCGCGCTCACCCACCACGGTATCCAGCCCATCGGGCAGATTCTCGATCAGTTCATCTAACCGTGCACGCCGTGCGGCTTCCATAATTTCATCATCGCTGGCATCAAGTTTACCATAGGCGATATTTTCCCGGATGGTGCCGCCGAACAGGAATACATCCTGCTGTACGATACCAATTTGGCTGCGTAGAGACGCCTGTGTCATCTGGCGGATATCCGTGCCATCAATGGTGATGGCTCCGCAGGTTAAATCGTAGAAGCGGGGAAGTAGAGAGCAAAGCGTGGTTTTGCCTGCGCCTGACGGACCGACAAAGGCTACGGTTTCCCCTGCGCGAATCGACAGGTCAATATTGCGCAGAATCGGACGACCGGCGGAATAGCCAAAGCCCACCTGATTAAAGCGGATATCGCCTCTCAGTGATCCGGCATCATGGGCATCGGGGGCGTCGGCAATCTCGGGAACGGTGTCTATCAGTTGAGTAAAGCGCTTGAAACCCGCAATACCTTTGGGATAGCTCTCCAGCACCGAGGTAATCTTGGCTACTGGGCGGAAGAACACTTCAATCAGCAACAAGAAGCCGATAAAACCGCCGTAGCTGAGTTCTCCCTGAATGACATACCAAATGCCTGCCAGCATAACGATAAGCTGTATCAGGCGCGTGCTGAGGTAGCTGAGGGTTATGCTGGCGGTCATGATGCGATAGGCCTGCAATTTAGTCCGACGGTAGTTTTCGTTATCGTTGGAGAATAGTTTCTTCTCATGCGCTTCATTAGCAAACGCTTTAACGACACGGATCCCCCCAACACTTTCTTCAATGCGGGCGTTGAAGTTACCAACCTGACCGAAGAGCTGACGCCAGGTCTCCGTCATGCGGGCGCCATAACGGCTGACAAGATACGTCATAAAAGGCACGATAATGATCGTCAACAACGCCAGATTCAGATGAACGGTTGCCATCAGGATGAAAGCACCGATAAACGTCATGATCGCGAGGAAAAGATCTTCCGGACCATGGTGGGCGATTTCCCCGACTTCCTCCAGATCTTTGGTGACGTGGGTGATGATATGCCCGGTCTTCATATTGTCGTAGTAACGGAACGGCAAATTTTGCAGGTGCTCAAAGGCCTGCCGCCGCATATCGGTTTCAATACCGACGCCCAGCGCATGTCCCCAATAGTTGACGATGGCCATCAGCGCAGTATTCAGCAGATAGACCGCCAATAGCGCCACCGACGCTAACAAGATCAGTGACCAGTCCTGAGCCGGTAGCAGCTTGTCGATGAACGCTTTAATCGCCATCGGGAACCCTAATTCAAGCAGCCCAGCGATAATGGCACAGCCGAAATCGAGGACGAATAACCCTTTGTATGGGGAATAGTACGAGAAGAAACGCCTTAACATGTGTGACTTTTTTTAGGTAACGAAATGTGAAGATGACTATAACAGGTTAGCGCGAAGAATGTGACCGCGCGCAGATTAGGGTTTTATTGACCTGGAAGCGCGATCGCACATCAGGGTGATGCCGCGCTTCAGTCAGTAGAAGACCGCGTCGCATACCAGCAGAGCAGTGAACCTGCCGTAACCATTGCGACGCCTTGCCAGAATGAAATGGCGGGCGTGATATTGAGCCAGAGCGCAGCCAATAGTGTGGAAAGCACGGGCGTGAAATAAGAGGCGGTTGCCAGCAGTGTCAGGTTGCCATGCTGAATGCCAGCATTCCAAGCAGAATAGGCCAGGGCTGTTGAGGCACCCATAAAGAGCAGTTGCAGTGAACTGGGTAATGTGAATGAAATGGCGCTTTCAGTGCTCAAGGCATACTGTATCCATAGCACGAGGGACGTGATGAAAAAGAACAACGATACGCCACTTTTTCCCTGTCCATAACGCTTGGTGATATTGCAATAGAGCGCCCAGGTCAAGGCCGCAGAAAACGCCAGAGTGTAGGCGAACGGGTTGGCAAGAATATTGTTCCATAAGAGTGCTGGCGTCCAGTTGTTGTCGCCTTTCATAATCCACACAATGCCGCCTAGCGAGAGAGCGAGACCCGGCCAGAGCAGGAAACGGCTTTTCTGCTGATTGATAAAAAGTGAGAAGAAGATGGTTAAGCTGGGCCACAAATAGTTAATCATCCCTATTTCTATCGCCTGCATACGGCTATCCGCTAACCCGATGGAGAGCGATAGAAAGATCTCGTAGCAGACAAACATCGCACCGCCCGTGAACAAATAAATGCGGGGCAGCGTTGTAATGCGGGGAAGACCATAAAAAGCCAGTAGACAGAGTGTGCTGGTGGAGTAAATCATCGCCGCGCCGCCGATGGGGCCAAGCGCTTCTGTCAAGCTGCGGATCAGCCCGACGGAGGTGCTCCATAGCATGATGGCCAGCAAGCCTGTTAGTGTGGCGCGTTGTGGCGTCATATTTATTCCTAGCTATGAAGTCTGTGCAGAAAAATCAAGAGCACACCGGACGCCGTTATCTGCGCTCGGTGTTCTTATCACAATGATTTATCGCCAGAAATCATCAAAAACGGTAATCGGTGGACGGCGTTTGTGTTCGGTCTTGCGATACCAGTTTTCGATAATGGCTGCATCCTTCGCATCGACCTGTTTGCCTTCCAGATAGTCATCGATCTTTTCATAGGTGACGCCTAGCGCAACTTCGTCGGGGAGAGACGGCCGGTCTTCTTCCAGATCGGCGGTAGGGGCTTTGGTATAAAGATGAGAAGGACAGCCCAGTTCACGCAGCAGCGCTTTGCCCTGACGCTTGTTCAGTCTGAAAATGGGGTTGATATCAGTGCCGCCATCACCGTATTTGGTGAAGAAGCCCGTTACCGCCTCTGCTGCATGATCGGTACCGACGACCAATCCGGCGTTCATCCCCGCGATACTGTACTGCGCCTTCATACGCTCTCTGGCTTTTTCGTTGCCTTTGACAAAATCGGAAAGCTCTACGCCAATGGCGCGCAAGGTGGCTTCACTGGCCTCAATGGCGGGCTTGATGTTGACGGTTAATACGCGGTCCGGTTGGATAAAGGCGATGGCGTCCTGACAGTCGGCTTCGTCAGCCTGTACGCCGTAAGGCAATCGAACGGCGATGAACTGGTAGCGTGCGTTTCCCGTCTCATTGCGTAATTCCGTGATAGCCGTCTGACACAGTTTGCCGGTCAGCGTAGAATCCTGACCACCGCTGATGCCCAAAACTAGCGACGTAACGAACGGGTGCGCATTCAGATAATTCTTTAAAAAATCAACGCTAACACGGATTTCCTGTGCTGGATCGATACTGCTTTTCACTCTCAACGCAGTGATAATGTCGCTTTGTAATGACATGCCATCTCCCTCCTGAACTTATTGATACTGCAAAAGAATTATTACGATTGCCTGAGTGTAAAACGAATTAGCGTGAAGAAAAAGAACAAGCTATCAGGTAGTCATTTTCCCTATAGATAACCCGTTTTGACTATCGACCAAGATGTTACATCCCTACGTTATGATTTGAAAAAGTGGTCGCCGCCGACTAGCCTTAGGCTGACCCATTAATAATGAGGTGATGAAATGAAGAATAACAGATTATTGGTATGTATTGCGGCGGCAGGTGCTGTCATGCTGGCGGGATGTTCGGCGTATAACAAGGCAGAAAGCTATGTTAATGAGCCAGTGGTGAAAGATGTGAAGGTGGGAATGACAAAGCAGCAGGTCCATCAACTCGCAGGCAGCGGAATGGAAAGGCGTCTGGTGAATGCCAAGGGTACCTGTAGCGATTATCTGCTGAAAAACCGTGATGGCACTGCACAGAACTATTTCGTGAGCTACAACGACACTGGCCATGTTCTCAATAAAGGCTTCCAGAGCTGCCAGGCTTACGACACTAACCCACAGCGCTAACCTTATTAGCCTGATGGCACGAGATCGTTATTAGAAAAGTGTCATAAAAAACGTAAGGAACGTTTTTCAACGTTGTGTAGCAACGGCCCATCATAAAAAAACGCCGACAGCATCAGCCATCGGCGTTTTCTTTTGTGCAGCAGAGGTGGCTTAGCGGTGCGTCAACTCAGCATCATCCTGTGCGTTGAAAACCGTTTTGTCCGTTTGCTTCATCAACTGGCTGGTGACCGTACCGGCCGTCATAGATCCGCTGACGTTAAGCGCCGTACGGCCCATATCGATAAGCGGCTCAATGGAAATCAGCAACGCGACAAGCGTTACCGGCAGCCCCATCGCAGGCAGAACAATTAACGCAGCAAAGGTGGCTCCACCGCCCACACCGGCTACGCCGGCAGAACTGATGGTGACGATACCGACCAGCGTTGCGATCCAGACCGGATCCAACGGGTTAATGCCAACCGTTGGGGCGACCATGACGGCCAACATGGCTGGGTAAAGGCCCGCACAGCCGTTCTGACCGATGGTTGTACCGAAAGACGCGGCAAAGCTGGCGATAGATTGCGGCACGCCAATACGACGCGTTTGTGCCTCAATGCTAAGTGGGATCGTCGCCGCACTGGAGCGGCTGGTAAATGCGAACGTCAGTACCGGCCAGACTTTACGGTAAAAACGTGCCGGATTGATACCCGTAAAAGACAGGATCAATGCATGGACACCGAACATAATTGCTAGTCCCAGATAGGACGCGACAACGAAACTGCCCAGCTTGAGGATGTCTTGCAGGTTAGAACTGGCGACCATTTTTGTCATTAACGCCATGACGCCGTAAGGAGTCAATTTCATCACCAGACGAACGAGTTTCATCACCCAGGATTGCAGCGTGTCAATGGCGGTTAACACTCGTTCGCCTTTCACTGCGTCATCTTTCAGCAGTTGCAGAGCGGCAACGCCAAGGAAAGCCGCGAAGACGACGATGCTGATGATGGATGTCGGGTTAGCACCAGTCAGCTCAGCAAACGGGTTTTTGGGAATGAATGACAGGATAAGCTGAGGAACGTTAAGGTCAGCAACTTTGCCCGCATAGTTGTTTTCAATCGCCGTTAATCGCGCGGTTTCCTGCGCGCCTTGTACCAGTCCGGTCGCCGTTAGGCCAAACAGGTTAGTCACAAAGACGCCGACCAGCGCAGAAATCAACGTGGTGATCAACAGGGTGGAAAGGGTCAATAGGCTGATTTTCCCTAATGACGACGCATTATGCAGTTTGGCAACGGAATTCAGAATGGAGATAAAAACCAGTGGCATGACGATCATCTGTAACAGCTGCACATAGCCATTACCGACGATATTAAACCATGAGATGGACTGCTTGATGACTGGGTTGTCGCCGCCATAAATCAGATGCAGCGTCAGGCCAAATAACACCCCAACAACTAATCCCAGCAACACTTTCTTTGCCAGACTCCAGGAGGCATTACGACTGGTGTAACCGAGCCCGAGTAGTAATATGATAAATAGTAGAATATTTATGAGTAGCGGAAAATTCATCCAGCTTTGCTCCCTATCAGTGAATCGCACCACATTGGCCATACCCTGCGTCACAACGCAGAACGGTGGCGGCAGTGTGATCTTTTGCGATAAAAAATAACAAACGCGCACAGGATAGCAGGTCTTTTGCCATCATGTTACAGAGATATGTCTATACCCGTCATACTTCAAGCCGCATGTGCGTTGGCTACGCTCAAATACTCGGCCCGTCGTGGGCCTCGCCCTGAAGGGCCGCTGCAAGCAGCGTTCAAATCTGCTCTTGGCAGATTTGTCACCCGAATCACTTACCTGAGTAAGCTCATCGGGATGAAATGAGAGACATCCTGTCTCTCACCGAAGGCCAGCCGATGGCTGGTCAAATTCGTTTCCGACGAATTTGTCCTTCTCTTGCCGCGTTACGATGCTCATTGATGAGCATCGCCCTAAAGGGCTAACGCTTCGCGTTATTCAAAACGAATACGTTTTGTCCTGAAACTCGAATTATTTAGCTAAATAACGGGCTTAGAAACCCCAGAGTAAAACAGGCTACATGAACCGTGCCAAACTTACATTGTCAATAATATCTAAACTTCAAGATACAAGGGTATTACGCTAGGTAACGCGGTTATTTCACGTATTGGAAGAGGTAGGCTTGCGCGGATTGCAAAAAGCGAAATGATTGCTCGTAAGTGCAGCAATTCAAATTCTTCTGCGGCTGATACAGTGAAAAGCCGATACAGGCAATACACAGGACGCGCTCTAGCTGATTGCCTTTTTGGCTGTTTAAGAGAGGTAAACGGAAGCGCCAGCGACAGGGCCAGAGCAGGGGAACGCCGGAGGGGGTCAGCATATCCGCGAGAATGTGGCTCAGATAACCGACGATCATGGCATGGTAGGCATCCGTCGGGATCGGCCAATCTGGTGGGAGGCGCGTCTGGATAAAGAAAATACCGGCGGCGATGGCAAGGAGGCTATGGGTAAATCCACGATGACCAAAGAGGCGGGCAATCGGTGCAGAAAGCCACTTCATGCGCTGCCCGAGGACGGATTTTGGGTGATCGATATCGGGCAGCAGCGCGGTAAGGAGTGCTCCGGGAATAATGTGCCACCAATCTCCGGTAGCCAGTGCTGGCGACAGCTCAACTTTTTTAGCCAGAATCGCGCAGGCAACAGAAAATAGCAGGTGTCCTTCCGCAGTCATGAAATGTCTCAAATAAAACTGTTATTTTATACAGTATAAGAGATTATTCCTGCCTGCGGAAGCGGTGACGGCGTAACGATTTATGTCGGCTAGGGTGCGTACCGCCTTTTATGGCGCGGCTTTCGGCTGTTCGTTGTTTGCCGGTAAGACACGTAGCCAGTTGTCCAGCAGTTGAGGCCAGGCAGCAGCGGGCAGTCCTTTGGTACCGCGCAAGCCGAAACCGTGTTTACCTTTCTCAAAGAGATGCATTTCAACTGGAATCTGTTTTGCCCGCAGCGCGCTGAACATCACCAGACTGTTATCAACCGACACTGACGGATCGTCAACGGCATGCACCAGAAACGTGGGTGGCGTTTGCGCGGTAACCTGTTTCTCTGGAGAGTAACGTACTATCTGCGCTTCCGTCGGCTGCTCGCCGATTAATTGCTTGCGCGAGCCTGCATGCGCAATATCCGTTTGCATCGAAATCACGGGGTACATCAGTACCATGAAATCAGGGCGTGCGCTTACGCTGTCAATGGCATCCGTCGCAGGGTAAACGGACTGGGCAAATCGGGTTCCGAGGCTGGCAGCAACATGACCACCGGCGGAGAATCCCATAATACCGATGCGCTGTGGATTAATGTGCCATTTCTCAGCATTGGCTCTCAGGGTTCTGATGGCTCGCTGTGCATCGGCCAATGGAGCATCGGCACCTTCTTTATGGCCTTCACCGGGCATACGGTAGGTCATCACGAAAAGCGTATATCCCTGCTGATTAAAGAATGGAGCCAGATCACTGCCTTCCTTATCCAACACGACGCGCTGGTAAGAGCCGCCGGGCGTAATGAGCAATGCCATACCATTAGGCTTCTCTGCGGGATAAACGGTAATTTCGGGGCTGCGAATACCGGTTGCTGCCCGATCGGGAAGAGAGGGATCTTTACTCCGTTCGACCACTTGTGGTTGTACGGTTGACGAAGAGGCGCCAGGCGCTTCGCCGTGTGGCCAGACAGGAAAAACAGGTTGGGCGTAACTAAATCCATTTACAGACATCATAATGGCCCCGACAAGCAGAGAACGAACAATCATGATAGATCACCTGGCAAAGGGAAGGAGGGGAGAAATCGTTGTGCAGTGGTAAAAAATAGGGTAGCCATCACATCGGAGAAAAAATGACCACCCTGAACCGCAAATTTTAATAAAGAAATAACATTCATACACGAAGAGGGTAAATCAGACACAGCAATTACAACAGCTAAAACACATGTAGTTAAATCGCAGTTAACGACACTACATATAACAACGAAACGTAACTAACTTGCTAAACCTACGACTGACATAATAAAGAGATGTTAATGATAAAAATAAAACAGGTGAATCCATTAACACTAACATCCCTTTTGCTATCTTATAACGCTTATTTAAATAATAAGACCGTTATTAGAAGCTGTATTGCACACCAACACGGTAACGCGTTTGACGATGATCGTTGGTACCAGAATCAGCAACGTTACCTACAGCCATATAAGGCTTCCAGTTTTTATCCAATTTGTAGGACAATTTTACATCGTGGTCGAAATTATATGTTTCATTGTCGTACTGGTACTGACCTGCTTTATTCGCTTTTTTGTAATCCAGCTCATAATCAACCTGGAAATCTTTCAGGAATTTATAGCTAACAACCGCGGTTAAATTATAGCCGTTTTCCTGGTTGTTTTTTGATGAATCTGTAAGATTACCGCTATTACGCTTGTAGTAAGGGCGATAACGTAAGGAGGTCGACAGATCGTCAGTAATATTCACTTTACCGCGTAGATATGGGCGGTAGTTGTTAGAGCTAGAGGTTGAATCCAAAGAGAAACCAGGCTCCAGAGAGAAGGTTTTATTGAAGTTGTAAACATAGCTGGCAACCACTTCAGTGCCATTGCTGACGGTTTCATTGAATGGTTTATTTGGTGTGCTGTCTTTATCAGATTGGCGCCATTTTGCTTCAACAGATAAACCGAAACCATTGGCAAAGCGGTGCGACATGGACAAACGATCGCGGTGATCATTTTTGGGCGTATCTTTCATTTCATGACGGTAATCGATTGTCACCGCCATTGCATTCACACTAATTAATGACGTAACTGCCAGAGCTAGTAATTTAACTTTCATTGTTATATTCCCTATTGGTTAGGATATCTCTAATAAAAAACACGCATTATGCTTTTTGGGACAAGTTCTATTTTATTTATTATTAAACTACGTTCTGTGATCGAGATCGTCTTGAGTAACAAAAAGTAAAATAGGGTTTCAAATTGTGAGGGAGATCGAATTGAATATAGCGATTGTTTTAATTTAAATGAAAAATCCCTGCCGGTAGTGCGGCAGGGATAAATTACCGAGTAAATCGGGTATTACATTACTTCATTGCGCGTTTCAGAATACGCTCAGATTGACGCTGGAAGTATTTCGCTGCGTCTTCCACAGATTTTTGGCCGTAATCGATAGACTGGATGGTATCACCAAACAGAGAAACGATTTGCGGGTCATCGAAATAAGGAGAAACGGCAACGTCATGTGGCAGAGACAGCGCCAGTTTTAACCCAGCAACGGCTGGTGCATCGTCTTTGATCACGCCATCAGCAGTCAACTGAGCAACAGCCGCTTTACTCAACGGAACACCACGTTCCAGACCCAGAGCCTGAGCACCTTCTTTGCTGTTCAGCAGGAAGTTGATCAACTGAGCAGACTCTTTAGGATGTTTCGTTGATTTACCAATAGACAACATCTGTGCAGGTTTGAAGAACAAGCCAGCATCTTTCGCACCTGGCAGCATTGGGTAGTTACCCAATTCCAGTTTTGCGGGTGGTTGCAGGTTGTCAGAGTACTTGGTAATGGTGGAGTTCCACATGTAAGTACCAGACCACTCACCACTGATCCATGGCTTCATTTCATACATATTGCTCTTACCGAAAGAAGCATAGTATTTCGTATCAGGCATGACATGGCTGTCAACCAACTTCTTATACATGCCAAAGAATTCAGCCCATTGTGCATCGGTATAGGAGAATTTCTGGTTTTTTACATCAATCGCTGGAATGTTGTATTTCTGAACCATATAAGAATTCAACAGCGCCAGAGAATCCTGATGTTCCAAGACAACAGGGTAGTATTGGTCACCCAGTTTTTCTTTGAACACTTTACCGGCGTTCAGCAACTCGTCCCAGGTTTTCGGATATTCTAAACCGGCTTTTTTCCAGCTTTCGGTGTTGAAATAGAACACACGAGCCGTAACGGAAATTGGAATACCGTTCAGTTTGCCGTTGACCGTGGTGTTTTGCAGTTCTTTATCTGCGAACTGAGTAAGGTCTAATACGTCTTTCACTTTGTTCAGATCGTAAAAACCGTCACCATTTTTAGAAAAAATCGGCAGCCAGTTCCAGTTGGTCTGCATCACATCGGGTTCGGTATTACCGGCGATCTGCGTTGTCAGACGAGACAGGTGACCATCCCAACCGGTGTATTCCGCTTTGACATTGATGTTTGGATATTGCTTGTGAAACTCTTCAATGGCCTTGAGTGTTTGTTGGTGACGGCTGTTGCCGCCCCACCAAGACATTCTCAGTTCAACTTGATCGGCAGCAAAAGACGGTGCAGCCACTAATGCCAGAGATGACGCTATTAATGTATGTAGGATCGCTTTTTTCATCGGTTACTACTCCTGTTAAAGAGAGATATTTTTTTCTGTTTTTGCATCAAAAATATGGCATTTTTCCATGTCGAACTGGAAATATACCTGACGATGCAGTCCCTTCTCGATAATCAGCCGACCTTCGTCATAAGGAATGCGGCTGGTTAATTCAAAGCCATCGACTTTTATATACATAAAAAATTCGTGACCCATGTTTTCTACGCGAACCAACTCACCCTGTGAGTGGCTGTCTTCAAATGGCGTATCTGACACGGAAACGTAGTCAGGGCGAACGCCGAAGAAGACGTCTTTTCCGATATAGCTGCGGACTTTATCTTGTTTTTCAGCACTTAACACCAGCGCGTTATTACCCACAACCACGCCAACCTGACCGTCTTTCTCGACCAGTTTGCATGGCTTGATGTTCATTTCTGGTGAACCAATGAAGCCAGCAACGAACATGTTGACAGGGTAGTGGTACAAGTTATCCGGCGTATCGACCTGCATGATGTGACCGAGTTTCATCACGCAGATACGGTCACCCATGGTCATAGCTTCAGTCTGATCGTGGGTAACATATACGCTGGTTGCCGCTTTACCGCTTTTCTTCAACTGCTTGTGCAGGTCGGAAATACGGATACGCATGGACGCACGCAGTTTGGCATCCAAGTTTGACAACGGTTCGTCAAACAGGAATACATCTGGCTTTTTAACGATGGCGCGGCCTACGGCCACACGCTGTGCCTGACCACCAGACAGCTGGCGCGGCAGACGATCCATCAGTTCTTCCAACTCCAGAATTTTGGCCGCTTCTGCTACCTGCGCTTCGATTTGCTCTTTAGGCAGTTTGCTCAGCTTCAGACCAAACGCCAGGTTCTCTTTTACCGTCATGTGAGGGTAGAGGGCGTAGTTCTGGAACACCATCGCAATCCCACGCTCTTTTGGCGCCAGATTGTTAACAACACGTTCACCAATGCGAACTTCACCGCCGCTAATGGTTTCCAGGCCTGCCAGCATGCGCAGCGTGGTGGATTTCGCACAGCCAGACGGGCCGACGATAACCATGAATTCGCCGTCTTTAATCGTCAGGTCGATGCCGTGAACCGCTTTGAAACCGTTGGAGTATACTTTTTCCAGTTTATTGAAAATCACTTCAGCCATGATAAATCCTCTATTAACCTTTAATTCCGCTGCTGGTTACGCCTTGTACGAAGTAGCGCTGTGCCAGGAAGAAAACAATAATGGATGGCAGAATGGAGATGCTGGACATGGCCAGAATTTCATTCCACGGAGCGCCTTCTGTAACGTCGATAGACATTTTCAGCGCCAGCGCAATCGGATATTTATCCACGCTATAGACATAAATCAGCGGACCGATGAAGTCGTTCATTGACCACATGAACTGGAACAGCGCAACAGAGATGATGGCTGGTTTCAAAATCGGCACGACCACATACCACAGCACTTGGAAGGAGTTACAGCCATCGATCTGGGCCGCTTCTTCCATATCACGTGGTACACCACGCAGGAACTGGATCAGCATGAACACAAAGAACCCTTGTGTTGCAAACGCGACCGGCAAGTACAGTGGCAGATAGCTGTTCAGCATGCCCATTTCACGGAACATGAGGTACTGAGGAATCAGCAACACGGTGCTTGGCAGCAGCATGGTGGCAATCAACGTGGCAAACCAGAAATTCTTCCACGGAATGTCAAAGCGAGCGAAACCATAAGCCACAATCACCGAGGAGATGACGGTCAGAACCACTTTCGGAATCACATACTGGAAAGTGTTAATCATGTAGTGACCGAAATTGTATTCCGTACCGGTTTTCCAACCATTAACGAAACCGTCCCAGGTGGCGTGGGCAGGCCACAGACCCAACGTTGTGAAAATCTCATGGTTCGGTTTGAATGATGCCGAGAACATCCACGCAAGTGGATAAAGCATCAGTAAACCAACAAACAGCAGTATCACATAACGGATAGCAGCACTGAGTTTTTCTTTACGCAATGTGCGGCGTACTTCTTCTGCGGCAACAACTTGTGCTGCAGTCAGGTTTGAATGCATGTCAGCCATTTTTTCCTCCTTTATCTGCGGAGTAGAACACCCAGTATTTCGACGATTTAAAGGAAATAGACGCAAATACCGCAACAACCAAGAACAGAACCCATGCCAAGGCAGCACCGTAGCCCATATCGAAATACTTGAACGCCGTATCGTAGATATAGAGCGAGAACAGGTAGGTGTAGTGCGTTGGACCGCCGCCAGTGATGACGTAAGGTGCCGTAAACTCCTGGAATGCCTGAGTGGTCTGCATGATAAAGTTAAAGAAAATAACTGGCGTAATCAGTGGTACCGTTACTTTCAGGAACATTTGCCATTTGGATGCACCGTCGATCATTGCCGCTTCATACTGTGATTGCGGAACGTTCTGCAATGCAGCCAGGAAGATAACCATCGCGGAACCAAACTGCCATACGCGCAGCAGGGTTACCGACATCAATGCCAGCGACGGTTCGCCCAGCCAGTTGATAGCGTCAAAGCCAAACACGCCGAGGAAGCTGTTTAACAAGCCATCGATAGCGAACAGTGCACGCCACAGTACGGCGATTGCCACGCTACTGCCCAAAATAGAAGGCACATAGTAAGCAGTACGGAAGAAGCCGATACCACGTAATTTGAAATTAAGTACAAACGCAATTAACAGTGCGAAGATTAATTTCAATGGAATGGTCAGAAATACATAGGCGAAGGTAACACCCATGGATTTCCAAAAAAGGTCATCCTCCAGGAACATACGGTGATAGTTTTCTAGCCCCGTAAATTCAGGCGAATTTATCAAATCATACTCAGTAAAACTGAGGATAAATGACGAAACAAAGGGGAAAGCGGTAAAAACTATCAGCCCTATAATATAGGGGGAGATATAGGCTAACCCCAGCATTCTGTTTTCATTCATAATGCTTACCTATTGATTAATTGTGAACCATTAAAAAAACATAAAATTAAGCTGTTAATAACTCTGGATAAATTAATTCCACGTCATAAACAATTCTATTTTCCCCGTTAACGTGAAAATCACCGTGAACATATCCACCCTGTGTCAGATACGGTGGGATATCGTTTAATTTGTTGCGACAGGCGGCAACGAAAGTCAGTAAAGCCAGCGGATAGGTATCATCCAGACGAACATAACGATGCTGTGCGGAGCGAACAAACAGACCACGATGGAAATGTTGTTCAAACAGAACGCCCGCCAGTTGCGCGGCGTAGTGTGCCCAGGATTCTGATTGCTTGTGATCGGCCAATTCGATGACGGTCAACAGCAGTAACGGGCTGGCGATGGATTGAATATCTTCTTTATTCAGTCGCGTCAGCATGGTGTTAACCAGAGCATACAGATCTTCATCACCGCTCAAACGATAAGCACGAACCAACGGTAATAAATAATCACCTTCTAATGCAAACGGTTTTAATTCGGTGCCTGCTTTACCATAATAACCATCACGTTTAAAGCGGTAACCGGTCATGTCTTGCCCGTTATTCCACATTGGACGCAGCGTATTACTGGTGACGTCATAGGCGTACTGGTAGTAATTCTTCAATCCTGAAATAACCCAGCTCAACATTTCTGAGTCGGGTTGGGTGCGCAGGATATCTAGCATGGCTAGGGGATTATCAATCAACAGCGGACGCATATCGCGGAACAGCACATTGGCTTCACGCGCGATCTCACCAAACTCTGGGCCAAACTGACGTTGGGCGCGGTCGCCAAACCAAGATTGCGTTTGGTTATCGTCTTCCGGTACCGGCTGGCGTTGCTGCGGTGAGCTGAACTGGTAAACGGGCATACCGGTTTCAGGATTGCGCGCCAACACGTATTGGCGATAAAGGTGCTTACCCCAAGCCGCGGCGTGGCTATCGCCCGTGTATTCGGCATATTTGAATGCGGCATAAATCAGGTCTGTGCCGGCATTAACAAAAGTCAGCCCTTTCGTTAACGGCAGAACAGGCCACTGTGCCGGATTGACGACGTCATGGCGGGCATGCAGGAAAACATTCGGATCGCGTTTCTTGCTGTAATCGCCATGGCGACCCAGATCCAAGGATTCCCAGTTTTCAACGTGTGCGTTCCAGAAACCCTGAAAGAAATTCAGTGTCTTTTCCGCATTCACACGGTGCAATAGCGCGTAATAGGGCAGGTGGTGCTTTAATTCATGCACCTGAGCTTTGGACTCCGGTCCTTCGCCGTCTAACGTATCCAGATTAATAAAACGGTGACCGCCCCAGTAGAACAGACCGCTATTATCATCAACGAAGTGATTCAGGAAATATTCGCTTTGTGCGATAGCGTGCTGTTGGTAACTATCATCACCCGTAACAACGCTCATGGCGCACAGCGTTCTGAGCCAGTTTTGCTGACTGGCAAAATTAGAAATAGGTGCGCTGTGCCCATCTGGGAATTGCCACACCACAGGGGCATAGTTTTCCACATCAAAGCCGTCGGCCAATAATAATGTCGGCTGAGTTTGGCTGCGGCCTTTATCTTGAACGCAAGCAATGTGGCTATCGAGTGCAGCAACCCATTCGTCGAGCTGCGATTTCCTGCTGGTGTATAAGTTTTCAAAAATACTCATGGAGTACCTTCTTATGGAACCGTGGAACAGTTCCTTATAAATAGAAACACTGTTTTGATTGATTATATTGCGCTATTAACCTTGTCGTCATGCACGCAATATCGAAAGTGTGATCAAAGTCGGAACGTTGTTTTGATTTTTTTTAAGAAAGGATTTTGGCAGGGGAAAGAATTATGGAAAATGAAATAACAACTTGAAAAACAAATAAAAAGCACAACCGGAATTGTGCTTTTTATCGTAAGTTGGCGAAATGCTGCTAAGAAAAACTGCGCTTAGCGAGCCAGCCAGCCACCATCAACAGCAATCGTGTAACCGTTGATGTAGTCAGATGCGCTGGAAGCCAGGAATACGGCTGGGCCCATCAGGTCCTGCGGTAAGCCCCAACGGCCTGCTGGGATACGATCCAGGATTTCTTTACTGCGTTCTTCATCGGCGCGCAACTGCTGGGTATTGTTGGTAGCCATGTATCCCGGCGCAATGGCGTTGACGTTGATACCGTGTTTTGCCCATTCGTTCGCCATTAAGCGAGTAACGCCCATAACGGCGCTTTTTGACGCGGTGTAAGACGGTACGCGGATACCACCCTGGAAGGACAGCATAGACGCGATGTTGATGATCTTACCGCCTTTGCCTTGTTTGATGAACTGGCGTGCAACGGTCTGAGACATGAAGAACACGCTCTTAATGTTCAGGTTCATTACGTCGTCCCAGTTTTTCTCACTGAAATCGATCGCATCTTCACGACGGATGATACCGGCGTTGTTGACCAGAATGTCAACGTGGCCAAATTCGGCAACGGCTTTCTCTACCAGCTCTGCATGACCAGAGACATTGCTCATGTCGGCGGTCAGGCTAAGGAAACGGCGCCCCAGTGCAGTGACTTTTTCGATGGTGTCTTTTGGCTCAACGATGTTGACACCGACGATATCACAACCGGCCTGTGCCAGACCGATAGCCATACCTTGACCTAAACCCGTATCACAACCCGTGATCAGAGCGACTTTACCTTGCAAATCAAAAGAATTTAAAATCATATCTGTAATCTCTCTATAAGCGACAATAATTAGTCGTTAGCTGTTACTGTAGGGAACACCGGTACTTCCGGTTGAAAGCGATTAACGTAACTCGCTAACCTTGACGTGATCCATGTCACCGAAAACCTGATTCTCGCCAACCATGCCCCAGATAAAGGTGTAGCGTCTGGTGCCAACACCGGAATGCATCGACCAGCTCGGTGACATCACCGCCTGCTCGTTTTTTATAACCATTTCATTTTTGTAACACTGTGACGGGTTTGCTGCGCTTGCCCCATCATGTGGAAAACGGCCGTTTCATTACTTACTGTTTCTGGTGAAAGCGCCGGGCGAAACAGATGATGTCGCGTGGCAGTGACAACGTCACCTGTTCCTCAACGTGCCCGGTTCTTTCTTGCTATGCGGGATGATAGTTTGGATGGGATGTGAATTCAATAAAAATGAAATAATGTTTTATTTATTTCTTGAGGGCCGTCATGGTTTTGCTTATTTTATGTTTCTTCTGGTACTGATGTGGCTAAAATGTCGCAATCCATAGTCATACACTCGTTGTCGTGCACGGTTTGTTGACGCAATAGAAGGTATGGGCAATACAAGCGTTAGAGGAGAGATGATGATGAGAAGATACTTTATTGATGATGAAACGCCGTGGGAAGAGTTGGGCGGTGGTATTAAACGCAAGATCATGACTTGGACGGATGAACTGATGATGGTGCTTGTCCATTTTGATAAAGGTGCGATTGGTACGCCGCACTTTCATGAGATTCACGATCAGATTGCTTATGTGGCTGCAGGCAGCTTTGAAGTGGTGATCGAGGGCGAGAAGCGTATTCTGAAAACTGGCGACGCTTATCTGGCGGTGAAAAACGAGATGCACGGTGTCGTTTCGCTGGAAGACGGCAGCGTCCTGATCGATACATTCTCGCCTAAGCGTGCTGATTTCCTGTAATACCTAAAACGTGGTCAGCCCATTGGCTGACCACGTTTTCCCCATTTCTCGCAGCGCCTGCTTTTCTACCTTTCCGCTTCTTTATTTCTACACCAATGCCCTACATTACGTGTTCAGCGGCCAGTTGACTCAGAGAATCCAGCTTATAGTCGGCTAGCGCCCAGCGTGCGTCAGCGCGAAACTCGGCCTGCGGAATAACAATGGAACGCATGCGTGCCGCTTTGGTGGCGATCATGCCATTCACCGAATCTTCCAGCGTCACGCATTGCGTAGGAGAAACGCCGAGTGCGTTTGCTGCATTCAAGTACACTTCAGGATGCGGTTTGCTATACGGCAGTGCTTCGGCTGACATTAAAACATCAAAGTAGTGATCTAGGTTAAACATACGCAGCACCTGCTGTTGCATGTGGAGCGGCGAAGCGGAAGCCAGCCCAATTTTGAGATTCTGTTCACGGCATAGTTGCAGCGCATGCTCAACGCCGGGCAGCAGTGGGCGCCGTTCGGCAACGAGTTCGATGGCGCGGTCGATAATACGGCGGACAACTTCATCCCGACTGAGTGTTGCCCAGGGTGAGAGCTGATACCACAATTCGACCACCATATCGATGCGTAAACCCAGCGTATCTTTCATGGATTCTCGTAGTGAAATATCGACACCCAGCGAGGCGATAACCTCCAGTTCGGCTTTGTCCCACAACGGTTCTGAATCAATCAGCAGTCCATCCATATCGAAAATCGCCGCGCGTAGAGAAGAATCAAAGGACATACCACTGGCTCCGTCAGCAAAGGAAAAGAAAATTTACTGGTAAACTATACCCGAAAGAAGGTGGCCGATCAGGCGGTGCGGGAGATAAAGTGTTGACTGCGCGTAAAGTTACAGTAGGCTACCCGTCGTACTAAAACGATACATTACCGATGTTGCGTCGCTAAGAAGGGGTTCTCATGACGTATCAACAGGCTGGCCGTATTGCCGTCGTTAAACGCATTGCCGGATGGATCCTTTTTATCCCCGCGCTGCTTTCAACCTTCGTCTCGCTAGCTAATTATCTTTACGCTTATACCCAGAAAAAACAGGGTATTGACGCTGTTCTTCTGGATTTTGTGCACCTGATGGTCGATATGGTGCGCTTTAATACGCCTTTCCTGAATATTTTCTGGTACAACTCGCCAGTACCCGATTTTACGCGTTTTTTCAGTGGGGCGACGCTGATGTTTTGGCTGATCTACATCCTGATTTTTGTTGGCCTGGCTTTGCAGGTTGCGGGTGCTCGGATGTCTCGTCAGGCGAAGGCAATAAAGGAAGGCATTGAAGATCAACTGATTCTGGAGAAGATGAAAGGGGACGGCGGGAACACGCGTGAGATGCTGGAATCACGTGTCATTGTCCCAGGACATACGATTTTCGTGCAATTCTTTCCGCTTTATATTCTGCCGGTGATTATCGCTAGTGTGGGTTATCTGGTGCTGCGCTTGTTAGGGCTACCCGTCTGAATGACGGTCTGGCGCAATGATTGCGCCAGACTCCGTATTCTTCTCACCTTTAGAGGAAACACCTCATCTTCATGCAACTGTCCCACCTTAGATCAAAAGCTGCCGTTCAATGAGCTGTTGCGCTTCAACAATATGCTTGCCGCCAAAAAGATTGGCTCGGTTCAGCAGATAATAAATCTGGTAAATAGGCTGGCGATCGATAAAGCCTTTATCCAATGGCCACACGTTTTGGTAGCCATCATAAATCTGTGCGGGCAGGGCTGGGTAGCGCGGCAGCATCGCTAAGTCACATTCCCTGTCTCCCCAATAGCAGGCCGGATCGAACAGATAAGCACCATACTGACTATTCGCACAGTTATCTGGCCACAGGTCACCGTGCAAGAGAGACGGCTGTGGCTGATGCCCCGCCAGACGCTCCTCAACGCGAGCGATCAGCGTTTCAATGTGACCAAAGTGCATCCCTTTTTCTGCTGCCAGCTGTAACTGCCATCCAATACGTTGTTCGGCAAAAAAGGTCGCCCAGCGCCGCTGCCAACTGTTTGGCTGAGGCGTGGTTGAGAGGTCGTTGTCGAAATCCAGTCCAAATTGCGGCTGGTCGCTCCACTGGTGCAGGCGAGCTAACTGTTCGCCCAGACACCAGGCACTGTGAGCATCCAACGGTTTAACGGGCAGGTATTGCAGAAGCAGGAAGCTGTGCTCGCGTGAACTACCGACACCGTAAACAGCGGGCACTCGCACGGTATTACTACGGTTCAGCAGGTGAAGCTGATCGGCTTCAGCGGTGAATTTGGCCAGCATTTCACGACTATCGCATTTCACGAAGACATCGTGCTCGCCATAACGGACGTACCAGGCTGGATGTATTTCACCACCGGACAACTCGCGGTGTTCCTGAATTTCTGCAGTACCGTGATGCTCTTCCAAAAGTCGGCTGATAGCTTGCCACATAAGGTCATCCTCCCGTTGATGTTGCCCGATACCTTGCTATTCACTGGGGTGATGCGTCTACGGTAACCCATTGAGTGTAATAAAAATGGAATCTACAGCACAGTGATAACCGATAGATGGTGATAGCGAAAAACAAGTATAGCCGGAATTAAAAATAACGGAGTTAGGATGGCGCTCAATCCACGGGATGAGGCAATAAATCGGTATGAATGACGTAACCGATGCTTGATTTCCGGTTACGTCATGTTAAGCAGAAGAAAAACAGCGGGGATTACAGTGCGCCAGTGACAACCTGAGATCTAGCCTGGCGGCGTAGTTTAAGCTGGTGGTACGCCAGCGCCAGCGTAAAGAACAGTGCCTGAACGATGACGATACAAGGGCCCGTCGCGCCATCGATATAGAAACTGATCAGGGTGCCAGCAATACAAGAAGTGACGGAAACCAGCGTAGCGACAAGCACCATGCGCCCGAAGCGCTTACAGACCATGAAGGCAATAATGCCCGGCGCAATCAACATTGCGATCACCAGAATAACGCCGACGGCCTGCAATGATGCAACGATAGTCATTGCCAACAGGCTTAATAACCCGTAGTGCAGCAGCTTAACGGGCAGGCCGATGACGCGGGCATGATTGGGGTCGAAGCAGTACAGCATCAAATCTTGCCGTTTCAATAACACAATACCCAGCGTCACCCCGGCAATCAGTAAGATTTGTGTCAGCTCTTGCTGGGTGATGCCCAGAACATTACCAAACAGAATATGGCTCAGGTGCTGATCGGTATCGATACGGGCAAACATGACGAGCCCCAGAGCAAACATGCCGGAAAAGATGATCCCCATTACCGTGTCTTCTTTGACCCGGCTGTGCTCTTTCACGTATCCCGTGGCTATCGCACAAAAAATGCCGGAAAAAAACGCCCCGATAACCAACGGAATTCCCAGTAAAAAAGCGACAACGATGCCGGGCAGCACTGCATGGGAAATGGCATCACCCATTAGCGACCAGCCTTTCAGCACCAGATAACACGACAGAACCGCGCAGACCATACCTGTGACGACGGCGGCGAGTAACGCACGTTGCATGAAAGGATAAGACAGGGGATCGAGTAACCAGCTCATTAGCGTCATAACGCATCTCCTGATTGTTCGCGTAGCCGCAGGCGGCGCGATGCCAGCAACCCATGTTTGGGGGCAAAGACAAACGCCAGCAGGAAGACGACGGTTTGCAAGGTGACAATCACGCCGCCGGTTGCGCCATCAAGGAAAAAGCTCAGATACGCGCCCACGGCGCTGGTAATGGCACCCAGTGCAATAGAGATCACAACCAGACGACCAAATCGGTCGGTGAGCAGGTAAGCGGTGGCCCCCGGGGTAATCACCATCGCGATAACCAAAATCGCCCCAACCGTTTGCAACGCCGCGACAGTACAGGCGCTCAGCAGCGTAAAGAACAGAATTTTCAGTTTCAGCGGGGAAAGGCCAATCGAACGGGCGTGGTTCTCATCAAAGAACACGGCCAGCAGATCTTTCCACAGCAAACAGAGAATCAGGAACGTCACGCCGATGATGATTTCAACTTGCAGAATATCTTCGTCGGCAATCCCCAAAATATTGCCGAAAATGATGGACTGCACGTTAACTGATGTCGGGTTTAGCGAAATAATCAGCAGGCCGACAGCGAAAAACGTTGAGAAAATAAAACCGATAATCGCATCTTCGCGCAATCGGGTAATGTGACGGATGAGCGTCATTGCCAGCGCGGCGAGCATGCCGGTGAAAAATGCACCAGCAGCGTAGGGTAGGCCCAATGCATAGGCACCCGCAACACCGGGGACGACGGAGTGGGAGAGTGCATCGCCCATCAGCGACCAGCCTTTCAACATCAGGTATGCAGAAAGAAAAGCGCACACGCCGCCGACAATCGCGCTGACCCAGATCGCTTTGACCATGTAGTTATAGTTGAATGGCTGCAACAGGATATCGATCATCAGGGCTTTTTCTCCTCCGGTATGGCGCGTGACGCAGGAGGATCGCTCTTGGTTGAACCATAGAACACGGCTGGACGTTCATCGTCTGTCAGCACCGTCACTGAGCGGGCGTCATCGTCGTCATGCAGATGAGATCCTCCGAGATTGATGTGTCGCAGCACGCCACCGAACGTTTTCTCCAAATTGCTTTGGGTAAAGGTACTGTGCGTGGGCCCGGCGGCTAAAACGGTACGATTGACTAAAATCACGTTGTCGCAAAACTCTGGAACGCTGCCGAGGTTATGGGTGGCCACCAAAATCAAATGGCCTTCATCGCGCAAGGTGCGCAGCAGATCGATAATGGCGTTCTCCGTTTTAACGTCGACGCCGGTGAAAGGTTCATCCAGCAGCAATACGCTGCCTTGTTGAGCCAACGCCCGCGCCAGAAACACACGTTTTTTCTGTCCGCCGGAGAGTTCACCGATTTGGCGATGTTGCAGCGTCGATAGCCCGACGCGCTCCAGCGATTCCGCCACAATGGTGCGATCTTGCTTACTCGGGATGCGCAGGAAATTCATCCGCCCGTAGCGCCCCATCATGACGACGTCGGAAACCAGAACGGGAAAATTCCAGTCCACATCCTCTGTTTGGGGAACATAAGCAACCAAATTCTGTTTCAGTGCTTGATAAATGGGGCGCTGATTGAGCAGTACCTGCCCTGAGGTTGGTTTGACCAATCCCATGATGCTTTTGAACAACGTTGATTTTCCACTGCCGTTGACGCCAACCAAGGCGCAAATTGTACCGCCAGTCAGGGAAAAAGAAGCATGGCGAATAGCCTGATGCCCGTTGCTGTAAGTAACCGAAACATCATTGACGTCTAATGACTGTACTGCTCGATCGCTACTCATTGATTAAATCCTTTCGCGATGGTTTCCACCGTCACTTTTAACAGGTCGATATAGGTTGGCACTGGGCCTTTTTCTGTAGACAGCGAATCAACATACAGCACACCGCCGTATTTCGCCCCCGTTTCTTTACTCACCTGTTTTGCCGGTTTATCGGAAACGGTACTTTCGCTGAAGACCACAGGGATAGCCTTCTCACGCACGGTATCGATAACTCGGCGTACCTGCTGTGGCGATCCTTGCTCGTCGGCATTGATTGGCCAGAGATAGACTTCATTGAACTGATAATCTTTCGCCAGATAGCTGAATGCACCTTCACTGGTGACTAACCAGCGCTGCTGTTCTGGGATGCGGGATAGTCGCTCACGCAGCGGTGCGTCGAGAGCCTTAATTTTTTCCGCATAGGCTTTGGCGTTACGATTATACGTCTCTGCATTGGCGGGATCGGCTTGCACCAAGCCTTTGCGGATATTCTCAATATAGACTAGTGCATTGGAGGGAGACATCCAGGCATGTGGGTTTGGATTGCCATTATAGGCACCTTCGCGGATAGGAAGTGGTGTGATGCCTTCCGTTACCACAACGGCGGGTACATTTTTTACGTTTTCGAAAAAGCGCGTAAACCAGCGTTCAAGATTCATCCCATTCCACAGTACCAACTGCGCAGACTGTGTTTTAACAATATCGCGCGGTGTCGGTTGATAATCATGAATTTCTGCACCGGGCTTGGTGATGGACTCGACCGTTGCGGCATCGCCAGCAATATTCTGTGCGATATCCTGAATGATGGTAAAGGTGGTGATGACTTTAAGTTTTTCAGCCGCCTGAGCGGAGGTACTGGCTAAAAACAGTAAGGCGCACGGCAGCGCGATACGACGGAACAGGGCAGGCAAACGGACGTGAAAACCAATCATGCGAATATCCTTACAAACCGTGAAAATTCTATAATGAGAATAGTTATCAATATCATTTAAGTCAAGAGGCAGAGAAGGGCAGGGAGTCAATATTGGAAGGTGTCTCATGACACAAGAAATCACTGTTCGCAGGCTCGTAGCACGTGCTTGCGTGGGTAAGGAACGCATCATGCTCCTTTAGTAACATAAATGTTGCTTTAATTTAATGAATCGTACTTAAGGTTACAACGAAAGTCTAACGGTAACGGTAGTGAACTGTCGCATGACTATACATAGTTATACACATGGCGAAATTTGCGTCAAAAAGAGGGAGAAATCTGATGCGGCCTTAAGAAAATAACAATGGCTGCCGATAAATCATAAAGATTGTGAGAGATGTCTCTTATACGAAAGGAGCGTAAGCGATATGAGCACAAAATCAGAACGACGTTGGAAGCTGGCAAGTTTGGTCTTATTGACTGTTCTGGCGGTATTATTGGTGTTACTGGTTAAAACCAGTTAATTTCTGGTGTAACGAAAAGTTAGTCTATAAATAATTTCTATTATGTAATGTATTAATGCAAAAGATATAGATAGCATAAAAATGACAATCGATTTTAAACATTGATATAAGCGTGGCTGCTGTCGGGCACGCTTGTTGTTAATGTTCAATATCCCTTCGTGGTTGCACACCAATTATAGCTTTTTGTTATGATTGCTGGTGCGCCTGTGCCAGAAATGGGACGACTGTCGCGTATTTTTTTTGCATAATAGAATCTGCCGTGTGCTTATTGTGCGGTGTCAGAAGCAGCCTATGAATATAGGCGCCAGCGAACATTATCGTGTATTAATGAATCAGGGATGACGTGAATTTGTGCGGCATGTCCATGACTGATAAAAAAGGCCTTGCCATCGATTACATAGTGTGTAATAACGCTTCTGGGTAAAACGAGGTACAGTTCTGTATATGAATGGCATTTTCAGTAAAGAAGACTTAAGTACAACCTTTAGCGTTGCATGCTGCTTCTCTGCCGATCCTTATCTTAGTGCCTCAAGCAGTAACGACTTTGGTTTGTCTGTATAACGCCTTTTGGGCGGTTTAAACAATTAAAGGAAATATTTGAAATGGCAAAGATTAAAGGTCAGGTTAAGTGGTTCAACGAGTCTAAAGGCTTTGGTTTCATCACTCCTGCTGACGGCAGCAAAGATGTATTCGTACACTTCTCTGCAATTCAAGGTAACGGCTTCAAAACTCTGGCTGAAGGCCAGAACGTAGAATTCGAAATTCAGGATGGCCAGAAAGGTCCTTCCGCAGTAAACGTCACTGCGCTGTAATTTTACAGCTCTGTTGCAAAACCCGCCATGGTGCGGGTTTTTTGTTGTCTGCATTTTATCTTTACCCGTAACGCAATAAAGATGTTTTTAATGAGGAAAATGTGCCGATGAGTTATCAGTGTCCGCTATGCCAGTTACCTCTGGAGCGACACCCGCGGCAATGGACGTGTGGTAAACATAGCTTTGACTGTGCGAAAGAAGGGTACGTCAACCTCTTGCCGGTACAGTTTAAGCGTTCAAAACAGCCAGGTGACAGTGCTGAAATGATGCAGGCTCGGCGCAGCTTTCTGGAAGCCGGTCATTATCAACCGTTACGCGATGCCGTTGCACTACACGTTGACGCTATTGTGGCAGATGACGCCGCTGCGCTGTTGGATATCGGCTGTGGCGAGGGGTATTACACCGCTGAGCTGGCGCAGCGTCTTACATCACACAGAACGATGACGATCTACGGGTTGGATGTGTCCAAAGCGGCGATTCAGCGTGCGGCAAGACGGTATGAAAACGTTGAATTTTGCGTTGCATCTAGCCAGAGACTGCCTTTTCGCGACGCCTCTCTTGATGCTGTGGTAAAAATTTACGCGCCGTGTAACGACGCGGAGCTACAGCGTACCATTAAGGTTGGCGGTTGGGTGGTGACGGTGTCTCCGGGGCCTCGACATCTTTATCAACTGAAAGCGGAAGTCTACGATGAGGTGTTATTGCACCCGAGCAAAGACGAAACGCTCGTCGGCTTTCAGCTTATGGAACAACAAACGCTCGCGTACCCGATGCAGCTATCTGGGAACGAGGCTGTGGCACTATTGCAGATGACGCCTTTTGCCTGGCGGGCAACGCCGGATGTTAGCGAGCGATTGCGTGCCGCTGCCGCATTTAGCTGTGAAACGGATTTTATTATCCGCTTGCATCAGCGTGTTGATAGCGGAGCGGTCGCGTAATCGAGAAGAATAAAAACGGGCAGCGCGATAGTCAGGCTGCCCGTTGATGTGAAATGTGTTTTATACCCTAAATAATTCGCGTTGCGTGAAGGCGGCAACCGCGCGAGTCCCCAGAAGCTTACACAAGTAAGTGACTGGGGTGAGTAAGGGCAGCCAACGCACAAGCAACGTGAAGTATGACGGGTATATCAGGCAGCGTAGCCGAGGTGCTCGTACAGGATATTGCAACCGATACCAATCAGAACCAACCCACCAATCACTTCCGCTTTCTTGCCGAGAATCGGGCCGATGTAGCGGCCAATCATCATACCGATTGTCACCATTAACATGGTGGCAAAACCAATCACCATCGCGGTATGAAAAATATTCACCTGAAGGAAAGCCAGACCGACGCCGATTGCCATGGCATCTAGGCTGGTGGCGACAGCGGTGCAGATCAATAACGCCAGACTATGATTTTTGACTTTCTCACAACGGCAGTCGTCGGAGCCTTTGAGCCCTTCAATGACCATCCGACCACCGAGAATAACTAGCAGCGTAAACGCAACCCAGTGATCCCATTCGAGAATATACTGGCTGGCAAAGAAACCCAGTGCCCAACCGATCAGCGGGGTGATAGCCTCGATAACGCCAAAAATGAGCCCGGTACGGATGGCATCGCGGAAGCGAGGATTATGCAGGACGGCACCTTTACCGATTGACGCGGCGAAGGCATCCATTGACATACCAAATGCTAGGATAAGTGTTGCTGACATATTCATTGTAAATAGCCTCGGCTGGACGATTAACCATATACACGCAGATCATCCCCAACCCGAATGACGATCTTACGTGTCTATGGTCTCGCCTGCCAATCACGCTTGGCCGCCCGCACCACGTCTATACTCCGATGATAGGAGATAAACGAGTATGTTGATACGAGCATTTCTGAACAGTTATCGTGAATATTACTTAATCAGAAATCGGCTACTCCCCAATGACGGCGCAACCTTACCATATTATTTATGCGGTAAACAACACTAAAAGTTTTACGTGTTAATAATGCAATTGATAATTATTTTCATTTGATTGTGGAAGTTGATTAGCTGTATAAAATAACGACAAAGTTATTGGGGTTAAAATACCACCAGAAAATGAGGTGTCTATTCTCGGTTATTTAAAATAACTCTTCTGATAAGTTTACCTCATTGATTCTCAATCATAAATTTATATATTTTTTCTAAATCATCAAGCTGAGTAACCTGTATTAATAAGCGCCGTTTCTCGAGATCGATGACTAATATGCCATCCTCAGATAAATTCATATTTTTAATTCTGTCATAAGGAATGAATATATTCGTATAAAAGAAACCAGTTGATTTAAACATCAGTTTAGGGCGACGAATATAAGCTAGGTAACACGCCATGAAGGCCAGAGAAATCAAAAGATAGGTGGTAAGAATAGTGCCATGACTCATTACATTCTGATAAATAAGAATCCCCACTAAGCCGATGAAGATCAGCGTATCGAGCCGATTCGTCCGTTTCAAAGGGACGAGGAGCTGGGTTTTCCCTTTGAGTTTCGCCATGATGAACTCATCATAGATGGCATAAACCAGTGCTAACGCAATTAACACGACCAGCGTGATATCTGTCATTGTCATCCGTATTACCCTTGCTCGTTAAGCATTCATATCCGTTAAAAAAATGGCCGAGCGTATTAGCACTCGGCCATTGGCTATTACACGCCGAGCAGGCCGATCCAGTATCCGAAGATACCAATGGCGAAGAAGCCCATTATCAGCCACAGTGCGTTCACCTTACGTCGTAACAACCACATACAGCCGAACGTTAGCAGCAGGGGAACGAGCCCCGGCATAAGCTGGTCAAGGATAGATTGAACGGTGGTCACCGTGGTTGTACCGTTCTGGTTCGTCACCGTCGACACCACCATCGGAATGTTGACGTGAGTCCATTTATTGACCAAAGCTCCCATGACGAACAGGCCGAGAATAGAAGCTGCCTCGGTCATTTTTTGCAGGAAACCGCCGCCCATATCGCTGACGATATCGATCCCTTTACGGTAGCCGTAGGCGACGCCGTAGTAGCGTACCAGCAGGCGAACCAAGTTAAACAGGACGAAGAAGAGGACGGGCCCTAACAGGCTGCCGCTCATGGCAATCCCCGCACCGAGTGCGGCGAATACTGGGCGGGCGGTGCCCCAGAATATGGGGTCGCCGACGCCAGCTAATGGCCCCATTAGCCCGACTTTCAGGCCGTTTATCGCCGCATCGTCAATGGGGGCACCGTTAGCGCGCTGTTCTTCCATTGCCATCGTTACGCCAAGTACCGGGGCTGCAACAAATGGCTGTGTGTTGAAAAACTCCAAATGGCGCTTGATCGCCTGTTTGCGTTCTTCCGAGTTTTCAGGATAAAGACGGCGAATTACCGGCACCATGGAAAAACAGAAGCCGAGCGCCTGCATACGTTCAAAGTTCCAGGAGCCTTGAAACAGGTTGGAACGGATAAACACCGCGCGGATGTCGCTGTCAGTGAGTTTTTTGACATTCGTGTTTTCGACCATTTTGCTCACTCCTGTTAATCCAGTTCGTTATCAAGGTCGTTATTGCCTGATGAAACCGGCTGGCCTTGAACCTTGTTATATTTCGGGCTGAGCTGGATATACAGCACCGCCATCACAATACCGATTACGCCCAGCGCTACCAAGTTGAACTGGGTGAACGCGGCGGTTACGAAGCCAAGATAGAAGAACGGCATCAGGTAGCCTGCACGCATCATGTTGATGACCATCGCGTAACCGACGACGACAATCATGCCACCGGCGATATTCAGACCGTTGGTGACCACTTCTGGGATGGAGTTCAGCATGGCGTGTACGGCATCGGTGCCGACGGAAATGGCCACAATGACCGCAGGGATAGCAATACGCATGGCCTGTAGCAGCAGGGCGGAGACATGAATCCAACTAATGGCTGTGAGGTTACCTCGCTCTGCTGCGCTATCTGCCGCATGTTGGAATGCGACTGTGATGGTCCGAACGATGATGGTTAAGACTTGCCCGGCTGCTGCGAGTGGAATCGCCAGTGCAATCCCAGCACCGATCCCCTGACCGCCGGCAATAACCAGAATGGTTGAAATAATGGAGGCCAGCGCCGCATCCGGTGCGACAGCCGCGCCGATGTTCATCCAGCCTAACGCGATCATTTCCAGCGTACCGCCAATAATGATCCCGGTTTTTAAATCACCTAATACTGCGCCAATTAGCGTACAGGCGACGAGTGGACGGTGGAACTGGAATTCATCAAGAATTGAGCCCATCCCCGAAACACACGCGACGAGAAATATCAGCACAATTTGAAGTGTGGTAATCTCCATCGTACTTCTCCTATAAAACGTGTCTGAGTAAAAATTAATCGCCATCCCCGTTGTTTTTCAATGTCAACGTAGAGCCTTCAATGTCAACGTAAAGTTGTCTATGTCGGCATAACGCTTTTTAATATCGACATAAATACCTATCTTGAAAATCGCCAGGTCTATAAAGCTATTATTGATGGTGACGTTCGCGTTAATCGCATTCGCATTGCGATGGGGATCAACGTGGCATTTTGTTAATTAAATCCATCATTTTAAGTCGAGTATCGGTTGAGATTTTCCGAACCTCCAATTCAATGCCGCGTTTATCTAATTCTCGGAATGCAGTGATATCCTTCTCATCGATAGAAACGGCATTATTGACCTGCGTTTTCCCCTGTTTGAATGCCATCCCGCCAATATTAACCGAGGTGATTTTTACGCCATTCTCGATCAGCGTTAATACATCCGTCGGATTGGTGAATAACAGCATCACTCGGTCAGCGGCATATTTTGGGTTGTCGTAAACACGGACGGCTTTGGCAACATCCACCACGTGAGCGGTAACGCCCGGTGGCGCAACCTGAGTCAGCAACGTTTTACGCACGTTATCGGCGGCGACTTCATCGCTGACGACAATAATGCGCGAAACATTGGTTTCTTTCGTCCAACGGGTGGCGACCTGACCATGAATCAGACGGTCATCGATACGCGCCAATCCGATCTTCATGTGTTCACCGGAGCCTGCTGGTGTGGGAACGGCCGTGGCTTTTGGTGGTGGGGGGGGAGAAGGGGGCGCGGCTTTGGGCATATCCTGATGCTTCAGCGCTTTTACGCCGTCCCTGCCGGCTTCCAGAGCGATAGCAACCAAATCGGAAAAGGACGGATTGTCATCCCGGGCCATAAAGGTTTCCGCCAGCATGGGGATATTCACGCCAGCGATAACATCATGGTTTTCTTTATTGGTGACGAGACGACTGGCTGCGTTGAACGGGCTACCGCCCCAGGTATCAACGAGAAACAGCACGCCTTGCGATGTGTCTAACTGCGTGAGTTTTTCCTGATATTTTTCTATCAATGTTTCGGCGTTTTCTCCAGGAACGAAATCGATCCAGGCGATATTGTTCTGCTCGCCAAGGATCATTTCTGCTGTCTTTAACAGCGGTCCCGCAGTGGCGCCGTGAGTGCATAACATGATTGCAATACTCACTTGCTACCTCCTCACGTTCACGATCAAAAAGAGTCAATGTGTCAGGAAACAGGGTTAGCGTTCAGCCACTGAACGTTAACCGTCGCGGTATTAGTATGGCTGTAAGAAAAAAATTCACCGTGGATTCATGACATTCACTGTGTTCCTCCAGGTTGTCAGGCGAGAAATCATGACTGACAGATTTATTTTAGTTATCGAAAAAATAAATAGTGTGATGATGCTCTAATGCTGACCAGTTAAACGGGCGGCGAAAAGGATGCAGAAACGGAAAATTTGAGCATGTTATCAATGCGAAATCGGACGACGAAATTCTTTGTGAAAATTGGTAACAACCTGTTAGAGTAAACGTCCCTTAAATTGCTTAGGAGCACCGGGCATCAGCCCTTCCCATGGACTGTCACCGACAAAACGTTCTCTGTTTCCCCGCTAATGCTGGCGGTTTTCTGTACTCAATTGGTCACTCAGACCACATTCAGAATCTCTCTGATTCACATCAACTCTTTTTATTACCATTCAATGCGGCTCACGTATTGATGTCATCTGCTCGTTCATTTTCTGGAGTCTGACATGGAATTTTTGCTAGATCCTTCAATCTGGGCAGGCTTATTGACGCTGGTGGTACTTGAAATTGTTCTGGGTATCGACAATTTGGTGTTTATCGCCATTTTGGCGGATAAGTTACCCCCCAAACAGCGAGATAAAGCCCGCATTATCGGTTTAAGCCTGGCGCTGTTAATGCGTCTGGGCCTGTTGTCTTTGATTTCCTGGATGGTCACACTGACACGTCCACTGTTTAGCCTTGGTGATTTCAGCTTCTCGGGTCGTGACCTGATCTTGCTGTTCGGCGGTGTGTTCCTCTTGTTCAAAGCGACGATGGAGCTACATGAACGGCTAGAAAATAAAACGCACGACGGCAATGGGAATCGCGCCCATGCGAATTTCTGGGCCGTGGTGGCGCAGATTGTCGTGCTGGATGCCGTGTTCTCGCTGGATGCCGTGATTACCGCAGTGGGTATGGTCGATCATCTGGGTGTGATGATGACGGCAGTGGTCATCGCGATGGGTGTCATGCTGATGGCTTCTAAGCCACTGACCCGATTCGTCAACGAGCATCCAACGGTGGTTGTACTGTGTCTCAGCTTCTTGCTGATGATTGGTCTGAGCCTGATGGCGGAAGGTCTTGGCTTCCACATTCCGAAAGGCTACCTGTACGCCGCGATTGGTTTCTCTATTCTGATCGAGTTGTTTAACCAAATTGCCCGTCATAACTTTATTAAGCACCAATCGCATCGTCCTTTGCGTGAGCGTACCGCAGAGGCCATTCTGCGCCTGATGGGGTCACGGAAAAACACGGACGATCTGGATGCGGATGAACCCCAGAAGAAGCTCACGACAGAAGAGTTTGCTGAGGAAGAGCGCAATATGATCAGCGGCGTGCTGACATTAGCGTCGCGTTCACTGCGCAGCGTGATGACGCCACGTACGGAAATTTCCTGGGTGGATAGTGAAAGTTCTGTCGAGCAGATCCGCATGCAACTGCTGGACACGCCTCACAGCCTGTTTCCTATATGCCGTGGTTCTCTGGATGAACTGATCGGCGTCGTCCGTGCTAAAGATCTGCTGGTGGCGCTGGAAACACAGACCGATGTGGAAAGTTTTGCTGCCGCGAATCCGCCCATCGTTGTACCCGAAACGCTGGATGTGATAAACCTGTTGCCTGTTCTGCGTCGTGCGAAAGGCAGTTTGGTCATCATCACCAACGAGTTTGGCGTAGTGCAGGGGTTGGTTACACCGCTGGATGTGCTGGAAGCGATTGCGGGTGAGTTCCCAGATGAAGACGAAACGCTGGATATCATCCCAGACGGTGAAGGCTGGCTGGTGAAAGGCGGAACAGACCTGCATGCCTTGCAGCAGGTCGTGGATAGCAGCGATCTGGTTGACCCGAAGGAAGATTATGCTTCACTGGCTGGCTTGTTGCTGGCGCACAGTGATGAGTTCCCGAAAGTCGGCGATACCATCGAATTGCACCACCTGCGCTTCCATATCGTTGAGGTTTCCGAATATCGTATCGATCTAGTGCGTGTAGAACGCATTGTGGATGAGGACGACGCTGAAGAAGCGTAATACGATTCACTCAGTCATTGCAAAAAAAGCCCCGCCAATTTGGCGGGGCTTTTTTGTGAACAGAGCTAAAGTTGTGATGAGAACGAATTAATCACACTGTGCATTTAATCACACTGTACTTTGATCGCCAGCCCGCCTCGTGAGGTTTCGCGGTATTTGGCGTTCATGTCTTTACCCGTTTCGTACATGGTTTCAATCACCTTATCCAACGAAACGCGAGGTTCGCTGGTGCGGCGGGTTGCCATGCGCGCGGCGTTAATCGCCTTAACGGAAGCAATCGCGTTACGTTCGATGCACGGAACCTGAACCTGACCCGCAACTGGATCGCAGGTTAAGCCCAGATTGTGTTCCATGCCGATTTCGGCGGCGACGCAAACCTGTTCCGGGCTGGCACCCATCAGTTCCGCCAAACCAGCGGCAGCCATCGAACAGGCCACACCCACTTCACCCTGACAGCCTACTTCGGCACCGGAGATGGACGCATTCATTTTATACAGAATGCCAACTGCGCCTGCCGCGAGGAAATAGCGGATATAAATGGTCGGGCTAACGGGTTCGATAAAGTGGTCGTAATAAGCGAGTACAGCAGGGACGATACCGCATGCGCCGTTGGTTGGTGCGGTCACCACGCGGCCACCTGCGGCGTTTTCTTCATTCACCGCCAGCGCGAACATATTAACCCAGTCCACCACGTTCATCGGGTCGTTGGACAGCTTATCGGAAGATACCAGCATTCGGCGCAGCGCAGAGGCTCGACGTGGTACGCGCAGCGGGCCGGGTAGCACGCCTTCGGTGTTCATGCCGCGATCGATACAGGCCCGCATTGTCTGCCAGATATCGGCAAAGTAGGCGTCAATGTCCTGACGACTGTGCAGTACCAGCTCGTTACGCATCACCATTCCGGAAAGCGACAGGCCACTTTGTTTACAGTGCTCCAGCATCTCTTTGGCGGAATGAAATGTATAAGGAACGGCGACATCCGTGGCGCTGTCTTTGCCAAAATTTTCAGCATCAACGATAAAGCCACCGCCGATGGAGTAATAGGTTTTGCTATAAATTTCTTTATTGTCGGCGAAGGCGGTGATGGTCATGCCGTTTTCGTGCAATGGCAGATTTTCACTGCGGAAAACCATGCCGCCTTCGCGTGGGAAATCGACTTCATGCTGCCCATTGACCAGCAGCAGGCGCTCGCGTTGCTCAACATCGCGGATAAAGCCAGGGATGGCATCAATATCAACCGTATCCGGCATGTTGCCGGCCAGACCCATAATGATGGCGATATCCGTATGGTGGCCTTTACCCGTTAGCGACAGTGAACCGTACACATCGACGGCAATGCGCGTGGTGGCGGTCAGTAAATTCTGATTGATCAATTCATCGACAAATTGCTTACCGGCTTTCATCGGTCCAACCGTATGAGAGCTAGAGGGGCCAATACCGATCTTAAACATGTCGAAAACGCTTATCACGCGAAACTCCTCAAAGACTCAGGGCGGTATCCACATCTATTTTCCGATCGTCTGTGTCCGGATCCTTTATCACAATCAGATAGTGATGCTGCGAATTATCTGCTGTTTTCGGTTCTGGCGAGACATGACCTGAGTTTTAGTGGATATCTACCCAAAGATTAGAATAAAACTCGTCAAATCGCGCTATTGTAGTGTGGAATATGTTGTGCGGCTTTCTTTTTCGCATGAAATAAACTTATGGCATAGCACAATTTAACTTATCTCAAATGGGGTGTAAGTTATTGTAAAATCTATTCTTGAGTGCTTTTTGAACGAAAAGACCGCTTTTACGTTGGGGATACTTAGTGAAAGAAAAGAAGTAGAAACCTCAAAGTCGCGCTATGCGGCTTTAAGTTTAGGGTCTGTCGGAAATCTGCAAGGCGATCTGGTGGATGATGGCAGCCGTCAGCCCCCAAACAAACTGTTGTTGATACCAGGAAAGATAAACCCGATGGCGCTGTTGCTTACGCTCAATATCCAGTGGGTAATAGCGCGTTAGCGCGAAGGCCTCGTCCAACGGCATTTCAAACAGCTCGGCGACTTCGTCTTCATTGGGATGAAAGCGGGTGTGGGCGGCGATGAGCCCGACAACGGGCGTGACCTGAAAACCGCTCACGCTGTCTAACGGCGGTAATACTCCCAATACCTGAACGTTTTCTGGCGGGATAGCCACCTCTTCCTGTGCTTCACGCAGCGCCGTTTCGATGAGTGAACGATCCTCTCTGTCTGCCACTCCTCCGGGGAACGCCACTTGTCCGGCGTGCTTGCGCAGATCGGCAGAGCGTCGGGTCAATAACAGCGTAGGTGTAGGATGGCAAATAATCGGCACCAGCACTGCGGCCTGACGCTGTTGGTGCACTGGTCGCAATGATGGCGGAAGCTGTAACTGAAAGCGCATAATAAAGTCGTTCAGCGCAAAAGCCGTTGGCGGCAAGATGATCTCACTCATTTATTCCGTACCTGAATTGTCTGGATCCTATCCAGCAAGGGAAGAATGCGGCCGACTTTATCAAACGTTTCCTGATATTCCGCCTGTTCTTGACTGTCGGCAACGATACCGCCGCCCGCCCAGCAGTAAATTCTGCCGCGTTCGGTTAATAACGTCCTGATGGTGATATTGGTGTCCATGGTGCCGCACAGGCTGATATAGCCGACGCTGCCGCAGTAAGCATTACGGCGCTGAGGCTCCAGCTCTTCAATGATCTGCATGGCGCGGATTTTGGGCGCACCGGTAATCGAGCCCCCGGGGAAGCAGGCACGTAGCAGCGTGGTGGCGGGGCAATCATCCGGTAGCCGTGCTTCAATCGTACTGACCAGATGGTGCACCGCGGGAAACGGTTCGACGACAAACCGCTCCGGCACGCGGACGCTACCCGGCACCGCGACGCGGCCAATATCGTTACGCAGCAGATCGACAATCATCAGATTTTCCGAGCGATCTTTCTCCGAATTAGCGAGCCGCTCCGCCTGCTGTTTATCAGCCTCTGGGTCAGCGAGACGTGGCAGGGTGCCTTTAATTGGACGCGTTTGAATACGATGATCTTCCAGCCAGAGGAAACGTTCCGGTGAGACGCTGATGACGGTATTTTCTGCTAGACGCAGAAAGGCCGAAAAGGGCGCTTTGTTTCCTGCGGATAACTGTAAAAACGCCTGCCATTCATCGCCATGGTAAGCCGCAGAAAAACGCTGTGCCAGGTTAACCTGATAACAGTCTCCCGCCAGAAGGTAGTCCTGTATTTTGCGGAATTTTTCGCCGTATGCCTCGCGTGACATGTTCGGCTGCCAATTGCTGGTGAGGCTGAAATCGTCTTGCGGAGCGCTAACGGGCGGATTCGCTAGCCAGTCGAGCCGCGCCTGCAGGGAATGATGTACGATCAGCGTTAATGTCTGTCGCTGGTGGTCGGCAACCAGTGCCCAATCGTATAAACCGACTGCCATATCAGGCAGGTCGATGTCCCGTTCAGCCTGAGTAGGCAGCGCTTCAATCTGACGACCCAAATCATAGCCGAACAAACCCAGTGCACCACCCTGAAAGGGAAAATCAGGGTGGGCTTCTGTGGGTAACGCCAACGTATCAAGCTGCTCTTGCAGCAGGGTAAAGGGATCGCCCTCTACGGTATTCGTTACACCGGCACGTGTGATTTCAGTCCTGCTTCCCTGCGTGCACAGCGTGACTCGCGGATCAGCGACCATGATATCGAAACGATTGTGCGGATGATCGGCAAACCCGGAGTGCAGCAACATCGCCCACGGCTGTTGGGAAAAGGGCGCAAAGCGATCGAGCAGCACCGTCGGGTAGTAAGGCAGCGCGTGATGGATAACGGCGGAACCCGTCGCGGTGGCCGAATCGCTGGTGTTGGTGACGTGGGTCGTATTGGCGGCAGTCATGTTTTTCGTGTTATGTCTACTATTGTTGTGTCTAGAGTGTGGTTATGTTGATAACGTATCGATTTCACTGACCTCAGCGTACCACAAAGCAGAAATGCTGGTGTATGCCGAAGCGGACATGCGATGATACGCGCGAATTTATCAACAAGGAAACCACCATGATTGCAGGTATGCCCGCACTGACGCACAAACAGCAGCAAGATGCGGTAGAGCGTATTCAGGAATTGATGTCTGAGGGCATGAGCAGCGGCCAGGCGATAGCACAGGTCGCGGCGGAGATCCGCCAAAAACATCAGGGCGACAACGTTGCGGTGATGTTTGATGAAGATGATGACACCGTTAATGACAACGACGAAGAACACTATTTTGACGATGGTGAGGAAGAGGAAGAGCAGTAAGAACAGTAACTACCTTTCTTCCTCTTCAGATTATCTAAGACGATAGCTTATATTGCCGCAATCGCTTTGATTTCGACTTTAAATTTCGGGTGCATCAATTTAGCCTGTACGGTGCAGCGGACGGGCGCACTGCCCGCCACGACCCAGGCATCCCACGCAGCGTTCATCGCGGCAAAATCATCCGCATCGGCAAGAAAAATCGTCACGTCCAACAGCTTGCTCTTATCCGTTCCCGCCTGTTGCAGGATGGCATCCAGCGCGCCCAGCGCGTTCTCCATTTGCGCCTGTGCGCCGTCATCCAGATTCTCCGGCACGCTGGTGTAATAGAGCGTGTTGTTGTGGATGACCGCGTCTGACCAGCGTGCTTCAGGATTAATACGTGTGATCGCCATGAGGTGGGGGTTCTCCATTGTGGGGATAGTTAAAATAGTGACATCAATCAATACCAGCCGCCAAGCCTAACACAGCAGATTGCGGCACGCTTTCCTGATTTAAGGTGGTAGCGTCGGAGGACTCTTGGCATAATCAGCGCGATATTTTTGCTGTGGCCTGAAACGGTTAGTGACGGCAGACTATGTTTTCCTAACTATGTTTTCCTATGAGAAAGAGAGCAGGCGTGACGAACGATCGGGTAATCGATGATTTTGCGAATGACGGCGCGCTGGCGAAAGCGATCACGGGCTTCAAACCGCGTGAGCCACAGCGGCAGATGGCGCAGGCGGTAACGCGCGCCATCGACGATAAAACGGCGCTGGTGGTGGAAGCGGGAACCGGAACGGGTAAAACCTATGCCTACCTTGCGCCCGCCTTGCGTGCCGATAAAAAAGTCATCATCTCGACAGGTTCGAAAGCGCTACAGGATCAGCTCTATAGCCGCGACTTACCGACGATTGCGCAGGCGCTGAAGTACAAAGGCAAACTCGCACTGCTGAAAGGCCGCTCGAACTATCTCTGTCTGGAACGGCTCGACCAGCAATCGCTGGGTGGCGGTGATTTACCCGCTGAAACGCTAAGCGAACTGGTCAGGCTGCGCGGCTGGTCATCGGAAACGGCGGAAGGCGATGTTACGACCTGTTCCGGCGTCGCGGAAGACAGCGCGATCTGGCCGTTAGTGACCAGCACCAACGATAACTGTCTGGGCAGCGACTGCCCGCACTATAAAGAGTGCTTCGTGGTGAAAGCGCGACGCAAGGCGATGGATGCCGATATCGTGGTGGTTAACCACCACCTTTATCTCGCGGATATGGTGGTCAAAGAGACCGGTTTTGCCGAGCTGATCCCTGAAAGTGACGTCGTGATTTTCGATGAAGCCCACCAGATTCCTGACATTGCCAGTCAATATTTCGGCCAGCAGCTTTCCAGTCGTCAACTGCTGGATCTGGCAAAAGACATCATCATTGCTTACCGCACCGAAGTACGCGATGCCGCTCAGTTGCAAAAAAGTGCCGATCGCCTGACGCAAAGTACGCAGGATTTTCGGCTGGCGCTGGGCGATCCGGGGTTTCGCGGTAATCTGCGCGATGTGCTCGAACAGCCGTCGCTTCAGCGTGCGCTGGTGTTGCTGGATGATGCGTTGGAGCTGTGTTACGACGTCGCGAAACTGTCGCTGGGGCGCTCTGCGCTGCTGGATGCCGCTTTTGAACGCGCCACGCTCTATCGCAACCGCCTGAAGCGACTGAAAGAAGTACAACAGCCGGGTTATAGCTACTGGTATGAATGCAATTCGCGCCATTTCGTGTTGGCACTGACGCCGCTGTCTGTCGCCGATCGTTTTCGCGAATTGATGAAGGACAAGCCTGCCGCCTGGATATTTACCTCCGCCACCCTATCGGTTAACGATCAACTCGTCCATTTCACCGATAGGCTGGGGTTGGATAACGCGAACACGCTCCTTTTGCCTAGCCCATTTGATTATGCCAATCAGGCGCTGCTCTGCGTTCCCCGTCATTTGCCGGAAACCAATCGTCCCGGTGCGGCGAAAAGGCTGGCGACGATGCTGCAACCGTTGATTGAAGCGAATCAGGGACGCTGCTTTATGCTGTGTACCTCGCATCAGATGATGCGCGATTTGGCCGCTGAGTTTCGCGCCATGCTGACGCTACCGGTGCTGCTACAGGGGGAGACCGGGAAGGCGCAGTTACTGTCACAGTTTGTGTCGGCGGGCAATGCGTTACTGGTGGCGACCAGCAGCTTCTGGGAAGGCGTGGATGTGCGTGGCGATACGCTCTCCTGCGTCATTATTGATAAACTGCCGTTTACCTCGCCGGACGACCCGCTGTTGAAGGCGCGTATCGAAGACTGCCGGCTGCGCGGCGGCGAGCCTTTTGACGATGTGCAGGTTCCCGATGCGGTCATTACCCTGAAGCAAGGCGTGGGTCGCCTCATCCGTGACGTTGAGGATCGCGGTGTGATTGTGATTTGCGATAATCGACTGGTGATGCGTCCGTATGGTGCCGTGTTCCTTAACAGCCTGCCGCCGACGCCGCGGACCCGCGATATTGGGCAGGCGATTACTTTCCTGACGCGTAATACATAATTCCCAACTGGCGATTGCTGCATGATTTCACCGATGGCGGGAAGGGCTGCGGCACGGCAGGGGCTTATGCTATGATACGGGTTGTTAAGATTTATTTATCCTGCCTGAGGTTGGCATGTCTACGCGAATTCTAGCGCTTGATACCGCAACGGAAGCTTGTTCCGTTGCACTCTGGAATGAAGGCGAAATTCATTCTCTGTTCGAAATTTGTCCCCGTGAGCACACACAACGTATTCTGCCGATGGTTCAGCAGGTGCTGGCCGACAGCGGCTTGACGCTTAACGATCTCGATGCGCTGGCTTTTGGCCAAGGGCCGGGAAGCTTTACCGGCGTGCGGATTGGTATCGGCATTGCACAAGGGCTGGCGTTGGGCGCGGATTTACCGATGCTCGGCGTATCGTCACTGGCGACGATGGCGCAGGGCGCTTTCCGCCTGACGCAGGCGACGCAAGTGCTGGCAGCCATTGATGCGCGAATGGGTGAAGTGTACTGGGGCTGCTATCAGCGCGATGCTGACGGTAGCTGGCAAGGCGAATCCGAGGAAGCCGTATTGAAACCTGAACAGGTGCAGGCCTTAACCGCTGCGCTGTCAGGTGAATGGACCACGGTCGGAACCGGATGGGAAACCTATCCTGAACTGGTCAGCCATTCTTCTCTGGTGTTAGCGAAGGGCAATGTGCTGCTACCGCAGGCACAGGACATGTTACCGCTGGCCTACCAGCTATGGCAGGCAGGAAAGGCGGTCAGTGTCGAGAATGCGCAACCACGCTATCTGCGCAATGAAGTGACCTGGAAAAAACTCCCCGGTCGCGAATAAACAGAATACCTATTTGGTGCGGCGTATAACTTCTATAAACAGCAACTTATTCGATGCTGAGCAGTCTAACTATCAGATATCCGAAGAGGGGGTTGTGCCATGTTTGTACCCATGAAGCATGTACAGATAAAAAGTGTGCGAATGAAAAATCTGCATCTGCATCAGAAAAAAGCACGACTCTGTCTGATAGCGGCGGCAGCGCTGCTGCTTTCGGGCTGTGTCACGATACCGGATGCGATTAAAGGCACCTCGCCCACACCGCAGGACGATCTGGTGCGTGTCATGAATGCGCCACAGATTTATGTCGGTCAGGAATCACGTTTTGGCGGGCGGGTAGTTAGCATCCACAATGAGGTGAATAGAACGCGCCTGGAGATTGCCAGCATGCCGCTGGATAGTGGGGCGAAACCGTTGCTGGATACGCCATCAGAAGGGCGTTTTATTGCCTATGTGAACCGCTTTCTGGAACCCGTCGATTTTAAAGATCAACTGGTGACCGTTGTTGGGCCGATTGTCGGCACCGAACAGGGCGCTATCGGCGATAAGCCTTATCGTTACGTCGTGATCGACGCACAAGGCTACAAACGCTGGAATGTCGTGCAACGCCTGATGATGCCACCTGGCGGCTACGGTTATGGCCCGTGGGGATGGCGTGCAGGTTACGGCTATGGTTGGGGCCCCGGATGGGGATTTGACGGTGGGTGGTCGGGGCCGGCACGGGTTGAGAATGTCGTGACAGAATAAAATTATTTCGTTCGACGTGAAGAGATCAGGCGACGCAGGTTGCCTGATTTTTTTTGAATAAAGAATAAATTAGTGATCGCTCTCGCAACCTTAACATTGTTTGTTAGCTAACTGGTAGGCTGAGTTAAAATAATGTTAATAACAATAAGCCTCTGAGGGCGACGACGATGCCACTAAAAAAATATCTCGGGAGTGACGTCTTGGAAAAAATTTGGTTATCACGCTATCCGGCGGATGTGCCGGCGGAAATCGATCCGGATCGCTATTCGTCGTTGATTGACATGTTTGAAAATAGTGTGAGGCGCTATGCCGACCGACCGGCCTTCGTCAACATGGGGGAAGTGATGACGTTTCGTAAGCTGGAAGAGCGGAGTCGGGCATTTGCGGCCTATCTGCAAAACCAGCTTAAATTGCAAAAGGGCGATCGGGTGGCGTTGATGATGCCCAACCTGCTGCAATATCCCGTTGCGCTGTTTGGCGTGTTGCGCGCGGGTCTGGTGGTGGTTAACGTTAACCCGCTGTATACACCGCGTGAGCTGGAACATCAGCTAAAAGACAGCGGGGCCAGCACGATAGTCATCGTGTCTAACTTTGCGCATACGCTGGAAAAAATCGTCCACAACACGGCGGTGAAGCACGTAATCCTGACCCGTATGGGCGATCAGCTCTCCACAGCAAAAGGGACGCTGGTCAACTTCGTGGTGAAATACATTAAACGGCTGGTGCCTAAATACCATTTACCGGATGCGATATCATTCCGTCGTGTTTTGCAGGAAGGACGGCGTCAGCAGTATATTCGGCCCGATATTATCAATACCGATTTAGCATTTCTGCAATATACCGGCGGCACCACGGGCGTCGCTAAAGGTGCCATGCTCACGCACCGCAATATGTTGGCGAATCTCGAACAGTGTAAAGGAGCATACGGCGCTATTCTGCAAGAAGGCAATGAGTTGGTGATCACGGCGTTGCCGCTCTATCATATTTTCGCGCTCACGGTGAACGGTCTTTTGTTCCTTGAATTGGGCGGGAAGAATCTGTTGATCACTAACCCCCGCGATATCCCAGCGGTTGTGAAGGAACTGAAACAATACCCGTTTACGGCTATCACTGGCGTCAATACGTTATTTAACGCACTGCTTAACAACAAAGAGTTCCACGAGCTGGATTTCTCAACGCTGCGTTTAGCGGTCGGTGGTGGCGCATCGGTGCAGCAAGCGGTGGCAGAACGTTGGGAAAAACTAACGGGTAAATATCTGCTTGAGGGATATGGACTAACGGAAAGTTCACCTTTGGTGGCCGTAAACCCCTACGATCTCAAGCATTACAGCGGCAGTATTGGGCTACCGGTATCATCAACGGACGTCAAAATCATTGACGATGACGGCAACGACGCTGGGCCGGGTGAGTCCGGTGAACTGTGGGTGCGCGGACCGCAGGTGATGTTAGGGTACTGGCAACAGCCAACCGCGACGGATGAAGTGTTAAAAGACGGTTGGCTAGCAACGGGTGACATTGTCACGTCTGATGACGAAGGATTTCTGCGGGTCATCGACCGTAAGAAAGACATGATTCTGGTTTCCGGCTTTAACGTCTATCCGACAGAAATTGAAGATGTCATCAGTCGCCATCCCAAAGTGTCCGAGTCGGCGGTGGTTGGGGTGGTGAGTGAGGTATCCGGTGAAGCGGTCAAAGCTTTTGTGGTCAGGCGCGATAACTCGTTAACGAAAGAGGAACTCATTACCCACTGCCGCCGAAATCTTACCGGCTATAAAGTGCCGAAAGCGATCGAATTCTGCGACGATTTGCCGAAGTCTAACGTGGGGAAAATCCTGCGCCGTGAATTACGCGACGATAAGAAAGTGAAGAAAGACGCTGCCGCCTGACGATTTTCCACGAAAACGACTGCCAGAGAGCGGCAGGACGCGATATGATGTTTTCACGCCGGTTTATCCGGCGTTCTTTTTTATGGCGATACGGATTTGACTCAGAACCGTAAAGTAAAAACAACCAAGAGAATGACGTTTTGAATTATCAGTTGATCACTTCCGACATCGGGTTACAACAGGCCTGCTCCCAGGCGCGACGCTTTCCGCAGGTGGCATTGGACACGGAGTTCGTCAGAACCCGCACGTATTACCCGCAATTAGGGTTGATTCAATTGTATGACGGTGAACAGCTTTCACTTATCGACCCGTTAACGATTACCGACTGGGCACCTTTTCAGGCGTTACTGCGTGACGAACAGGTCACGAAATTCCTGCATGCAGGCAGCGAAGATCTGGAAGTATTTCTCAATGCGTTTGGAACACTGCCGACGCCGTTCATTGATACACAGATTCTGGCCGCATTTCTAGGTAAACCGCTTTCTTATGGTTTCGCTGCGCTGGTGGCTGACTACATGGACGTGACGCTAGATAAAAGCGAATCGAGAACAGACTGGCTGGCCCGTCCGCTGAGTGAAAAACAGTGTGATTACGCGGCCGCCGATGTGTTCTACCTGTTGCCAATGGCAGCCAAGCTGGTGGCGGATACGCAAGCCGCGGGGTGGATGAACGCTGCGCTGGGCGAATGTCTCCTACTTTGTCAGCGTAAACAGGATATTTTGGCGCCAGCGTTGGCCTATCGCGAATTTGGTAATGCGTGGCAACTGCGTGGCCGGCATCTGGCTTGCCTTCAGCGTCTGGCTGAGTGGCGTTTGCGTAAAGCGCGTGAGCGCGACAGCGCGGTGAATTTTGTTGTCCGTGAAGAGAACCTGTTACAGGTGGCACGTTGCCTGCCGACGTCACTGGGTGAACTGAGCTCGCTGGGGCTGAGTGGCCCAGAAATCCGCTATCACGGGAAAACGCTGCTGGACTGTGTTGCGCAGACGGACGGTATCGCGGATGTAGATTGTCCGCCACCGATCATTAATTTGATCGACTATCCCGGCTATAAAAAAGCGTTTAAAGAGATCAAAGCGCTGATACAAAGCATGAGCGAACAGAGTGGATTATCGGCCGAGTTATTGGCGTCACGTCGTCAAATTAACCGTCTGCTCAACTGGCACTGGAAATTAAGTGGGCAAGATGCAGGAATGCCGGAAATGTTATCTGGCTGGCGCGGCCAGTTATATGGCGATGCGCTGCGTGACATTTTGCAAAGCTATTAATCATCGGTAAGCACGCTTTATCAATACGCCTTATTTGCTGTGATGATGGCATTATGGAAAAAGCAGCAAATAGGGTGATGAAAATGCGGCGAAAAAAACAGAATAAGAAATAAAAATACTGGCTAAATACACAGGTCGTTGTGGAATCAAACGTCGTAATTTGAAGTATGGCGGAATAGTATGACGGGAGTAGTATGAAGGGAAATAGTTATCCCCTGCGTAAAAGCAGGGGATATCACAGCAGAAAAATCATTTAGGCGTTTCTTCCGCTTCCGGTAATGTCACGTTCAACTCAAGCACGGAAATATCATCTCCTTTTTGCTCAAGTTGAACCGTCACCATCTCAGGATCAATCTGTACATATTTACAGATAACCTCAAGAATATCCCGCTTTAACTGCGGCAGATAATGGGGCTCACTATCTCCCCGGCGTCGCTCCGCGACAATAATTTGCAGCCGTTCCTTGGCAATATTGGCTGTCGTTTTTTTGCGGGACAGAAAGAAGTCCAGTAAAGCCATAATTTATCCCCCAAAAAGTCGTTTAAGGAAACCCTTCTTCTCTTCTTCAACAAAACGGAAAGGACGTTCTTCGCCAAGCAGACGTTCAACGGTGTCCGCGTAGGCTTTGCCAGCATCGGCTTCGGTATCCAGAATGACCGGTTCGCCCTGGTTAGAGGCGCGGAGTACAGATTGGTCTTCTGGGATCACGCCAACCAGCGGAATCCGCAGAATTTCAAGCACGTCTTCCATGCTCAGCATGTCGCCACGGCTCACACGGCCTGGGTTGTAGCGCGTCAGCAGCAGATGCTCTTTGATCGGGTCTTCAGAACGTTCAGCGCGGCGTGACTTCGAGGACAGAATGCCCAGAATGCGGTCTGAGTCGCGCACGGAAGAGACTTCCGGGTTGGTGGTGATAATCGCTTCATCGGCAAAATAGAGCGCCATCAACGCACCGGTTTCAATTCCGGCAGGCGAATCACATACGATAAAATCGAACTCCATATCGCCCAAATCGTTGAGCACTTTCTCTACGCCTTCATGCGTTAATGCATCTTTATCACGCGTTTGCGATGCTGGCAGAATATAGAGATTGTCCGTTCTCTTATCTTTGATCAGCGCCTGATTCAACGTGGCATCACCCTGAATAACGTTCACGAAGTCATACACTACGCGACGTTCACATCCCATGATCAGGTCGAGGTTACGCAGGCCGATGTCAAAATCGATGACAACGGTCTTTTTTCCTTTCTGGGCTAAACCGGTAGCAATGGCCGCGCTTGATGTGGTCTTGCCAACGCCCCCTTTACCCGATGTAACAACAATGATGCGTGCCATAAATGTTTCCTTGGGAGATTCTAGTCTAGAGGTTTTATCGTTAAAACATTGTCCAGCTGGTTCAGGTTGATCCGCGCTGGCTGCCCAAAATACGGTTCAGGAATCTGGTCGCTCAGCCAGTAACGGCCAGCGATAGAGACCAGTTCTGCGGCCAGATGCGTACAGAATATCTGGCTCTGAACATCGCCAGAAACGCCTGCGAGGGCTCGGCCGCGCATCATGCCGTAAATATGAATATTGCCATCGGCAATCACCTCAGCACCCGCGCTGACGCTGCTTATGACAATCAAGTCACAGTTCCGAGCATAAATCTGTTGGCCGGAGCGAACGGGGGTGTTGATGATTTTCGTTTTCACCGCAGTAGGAACAGCGGCGACGGGTTCGACGACTCGGCGTTGTGCTTTCCCTTCGCTCAAAAGGGGAAGCCCCGCCTGCGCAATGGTTTTCTTTAATGCATCGTCGGTGCATCCACTGACGCCAACGACATGCAGGCCGGTTGACGAAATGGCCTGCTGTAATTTTATCCAGTCAGTTTCCGCAGTTAATGCGGCCACGTTAATGACAACGGGGGCATTTTTCAGGAAAGCAGGCGCTTGCTCTATTTTTTCCTGTAGTGCCTGGTAAATTACCTCGGGTTGGGAATCATGCAAATGAACAACCGATAAGGTAAAGCTGCTGCCTTTTAACTCTATTGGCGTTTGTGACATCTATCCTGACTCAGTTTCAGCATCTTTTAATCCCTAGAGTAACATTTAAGGCATGATATTCCAGAGCGCTGTAAGCATGTTATAGTCACAATTATATACAGGCAAGATGGCATTCCCATCAAATAGAGTAAAAAAAATGTTTTGTGTGATCTATCGAAGTGCCAAACGCGATCAAACCTATCTTTATGTTGAAAAAAAAGACGATTTCTCACGCGTGCCGGAAGCATTAATGAAAAGTTTTGGCAAACCGCAGTTAGCCATGGTCTTACCGTTGGATGGTCATAAAAAATTGGCGAATGCCGATATAGAAAAAGTGAAACTTGCGCTACAAGAACAGGGGTTTTATCTGCAAGTTCCACCGCCGGTCGAAAGCTTATTAAACACGCCGGTGTAAGTGTAAAAAAATAATACCAGCGCGTACTTTCAGATAACACCGCAAGCATAATTTGGCGTGGAATATCTCGACCATTTACATGATATTCCGCGCGATAAATATTCATCTTCCACGTTTTACTCCGTCATCATTTAATTGTTTCCTTTTGGGATGAATTATGACGTCTTCTCCAGACTACGTGCTCGCCCGCCTTGCTCTCCTGAAATCTGTTGGGGTAAGCCCCGTTGCGATGATATAACGATGGTTTTGCACCACGAAGACAGCGATCATCCAACAGATAGGGCAGGAGAATACCCATGTATCAACACAGAGACTGGCAGGGCGCGCTGCTTGATTTCCCAGTAAATAAAGTCGTTTGCGTCGGAAGCAACTATTCAGAACACATCAAAGAAATGGGCAGTGCGACTCCGGCTGAGCCCGTGTTATTCATTAAACCTGAAACCGCACTGTGTGATTTACGCCAGCCCGTAGCTATTCCTAAAAATTTGGGCTCGGTTCACCACGAAGTTGAACTGGCGGTGTTGATCGGTACGCCATTAAAGCAGGCGAATGAAGAGCGCGTCGCCCGAGCGATTGCGGGTTATGGTGTGGCGCTGGATCTGACGCTGCGTGACTTGCAGTCCGAATTCAAAAAAGCGGGTCAGCCGTGGGAAAAAGCCAAGGCGTTTGACGGTTCTTGCCCGATCTCCGGTTTTATTCCGGTTGCTGAGTTTGGCGATCCACAGCAAACCGAGTTGGGTGTAAAAGTGAATGATGAAGTGCGCCAGCAGGGCAACACGCGTGATATGATTACGCCGATTCTGCCACTGATTGCTTACATGAGCCGTTTCTTTACGCTGCGCGCGGGCGACATTATTTTGACGGGTACCCCAAAAGGGGTCGGTCCGATCCTGTCTGGCGATATGCTGACGATTACGGTGAATGACCGGACGTTGAGCACACGTATTATCTAATGCCCCGGCTGCCCGTGTTGAACGACGGGCAGCAAAACTTCCCCGCCGCGCCTGTTAGAATTACGTATTTTTTATCTACAACATTCACAATGCAACATAAGTTAACTGGAAAAAACATGACTGAACGCCCTTTTTGGCAGCAAAAAACGTTGTCTGAGATGTCTGACGATGAATGGGAATCGCTGTGCGATGGCTGCGGTCAGTGCTGTTTGCATAAACTGATTGATGAGGATACGGAGGAAATCTATTTTACCAACGTCGCCTGTAATCAATTGAATATTAAAAGCTGCCAATGTCGTAACTATGAGAAACGCTTTGAGTACGAACCGGACTGCATCAAGCTAACGCGCGAAAACCTGCTGACGTTTAACTGGCTGCCGACGACCTGTGCATATCGCCTGATTCATGAACGTGAAGATTTACCGCAGTGGCATCCTCTGGTCTGCGGTACCAAGACAGCCATGCACCGAGAGCGTATCTCCGTGCGCCATATTGCTGTACGTGAGAGTGAGGTAGTGGACTGGCAAGATCACATCTTAAATAAACCTGAGTGGGCGCGGTAATAGTTGTTTGGTGTGGGCGGAGGCCTGATGGGTACTGTTTGAATCGGAATGCTTATCTACTTTTGTGTGTCATTTCACATTTCTCTTCTTCTTTGTGAAAATTATGCTGCCGTTTTCTGTATAAATTGTGACGTGTTGTATAATTTTAAAGCAACATAGTGTAAGGGGAGAAAGCAAGTGATTAATCTTGAGAAAATCATTCTTGAATATAGTAAGCAGTACACTGACTTCGCTGCGTCTACAATAGCTTTCATGGAAAGTCAGGAAAAAAAGATCGACGCAGATGAAATCTCGCGAAGAATTTCCCACGAAAAAAGGCCTTTCTTTAACGAACGGCTAGGTCATTATCGCAATCTTTATAAGCCACAACTGTGAACGCTATTGCAAGCCTGTGAATTATCAAAACGGTTACCAAGAGCCCGACAACAATGTCGGGCTTTTCGTTATGATTAACGGCTGAAGAGGTCGCGGCGTTTGGGGCGGAAAGGCTGAGCGATCAATACCAACACGGCAATCACCAGATAAGCGACAAAGATGCCAAGTAGCCACTGCGGCATTTCCAAAGAGAGAAATTCCCACTGACGCACTGAACAATCCCCTGTCGCATTGAAAATGGCCGGTAGCCATTTGTCTAAAGGCAACCATGACGGGAAGCTGACAAAGAAATCACAGGTGGTAAACGGCGACGGATTCAACAAGATATCCGTGTGTTTCCAAGCCAGTCGAACCCCTTCGAAGGAACTGTATATCCATAACGCAATGGCCGGATAACGCAACGCTGTTGATGGCGCGATGGCACCAACAATACCCGCGGCGAACACGCCCCATAGCGCACAGCGCTGATAGATACACAGTACGCACGGTTTTAATAGCATAACGTGCTGAAAATAGAGCGCGGTCAATTCCAACGCTAAAGCAGTCAACGCCAGCAGCAGCCACGCACCACGCCCGCGTGAGCAACGATTAAGAAATCGCAACATAAAAATATTCCATGCTAAACATGATTAAAGCAGCAGTGTAAACCGTTCTGGCTTCACTGCCATCATTTCACTGTGCAAAACGTAACGATATGTTTATTTAGTGCTTTTCTGTGATTTTACGGCGGCGAACATCGTATTGATTACGTCATCAAGACTGAAATGGTCGCTGCCGTGATTACTATACACGATTGAGATTACGAGTGACTGCTTGGTAAGGTCAAGTCTGGTAAAGAAATCCAATGGTTATTCATCAAAAAATCGGTAAACGGCACGAGAGTAAATTCCACGCAAAGTAACCCGACCAGCGTCATCACAATGGTATAAGGCAGCGCCATGATGACCATGCGCCCGTAAGATAAACGAATAAGCGGAGCCAGCGCAGATGTCAGCAGAAACAGAAACGCTGCTTGTCCATTTGGCGTGGCGACGGAAGGCAGGTTGGTGCCGGTATTGATCGCTACGGCAAGCAGTTCAAACTGTAGGGGAGAAATACTTCCGTTCGTTAACGCGTTACGTGCTTCGGTAATATAAACCGAACCAACGAAGACATTATCCGATATTGATGACAGTAGGCCGTTGAACAGATAGAACAGCGTGAGCTGGGCACTGTCTGAGGCTTGCAGCACATAATGAATGATAGGCGAAAACAGGTGCTGATCGATAATCACCGCAACGATGGCAAAGAACACCGTCAGCAGTGCGGTAAACGGTAGTGCGTCCTGAAACGCTTTACCAATGGTGTGTTCTTCAGTCACGCCGCAGAACGTCGTGGCCATAATAATCACGGAAAGGCCAATCAACCCGACCTCCGCCAGATGAAACGCCAGCGCGACAATCAGCCAGACGCCAATCAGCGCTTGAATAAGTAAACGTACTTTATCCTGGGGGGTACGCTTTTCCGTCAGATTACGATCGTACTCTTCAAGCACGCGGCGCACGTTGTCTGGCAGGCTTACGCCGTAGCCGAAGAGTTTAAAACGTTCGACCAGCACACAGGTAAGGACGCCGCAAATAAATACCGGAATGGTGACAGGTGACATACGCAGGAAGAAGCTGACGAAATCCCAGCTTGCACTTTTTGCGATAATCAGGTTCTGAGGCTCGCCAACCATCGTCATTACGCCGCCCAGCGCCGTACCGACACCAGCATGCATGAGCAGGCTGCGCAGGAATGCTCGGAATTGCTCCAGCGTACGATGATGTTCCTCGCTGCCCAATGCGCTGTCGTCGCTGATATCGGCCTCGTCTGCGCCCTGTTGGGACGCGAAACGGTGGTAAATGCCATAAAACCCGATGGCGACGCTGATCACAACGGCAATCACAGTCAATGCATCAAGGAAGGCGGAAAGGAAGGCGGCGGCAACACAAAACGCAAGTGACAGCAGAGTCTTGGAATGGATGCGCAACAGCAGTTTGGTAAAAACAAAGAGCAGCAGTTGCTTCATGAAATAGATGCCTGCCACCATAAACACCAGTAGCATCAGGACTTCAATATTCCCTGTGACTTCATGCCACACCTGCTGTGGGCTGGTCATTCCGATCAATATCGCCTGAAGCGCCAGCAGGCCGCCGGGCTGTAGCGGGTAACATTTCAGCGCCATGCCGAGCGTAAAAATAAATTCCACGACCAATAACCAACCGGCCCAAAACGGGCTGACAAAATAAAACAGCAGTGGATTAATCAGCAAGAAGCAAAAAATAGTCAGTTTGTACCAGTCTGGGGATTGTCCCAGAAAATTTTTCAATAGCGCACGGCGCATGGATATACCATTCATAATGGGAAAGAAATCCTTGCTTGTTAGAATAATGTGAGGTTTTACATCATACCGTAAAAACTTTACAAACAGTCAGAAGTCTACCGTTATACGCCGTGATGGAACGGTTTGCAGTCACAATTTTTCATTGAAATTGTTTGGCGCCTGAGTGCGGCGCTATATCATGATTCTTTCGTCTGGTATTATGATTCAGCTTTTTCGGCAATCACCGCTACGGATTATCAAACACATGGTTATAAAGACATGGTTATAAAGGCGCAAAGTCCGGCTGGATTCGCGGAAGAATACATTATCGAAAGTATATGGAATAACCGCTTTCCTCCAGGCTCTATTTTGCCCGCGGAAAGAGAGCTTTCCGAACTGATCGGCGTGACCCGTACTACTCTGCGTGAAGTGCTTCAGCGCCTGGCTCGCGATGGCTGGCTGACAATACAGCACGGGAAGCCAACAAAGATTAACAATTTTTGGGAAACGTCTGGGCTCAATATTCTGGAAACACTGGCTCGACTCGATCACGATAGCGTCCCGCAACTGATCGATAACCTGCTGGCCGTGCGAACCAATATCGCCGCCATCTTTATTCGGACGGCGTTACGGCATAATCCGGAGAAGGTGCGTGATGTGTTGACTCAGGCCAATGCGGTAGATGATAGCGCAGAAGCTTTTGCGCAACTAGACTACAACGTGTTTCGTGGTCTGGCTTTTGCTTCCGGCAATCCAATCTATGGCCTGATCCTAAACGGCTTGAAGGGGTTATATATTCGCGTCGGGCGCTACTATTTTTCCAATCCGGAAGCACGCAAGCTGGCGGTGAATTTTTACGGTCGGTTGGAAGCGTTGCGCAGCGAAGAGTTATACGATCAGGTCATGGATGTCGTCAGACATTACGGTAAAGAAAGCGGAGCGATTTGGCACAGTATGCAGAGCACCATCCCGCGGGATATTGCAGAAATACGCCGCTAAGGCGCTTACCAGTTTCGCTGGGTTGTTAAAAGGTGAATTGTTAAAAGGTGAATGGGTGAAAAGGGGATTCAGGTAACAACCAGAATCCCCTTTGTCTTATGGCTGTGTAGCCACGTTCCGCTATGTTGATGCCGTTCCGTTACGCGGCGGGCAGCGTTCAAGCAGCTCAACGCTGCCATCAGTGTTAGCCTGTTCCAGATAGACGTCGAAGCCCCACAGGCGATGGACGTGCTTCAATACTTCCTGACTGCTTTTATCCAACGGGGCGCGGTTATGCGGGACATAGCGTAGCGTCAGCGCTCGATTACCGCGTAGATCCACGTTCCAGACCTGGATGTTCGGTTCCAAATGGCTCAGGTTGTACTGGGCTGAGAGTTCCTGCCGGATCAAACGATAGCCTTCTTCGTCGTGAATCGCGGCAATTTCCAGATAATTATTGCGATCGTCGTCCAGAACCGTAAACAGCCGGAAATCACGCATCAATTTAGGCGACAAGAACTGGCTGATGAAGCTCTCGTCTTTGAAGTTTTGCATCGCAAAATGCAGCGTATCGAGCCAATCTTTGCCCGCGATATCGGGGAACCAGTAGCGGTCTTCATCGGTCGGTGACTGACAAATACGCTTGATGTCCTGAAACATCGCGAAGCCCAGCGCATAGGGGTTGATGCCGCTGTAATACGGGCTGTTATACGGAGGCTGATAGATCACGTTGGTATGGCTGTGCAGGAACTCCATCATGAAGCGTTCGGTGACCCGGCCTTCATCATAGAGATGGTTCAGAATGGTGTAGTGCCAGAACGTCGCCCAGCCTTCATTCATCACCTGAGTCTGCTTCTGCGGATAGAAGTATTGGCTGACTTTCCGCACGATACGCAGAACCTCACGCTGCCAAGGCTCCAACAGTGGCGCGTTTTTCTCCATAAAATAGAGCAGATTTTCCTGCGGCTCTTGTGGAAAGCGTCGGGCTTGCTCCGGTGCGGCACCTTGTTCACGCCGTGGTAATGTCTTCCAGAGATCGTTAACCTGGCTTTGCAGGTAGGCTTCGCGGCTTTTCTGGCGTGACTTTTCCTCTTCGAGCGAAATCTTCTGCGGACGTTTATAGCGGTCAACGCCGTAATTCATGAGCGCATGGCAGGAATCTAAGAGGCGTTCGACTTCATCCACGCCATAACGTTCTTCGCATTGCGCGATATATTGCCGAGCAAACAGCAGGTAGTCGACAATCGAGCTGGCGTCGGTCCAACTGCGGAATAGGTAATTACCTTTGAAGAATGAGTTGTGCCCGTAGCAGGCATGTGCCATGACCAGCGCCTGCATCGGCAGCGTGTTCTCTTCCATCAAATACGCGATACAGGGATCGGAATTGATGACAATTTCGTATGCCAGCCCTTGCTGCCCGTGTTTGTAGCGTTGTTCGGTTTCGATAAATTTCTTCCCGAACGACCAGTGGGCATAGTTGATCGGCATGCCTATACTGGAATAAGCGTCCATCATTTGTTCTGAGGTGATGACTTCGATCTGATGAGGATAGGTTGCCAGACGATACAGCTTGGCTACCCGATCAATTTCATCAAGGTAAACCTGCAACAATTCAAACGTCCAGTCCGGTCCATCACTCAGGCGAAGTGTTTTTTTTACCTGATTATCCGTTGATATAGCCATCAGCGCGCCCCCTACGTGACCAACCTGCGCGCAATCGCACAGGTATAATTAATCGTAGCTCAATCTGATAAAAGTGATGAGAAAACGGTGGCTTGGCGTAACAATTTGGCGAATATCAGCAATAGTGAAATGCTATCACTGTGGCGGATGACAATTTTTAACTAGGTGGTAGAGTGGTTCTGTATTTTATCTTTTAGCCAGTGTTTTACCCCAGTTAATTCGTGTTTTGCTAGCGAATTAGTCCTTAAATAATTCGAGTTGTAGTAAACACAACGCACAGATAACTTAAATAAAATGGGCAGAGGAAAATGGTCGATAACGGAAAGAAAGGGAGAGCGGTAGCATGCGGGTTGTGATTCTGGGAAGTGGCGTAGTTGGCGTGAGTACCGCCTGGTATCTTGCGCAGACAGGGCATGATGTTACCGTTATCGACAGGCAACCGGAGCCCGCGTTGGAAACCAGCGCCGGGAATGCCGGGCAGATTTCCCCCGGCTATGCCGCGCCCTGGGCGGCGCCGGGAATACCGCTGAAAGCGATAAAATGGATGTTTCAGCGCCATGCGCCGCTAGCTATCCGGCCCGATTTCACGGCCGCGCAGTTGTGCTGGATGTGGCAAATGTTACTTAACTGTGATTCACGCCATTATAAAGTCAATAAAGCGCGGATGGTGCGTCTGGCGGAGTACAGCCGTGATTGTTTGCAACAACTGCGGCGAGATACTGGTATTGAGTACGAAGGTCGGCAGGGCGGGACGCTGCAACTGTTCCGTACCGAACAGCAATATGACAATGCGACACGGGATATCGCCGTGCTGAAAGAGGCTGGCGTCCCGTATCAGCTACTGTCTCGTCATGAGCTGGCCTCTGTTGAACCTGCGCTGGCAAATGTGGCGGAGAAACTAACCGGCGGGCTGCGCTTACCGCATGATGAGACAGGGGACTGTCAGCTGTTCACCCGTCAACTGGCGGCGATGGCTGCCGATGCGGGCGTCACCTTTAAGCTGGGGTGCCACGTTCGCCAACTGCGGGTGGAAGGGCAACACGTAACGGGCGTACAGTGCGACGATGAAATGATCGTGGCGGACGCCTATGTGATGGCCTGCGGTTCCTATTCCACGGGGCTACTGCGCCAGTGGTTCGATATTCCGGTTTATCCGCTGAAAGGCTATTCACTGACGATCCCGCTGGCGGATGATGCCTCTGCGCCGGTTTCTACCGTGCTGGATGAAACCTACAAAGTGGCAATCACGCGTTTTGAACGCCGCATCCGCGTTGGAGGAATGGCAGAGGTCGTGGGCTTCAACACCGATCTGAATCCTAAACGGCGTGAGACGCTGGAGATGGTAGTACGCGATCTGTATCCCCATTGTGGCCCGATTGAACAAGCGACATTCTGGACGGGGTTGCGGCCGATGACGCCAGACGGCACGCCGCTGGTAGGGCGTTCACCGCTGAAAAATCTGTATCTGAATACTGGGCATGGCACGTTAGGCTGGACGATGGCCTGTGGCTCAGGGAAGTTGCTGGCGGATATTCTGTCGGACAAATCACCAGAGATTGAAGCCGATGATTTGTCCGTGGAAAGGTATGCTCGTTAGGTTTGAACTACTTTAGTTTTGAACTACGTACGGGGCAGTGACGTAATGCTGCCCTTGTGGTGCCGCGTGAGCAGGCGGGCGCGTACCGCTAACAGAGCGGCACAGAGCATCACCAGCGCCAGTGATATTTTTGACGGCAGAGGGAGCGCCATCGCGATCAACCCCAGTGCTGCTCCCCCCGCCATTTGTACAAAACCTACCATCGCCGACGCAATCCCCGCCTCATTGGAATAAGGTTCCAGCGCATAGCTGGTGGACGGCCCGATCAAAAATGCCAGACCGGCACAGGCCAGCGCGACGGGCAGCATGTAGGTCGGCCAGGTATCTTGTAGCGTATCAGGCAAGAGCACAACACCACCAAGCAGCGAAAGGAAACCCGCGCCCATCAGCAGGCTACCGATAGCCAGACAGCGTGGTCGGCCGACTTTGCGGATAATGCGATTCGCAAAAAAGCTGACCAGCATGATCCAAAAGCCGTTTGCCCCGAAGGCAATGGAAAACTCAAGCGGTGTGAGTTGCACCTGATTCATCAACACCACGGGGGAAAAGGTGACATAGGTTAACGCCATCCCCATCGCGCCCGCGTTGACGGATGCAAATCCCAGAAAATGGCGATCGGATAACAGGCGTACATATTGGCGCAGCGGCAAGCCGTGTACGGGCAATGTTGAATCTGGGCGCGTTTCGGGCAGGAAGCGAATGACGAGTGCCAGTACCAGGACACTGTAGCCCGCGAGGAACCAGAAAGGCGCACGCCAGCCAAAGGCTTCAGCCAGCAGCCCGCCGAAGAGCGGCGCCAGCGCTGGCACAATATTCAGCGTGCCGTTGAGAAAGCCATAGGTTCTGGCGGCGTCATCGCCGTTTAACTTGTCACGGACGCTGCTGAAAATGGCGACGGCGGTACAGCAGACGGCCAGCCCCTGAAAAAGACGTGAGAGGACGAATAGCGTGGCGTTGGTCGCCAGCGCGGCCATGATGGCACCGATGATATAGATAACTACGCCGACCAGCGCCATAGGGCGGCGACCGTACTTATCGACCAGCGGCCCAGCTAGCAGTTGGCCTAATCCCATGACCAAAATAAACAGGGCGACGGTGGATTGAATCAGCGATTCCGGGCTGTTCAATGCCACGGCGATGGCGGGAATAAGCGGTAAATAGATGTCAATGCCCAGCGGGCCGAGTAGAACCAGAGCCAGTAAAATCAGAACAAATCGTTGCATAACAAAAACAGACGTCTACGTTTTATGGGGTCGACAGGGTAATGCGCGCACTGGCGGAAAGAAAGCGTTATCTTTGTGACAATGTCACGATGAGGTCGTGATTTCCACTCTGGAAGGGAAAATCAGCCAGCTAACGATTAATCATTAACAGGTAACTGGCTGGGTATGGCTAATGGCCTACGGTTTGTTTACGGAAGAGTTCGCGGAAGACAGGGTAGATATCATCCTGATCGCGAATATGCTGCATAGCGAAATTATCGAATGTATCGCGTAGTGTTTCGTATTCGCGCCAGAGCGTCTGGTGTGAACGTCGGGTGATCTCGATATAGCTGTAATAACGCACCATTGGCAGAAGCTGATTCGCCAGAATTTGGTGGCACAGCGGTGAATCATCAGCCCAGTTATCGCCATCCGATGCCTGTGCCGCATAGATATTCCACTGTGACGGATCGTAACGCTCGCGTACGACTTCCTCCATCAGTTTTAACGCACTGGAGACAATGGTGCCGCCGGTTTCCTGAGAGTAGAAGAACTCCTGTTCATCAACCTCTTTTGCCTGCGTGTGATGGCGAATATAGACAACGTCCACGTTTTTGTAATTTCTGCTGAGGAACAGATACAGCAGAATATAAAAGCGCTTCGCCATGTCTTTTGTCGCCTGATCCATGGAGCCGGACACGTCCATCAAACAAAACATCACGGCCTGGCTCGATGGTTCGGCCCGGCGCTCGTAGTTCTTGTAGCGCAGGTCAAACGTATCGATAAACGGCACGCGTGCAATTTTCTGGCGCAGTTCAGTAATTTCCTGCCGCAGCCGTTCCTCTTCCAGCAATTGTGCGGGCTCGGTATGCGCCAGCTGTTCCAGCGACTCTTCCAGCTCATGCAGCGTGCGCCGTTTACCCGCTGTCATCGCCATACGGCGTGCCAGCGAGTTTTGCAGTGAGCGCACCACGCTGATATTGGCGGGAACGCCATTCGCGGTGTAGCCGGCGCGGTGCGTTTTGTACTCGGTCATCTGCCGATGCTGGGTTTTCTTCAGGTTAGGCAGCGCCAGATCTTCAAACAGCAGATCCAGATATTCGTCTTTGGAGATCTGAAAGACAAACTCATCCTCGCCTTCGCCATCTTTACTGGCATCCCCCTGACCGGAACCACCACCGCCACCTCCTTGTGGCCGCTCGATTTTGTCGTTCTGTACGAAGTGATCGTTGCCCGGGTGGACGCGGTGGCGGCGTCCTCCACGGCCCTGATGGAACATCGGTTCGTTGATGTCTGCATTGGGGATCGAGACGGACTCCCCGCTTTCGATGTCGGTCACCGAACGCTTATTAATGGCCTCGGAAATCGACTGTTTTATTTGCGACTTATAGCGGCGCAAAAAGCGTTGGCGGTTCACCGTGCTTTTGTTTTTGCCGTTTAGCCGTCGATCAATAAAATAGGCCATGTTTCCCCCAAACGCTGTTGCCAGCATCGTGCGTCATTATGATGATTTCCTCACCCGCAGATACCATTCGCACAGCAAACGCACCTGCTTCCGGGTGTAGCCTTTCTCCATCATACGATCGACGAAGTCATCATGTTTTTTCTGTTCATCCGTTGAGGTTTTGGTATTAAACGAAATCACAGGCAGTAGCTCTTCCGTGTTGGAGAACATCTTCTTCTCAATGACCGTGCGCAGTTTTTCATAACTGGTCCAGTTTGGATTCCGGCCGCTATTATTGGCACGGGCGCGCAGGACAAAGTTGACGATCTCGTTACGGAAGTCTTTCGGATTGCTGATACCCGCAGGCTTCTCGATCTTTTCCAGCTCGGCGTTTAGCGATTCACGGTCAAACAGTTGGCCGGTATCTGGGTCACGGTACTCCTGATCCTGAATCCAGAAATCCGCATAGGTAACATAACGGTCAAAAATGTTCTGTCCGTATTCAGAATAGGATTCGAGATAGGCGGTCTGGATCTCTTTACCGATAAACTCCGCGTATTTCGGCGTCAAATAGCCTTTCAGGTGCTCCAGATACTTATCTGCCAGCTCCTGCGGGAACTGCTCGCGCTCGATCTGCTGCTCCAGTACGTAGAACAGGTGTACTGGGTTAGCCGCGACTTCACTGTGATCGAAGTTAAAGACACGTGACAGAATCTTGAACGCGAAGCGGGTCGACAGGCCGTTCATCCCTTCATCCACGCCTGCGTAGTCACGGTACTCCTGATAGGATTTCGCCTTCGGGTCGGTATCTTTCAGGCTTTCCCCGTCATAAACCCGCATCTTGGAGTAGATGCTGGAGTTTTCAGGGTCTTTCAGACGCGACAGAATGGAGAAACGGGCCAGCGTTTCCAGCGTGCCGGGGGCGCAAGGCGCATGCGTCAGCTCACTGTGGTTAAGCAGCTTGTCGTAAATTTTGACCTCTTCGGACACGCGCAGGCAGTACGGCACTTTCACGATATACACACGGTCAAGAAACGCCTCATTGTTCTTGTTGTTACGGAATTGCACCCATTCGGATTCATTGGAGTGCGCCAGAATAATCCCGTTGAACGGCAGGGCAGCGATACCTTCCGTCCCGTTGTAGTTGCCTTCCTGTGTCGCGGTCAGCAGCGGGTGGAGCACTTTAATCGGCGCTTTGAACATCTCGACGAATTCCATAATACCCTGGTTCGCACGGCACAATGCGCCAGAGTAACCGTAGGCATCCGGATCGTTCTGGGCATAATGCTCCAGCTTGCGGATATCGACCTTGCCGACCAGCGCGGAAATATCCTGATTGTTCTCATCGCCGGGTTCGGTTTTCGCGATCCCAACCTGCGCCAGAATCGATGGCCATACTTTGACGACTTTGAATTTGGAAATGTCTCCCCCAAATTCCTGAAGGCGTTTGGCCGCCCACGGTGACATGATGGTGCCGAGATAGCGCCGTGGAATGGCGTACTCTTTTTCGAGTATTGCGGCATCTTCCTGCGGATTGAACAGGCAGAGCGGATGATCATTCACCGGACTGCGTTCGCCGTTGGCGCTGAGGATGTAAATCGGTACACGCTGCATCAGCGCTTTCAAGCGTTCGGCCAGAGAGGATTTCCCGCCACCGACCGGCCCCAACAGATACAGGATCTGCTTCTTCTCCTCTAATCCCTGCGCGGCATGTTTCAGGTAAGAAACAATCTGTTCGATGGCTTCTTCCATACCGTAAAATTCTTCAAAAGCCGGATAGCGAGCAATGACCCGGTTCGAGAATAGGCGCGACATTCGTGATTCTTGGGCGGTATCCACCATTACAGGCTCACCGATAGCCGTTAACAATCGTTCAGCGGCGTTCGCATAAGCATTGCGATCCTGCTGACAGATGGTAAGGAATTCCTGCAGAGTGAACTCTTCGTCCTTGGCAGCGTCGTAGCGCTGGCGGTAGTGATCAAATATGTTCATAGCGATGCCCGTCCTTCGTCGATTAGCACAGATTAAGAGAGCGTGTGGAATATATGCCTATTAATGTATTGCCCTCCGAAAGAAGAAATCTCCTGAGTCCAGCAACCCTTATGCCAACTTGTTGCGTCAGGGCGTCGTGATTTTATTCATGCCTGCTGATCAGGGAGACGTCACCTTCTGTATTAAAGCGTAGTTTGCATCCGTAAAATTTCCTCTAGTCCACCGACGTATTTTTAAGATATTTCAAGGACTCACTTTCAGGAGAATCCGTGTACCATTACAGAGAACAGGCGCTCAGCCTTAAGAACACGGCCTATTACCGACGTTAGCGCACGTAAAACCTATCGAATAGTTAGGTTATTCGTTAGTCTTATTTTTATATAACCTGAACGCGAATGTGTGTAATTGGCTTATCATGTTTCATGATATTTATCTGTAATAGGAAAGAGAAAACTGTGAAAAAACCTCAACTATGTATGCTGGCTGCACTGATTTCTGGTGCTGTGCTCCTGCCTTCAGCCTATGCCGCAGATGTCTCTCTGGGCCTTGGCGCTGCGGGTTCAACGTCTGTATACCGTGGTGTTGATAATGACGTTTATCCGCTTCCTGTACTGAATTATGAAAGTGAAAATTTTTACTTCCGCGGGCTGGGTGGTGGATACTACCTGTGGAATGACGGCGAAAATCGTCTCTCTTTAACGGCCTACTACCTGCCTCTAGGGTTTAAACCTGGAGATAGTGACGATCTACGGATGAAACAGTTAGATAAACGTCGCAGTACGCTGATGGCGGGCGCAGCCTATAGCCACACCGCTGACTGGGGTGACATTCGTACAGTGTTGGCCGGTGATACGCTGGATTACAGTAACGGTTTTGCATGGGATACCGCTTATCTGTACCGTTTCTCAATGGGTGATTTGAGCATCACTCCAGGTATCGGCGCCACCTGGTTCAGTGAAAACATGAACCAGTATTATTATGGCGTTAGCGCTCAGGAGTCCGCCCGTTCCGGCTTTAGCCAGTATAGCCCTGGCGATGGCTGGGCCCCGTATCTTGAACTCAGCGCCGGTTATAAGATTAACCAAAGTTGGAGCGCCTGGGCTGTGGGCCGTTACGTGCGTTTGTCTGACGAAATGAAGGATAGTCCGATTGTCGATAGTCATCACAGTATCTTGATGAGTGCCGGCGTCAGTTACCACTTCTAATGCTTTTCGTGAGCGTTTTGAATGCTCCTCGTAAGCATAGTGCATTTTCCGTACAATAATGGGGTGATATCACCCCATTTGCACGTTTATGGTGCGCTGTTGGTCAGGTAATGTGGGCGGTAAACAATTACGTTAACGATAAGTAAAGGAGCCGCGCGTGACAAAAACGATTCGTTTTCCAGATGATACATGCGTACCCGCGATCGGACAGGGAACGTGGTTCATGGGCGAAGATGTCCGTATGAAAGCGCAGGAAGTGACGGCGCTGCAAGCTGGCATCGACCTTGGGTTAACGCTGATTGATACGGCGGAAATGTATGCGGAAGGTCGGGCTGAGGAGGTGGTCGGTGCAGCGCTACGTGGCCGCCGCGATAGTGTTTATCTGGTATCGAAAGTGTACCCGCACAATGCGGGAGGCGAAAAGGCGATACAAGCATGTGAACGCAGTCTGAAACGGCTGAAAACCGAGCGGATTGATCTGTATTTGCTGCACTGGCGTGGCGGTATCCCGTTAGTAGATACGATTGCAGCGATGGAGCGATTACAGCAGGCGGGAAAAATCGGCCAGTGGGGCGTCTCCAATCTTGATCTTGAAGACATGCAGGAGCTATGTTCGCTGAACGGCGGACAACGCTGTATGACCAATCAGGTGCTTTACCATTTGGCATCGCGCGGTATTGAGTTTGATTTATTGCCGTGGTGTCAGCAACAGCAGCTTCCCATCATGGCGTATTGTCCGCTGGCGCAGGCTGGGCGCTTACGTGACGGATTATTCTCACATCCGGTAGTCAACCGCATTGCTCGCGAGCACAGCATCACATCTGCTCAATTATTATTGGCATGGGCTATCCGTCAGCAGGGTGTTCTCGCGATTCCTAAAGCAAGCTCTGTCACGCACGTTCAGGAAAATGCCAAAGCGCTGAACGTGCAGCTATCTGCGGAAGATATCGCGCAGTTAGATCAGGCCTTCCCTCCACCGATGCGTAAACAGCATCTGGATGTGGTGTAGCGAAAGGATTTGCAGAATAAATAGGGCGTATGGCGACATCGTCATACGCCTATCACGTGATTATTTCTTGATACGGATAACTGTTGCCAGACGCGCCGGAGCGTTGGTGATGGCGACAAACGGTTGATTAATGCGCGCCGTTTCTACGCACACGAACGTTTTATATCCCTCATCGGTCATATCGCTAATTGTACGAGAAAGCTCTGCACCAGGGTTCCACGACACGACATCACTGTGGTGTGAATGGTGTACTTCGATGCTGCGTTTCAGCACTGCGTCATGTACCACACTGGTATCCTGTGGTTGGGTATAAATGCGGTCTGTACGGTCGGTAAAAACCAGATCGCCTTGCTGCGTAGACAGCTTGCCCTGATTCACCTTGTCAATGAATGACTCGCCCAGACCAGTAATGCGGATATCGCTGATGTCACCGATGTTGAAATAGGTGTGCAACGCGCTGGTAATGCTGTAATCACCTTGTGCTTCCAACTCAATGCCACATTCTTTGCCCAGCTTGAAGTGGGCAATGAGCGTGAATTCATGCTGCCAGCTCTTCCGTGTTTCTTCATTGTCCCGAAGTGTGAACGTGAGCTGCACACCGTGCTCATCTTCGCTGTGGGCGGTAAATTCCCATGGCAGCAGGCGGGCGAAACCATGGTTAGGCTCGGCGAAAGGGCCAAACCAAGGGAAGCAGATCGGTACACCGCCGCGAATCGCCACGTGATGAGTAAAAGGTGTATTGTCGCTCAGCCAGAGAACGGGTTCTTCATTTGTCGGTTGCCAGCTCAGCAGGTGCGCACCTTGCAATGCGACCGCTGCGCGAACTTCAGGATGATCAACGACGATGATAGGGAGTTGGTCCAACTGACGCTGGGTGAGGGTAGCGCTAATTTGTTTCGTGACGGGAAGTGAGAACATTGTGTTATGCATGATAGTGCCTTTTTTTGATTGTTTTTCGTTGTAAAAAGAAATCTGCAATTAACAATAAAAAAGGGCGACATCACGTCGCCCTTTTTTCACAGAATCATCGCTGACGCTTATTTAGAGATGTGAGCGATCAGATCCAGAACTTTGTTTGAGTAACCTGTTTCGTTGTCGTACCAGGAAACCAGTTTCACAAAGTTGTCGCTCAGAGCGATACCCGCTTTAGCATCAAATACGGAAGTCAGTTTTTCACCGTTGAAATCGGTAGAAACCACTTCATCTTCGGTGTAACCCAGCACGCCTTTCAGCTCGCCTTCAGAAGCAGATTTGATTGCTGCACAGATTTCTTTGTAAGTAGCTGGTTTTTCCAGACGTGCAGTCAGGTCAACAACAGAAACGTTAGGGGTAGGAACGCGGAACGCCATACCAGTCAGTTTGCCGTTCAGCTCAGGAATCACTTTACCTACTGCTTTAGCCGCACCGGTAGAAGATGGGATGATGTTCTGTGCTGCGCCGCGGCCGCCGCGCCAGTCTTTGTGAGACGGGCCATCAACGGTTTTCTGCGTTGCAGTGGTTGCGTGAACGGTGGTCATCAGTGCTTCAACGATACCAAAGTTGTCGTTGATAACTTTTGCCAGCGGAGCCAAGCAGTTGGTGGTGCAAGAGGCGTTAGAAACGATGTCCTGACCTGCGTAAGCTTTGTGGTTTACGCCCATAACGAACATTGGGGTGTCATCTTTAGATGGACCAGTCAGAACGACTTTCTTCGCACCAGCAGCGATGTGCTTACGTGCAGTTTCGTCAGTCAGGAACAGGCCAGTTGCTTCAGCAACGACATCAACGTCAACTTCGTTCCACTTCAGGTTTGCAGGATCGCGCTCGGCGGTAACACGAATGGTTTTGCCGTTAACAACCAGGTGGCCATCTTTAACTTCAACGGTGCCGTTGAAACGACCATGAGTTGAGTCGTACTTCAGCATATACGCCATGTAATCAGCGTCCAACAGGTCGTTGATTGCAACGATCTCGATGTCAGAACGTTCTTGTGCAGCGCGGAAAACAATACGGCCGATACGGCCAAAACCGTTGATACCTACTTTGATAGTCATATATTCCACCAGCTATTGGTTTGTGAATAAAAGGTTGGTTGTAAAATTACAAAAACCTTGCTGAGCGTCAAGCGGAATCGTGTCAATAGTTGCTGTAAGTCAAACCTATGACCAATCTTTGTGCAAAAACCGCTCGAGCCTGTAACTAAGTAACATCTAAGACTGATATGAGGGCGGAATGCATCATATAAAGCCTGCGTTGTCTCAATATGTGATGCTTATCACAATTAAATATTCATGCTCATAACATTCCTAATATTAGGCCAGAACGACCTGTTAGGTTGTTAATTTTTTGTTATAATCAATGATTAATTAAATTGATAACCCCCGCAGTGAGACTTCCATGACTAACGACTCTGCTTCGCATACCCCGTCCGATAATACTGAACTGACAGAGATGCAGCGCTATGTCACCCAGCAACGCGGCACAGAGCCTGCGTTTTCAGGCAAACTGCTGCATAACAAGCGCACCGGCGTTTATCACTGCTTGTGCTGTCAGGCTCCGCTGTTTTACTCAGACAGCAAATACGACTCCGGCTGTGGCTGGCCGAGCTTCGATCAACCCGTATCTTCAGAGGCGATTCGCTATCTGGAAGATGATTCACACAATATGCGCCGTATCGAAATCCGCTGTGGACAGTGTGATGCGCATCTGGGGCACGTTTTCCCTGATGGGCCGAAAACCACAGGCGAGCGCTACTGTGTAAATTCTGCCTCGCTGAGCTTCATTGATGACGTTGATGGCGAACGCGTTGACGGGTAATCTGTGTGAGATGAATAGGGCATGGCAGGTTGGCACTGCATAGCTTTAAACGATTCAGCTATCAAGAACTCCTGTAAATACAAGTGCCCCTGTCAATAACAGAACTCAGTAAGAATAACGCTGACCTTTTTCGGAGCAGAAACCGGATATGGAACTCAATGATCTGATCGACGCCATGACGCCAGAAATTTACCAGCGGTTAGTCACGGCGGTAGAGTTGGGCAAATGGCCAGACGGTGTCGCGTTGACGGCTGAACAGAAAGAAAATTGCCTGCAAATGGTGATGATGTGGCAGGCTCGTCATAACGAACAGGCTGAACACATGACGATTGGCACTAATGGCGAAATCGTGATGAAGAGCAAGCAGGAGCTAAAGCGCGAGTTTAACATCGCTGACGCGATCGTTACGCTGAAACCCGATGCCTAACGTGTAAGCAGGCAGCCTCATCGGCTGCCGTAGTACAGGGAGACAGTGGCGCTGACTAGTGTGCGAAAGGCATTGTAGCAAGGAACTGCGTCATATCCGTCAGTGTCGCCCCGCGTTGTACCATTTCCTGTAATGCAGATTCGCTGTCGTCGGGCAAAAGATTCAGTCCCCGACAACCGTCCACTAATACTTCGGTATGATAACCCAGCGCAATGGCATCCCACACACTGAACTTGACGCAATAATCTGTCGCCAGCCCAAGAATCGTCAAATGGGTGATATGATTGGCATGTAGCCAGTCATCCAACTCGGTTTTTACCCGATGCCCATTATCGAAAAAAGCGCTATAGCTATCGATCTCTGGCTGAGTCCCTTTTTGTACGATCCACTGAATGGCCGACTGATTAAGTGCGGGATGGAAATCAGCGCCGGTGGTTCCCTGCACGCAGTGAACGGGCCACCAGATCTGTGGCCATCCGTTTAACTCACCGATTTCTCCGACCTTGGTATTCGCATTAACGGCAAAGCTACCGTGATTATCGGGGTGCCAATCCTGACTGGCGATCACGGTAACGCCAGCGGCCACACAGGCCTCAATTGCACGGTTGGCAACCGCAATGACCTGGTCGCCTTCATTAACGGCCAATGCGCCGCCGGGACAAAAATCATTTTGTAAATCAACTAATAGCAATGCTTTTTTCATTACCGACTCCGTGATTGACTCAATCTTTATCGCTCAATTCCCCATGCAGGCTCTGCTGCATCAAATGGCGAATGTCATCGGCGCTTAACTCTTTCTGACTCAATAAGTAATGCAGTTTAGTCAATGCGGCTTCAACGGTCATGTCAAAGCCACTGATCACGCCCGCATGCGCCAACGCATTACCTGTCGCATAGCCACCCATGTTCACACGTCCGGAAATACACTGCGTCAGGTTGACGACCACAATGCCGCGCGCGGAGGCTTCACGTAATTCGTGCAATAAGCCGGGGCTTTGCGGCGCGTTGCCAACGCCGTAGGAACGCAGGATGAGCGCTTTCACCGGCTGGCGGAGAAAATTACTGATAACATCGGCAGAAATGCCAGGGTAAATCGTAATTACCCCGATAGGTTGTGGCGTAATGTGATGCACTTTCAGCGACGGACAGTTGTTACATTCCACGGTCGGTGCCAGCCGACGAATATGAATACCGGCTTCCAGCAGTGGCGGATAATTAGGGGACGCGAAAGCATCAAAGCCATCCGCATGGGCTTTGGTGGTGCGATTGCCGCGTAGTAGTTTGTTATTGAAGAAGAGGGCAACTTCATTAATCGGATGATTAGCCGCAACGTATAGTGCGTTTAGCAGGTTGGTCTGGCCGTCCGAGCGCAATTCCGCTAACGGAATCTGTGACCCTGTCACGATAACCGGTTTGGCCAGATTTTCCAGCATAAACGAGAGCGCAGAGGCGGTGAACGCCATCGTGTCAGTACCATGCAGAATCACGAAACCGTCGTAATCATCGTAGTGGTCTTGAATATCGTCCGCAATGGATTGCCAGTCTGCTGGCGTCATGTCGGATGAGTCGATCAGCGGGTCATATTCATGAATCGTGAACGACGGCATCTCTTCGCGGTGGAATTCAGGCATGTTTGCCAACTGCTGCTGTAAATGACCGGATACTGGGACATAGCCATTCGCAGAACGCTGCATGCCGATGGTGCCGCCCGTGTAGGCGACATAAATGGATTTCTTTCGCATGGTGGTGTGAGTCAGGGTTAAACCGAGATTATAGAGGGAAAAACAGCCCAGTAGTATCATCATAAGTAATGACTATCACTACCGGGCTAGACTTGCGATTTGTCTAAACGCTACCGGACTTCTCCGCAGGTGAGGCAAAATGCATACCGGTTCTGCGGGTCGTTCAGGTTATTCATGATAGACGGCTGTACCCGCACAGCCTCCGCCAGCTGTGCGACCGGTGCCGGCAACATAGACTGAACGGCAATGGGCAGCAGGGCGTAAATGGACGCGTTCACCTGATTCAGCATGGTGTCGAGCAGGCCAGGCTGTTCCGCATACCAGTTCAATTGATATTGCCCCAGTTTGGCCAGCTCAGCGGCTTTCTTCACGGCGTCATCAAAATCACCGATCTGATCGACCAAACCATTTTCTTTCGCGTCGCTACCGATCCAAACGTGACCTTGCGCGATTTGATCGATTTGCTCAGGCGTTTTCTTACGCGCCTGCGCCACGATCTCAATGAAGTTCTTGTAGCCACGTTCGATACTCAACTGCATCATTTGCGAGAATTCAGGCGGCAGGGATTTAGTAATCGACAGATCGGCCAGTGGGGAGGTGGCAACGCCATCCGTATGGACGCCAAGGCTTTCCAGCGAGTTTTCGAACGTAGTAATCACGCCAAAAATGCCGATAGAGCCTGTCAGCGTACTGGCGCTGGAGATGATCGCGTTTGCTGGCGTTGAGATCCAGTAGCCACCCGATGCTGCCATACCGCCCATAGATACCACGATCGGTTTGCCCGCCAGACGGAGCGCCATCAGTTCCGAGCGAATAAGCTCCGACGCAGTGACGCTACCGCCAGGGCTATTGACGCGCAGTACCAGCGCTTTGACTTTAGGATCGAGGCGTGCGGCACGAATTTGCGCTGCGGTGGTATCGCCACCGACCATTCCCGGTGTTTCCGGCCCGTCAATGATGGCACCATTAGCAAACACAACCGCGATCTGATTGTTGTTTTGCACCGGCGGTTGGACGACGTAATCGTAGATGCTGACAAAGTTAAAATTGTTTTTCTGGCTATTCCAACCGAACGCTTTAACCAGCGATTGCTCGGTCACGGAACGTGATGCCACTTCATCAACCAGTTTGTTGTCCAGTGCATAGCGTGCGGTATCGCCCTGAACGGACTGTAAGCCTGCAATGACACCCGCCGCACCAGGGAAAAGCTGCTGAGGCGTAATCTGGCGGTTAGCTGAAACCGTATTTAAATACTGCTGCCACAGCGCATTGATCCAACGACCATCGGCATCGCGCGCAGCAGGGGACATATCGTCACGTAGATACGGCTCAACGGCTGATTTATAGGTTCCCACGCGGAAGATATTGGTGGTCACTTTCAGCTTGTCCAGCATGGACTTGAAGTAGAGGTTGTTGGTCGCGAAACCGTGTAGATCAACACTGCCTTGTGGCGTCAATGACACCGTATTGGCAAAACTGGCCAAATAGTATTGAGACTGGTTGTAGCTGTCGCCGACCGCATAAATAGGCTTGCCGCTATCGCGGAATTCGCGCAGCGCTTTACCGATGTATTGCAGAGACGGCTGGTCGGCACCGGTAAAGTCGCTGAGATCCAGCACCATTCCCGTGATGTTGTCGTCACTCTTTGCCTGACGAATACTATCAACAATATCGAACAGTGAGTTTTCCTGACGACGATTGTTCGATACACCGAAGAATTCGCGCCCTAATTGACGCAGTTTGTTATTGACGGTGGGTTGATCAACAACCACACCCGTTAGATCGACCAGTAGTGCACCCTTCGTGGCCACTTCCGGTGTTGTTTTTACCTGTGAGTAGATTCCAACGCCAACCAGAATCAGGGCGATAAGAAAAATATTGAGAATAAATTCTCTGATAAAATTAAGCAGACGCCATGTCCACTTAAAAAATCCGCTAAAAATTCGCCACAATGTGCGCATGATATCTCCATGAACGGGTAAACAGCGTGTGCCCTACGTCCTTCAACTCGCCCTCTGGCAAATGATGAAACACAAGGAGTGATAGTATCCTAATGAGCGGACAGTAAAAAGTCAGCATTAAATCGCCGCAGAAGCGCACCCTGTCGGGGTTATCTTGTAACAAAACTTCTACTTGTGCTAACGTGGCGCGCAACGTTGCCGTACAGTCATTTCTGCTGTAGAAGTGGCTTGCCGTAGAACTGAATTGTACCGCAGAAATTATATTGCCAGACAGGAGATGTGCGATGGATGCTCTTGAATTGCTATTGAATCGTCGTTCGGCCTCGCGCCTGACCGCGCCAGCACCGACGGGTGACGCGTTGAATAACATTATCCACGCGGGTATGCGTGCACCGGATCATGGTGCTATGCAGCCGTGGCGCTTTTTTATGATCGAAAAGGACGGACTGGATCGTTTTAGTGCGCTACTGACTCGTGCGGCGCAGCAGGAAGGGTTGGATGAAGCCGCTATCGATAAAGCGCGTCAGGCCCCTTATCGCGCTCCACTGATTATCACCGTTGTCGCACATTGCGAAGAACACCCTAAAGTCCCGCTGTGGGAGCAAATTGTCTCCGCAGGCTGTGCCGTTCAGGCGATGCAGATGGCTGCATTGGCTCAAGGCTTTAACGGTATCTGGCGTAGCGGTGCCTGGACGCACAACACACTGGTGCGTGAAGCGTTCAATTGCCGTGAACAGGATGAAATTGTCGGCTTTCTCTATCTGGGGACGCCACAGCTCAAAGCCTCAACAACGGTCACACCGCTTGATACCGACGCGTTTGTTCACTACTTCTGATCGCCCTCCCTTAGTGGATATCGATTTCCCCCCAGATTACTGTGTGCTTTCCCGCGAATTACGCGGGAAATACTCAGCCTGTGTGCGATAGGGTGAATAATGCGACTTTTTATTGCCGAAAAGCCCAGTCTTGCGCGGGCGATTGCCGACGTGTTACCCAAACCGCATCGACGCGGTGATGGCTTTATTGCCTGCGGTCAGAATGATATCGTGACGTGGTGCGTGGGGCACCTGCTGGAGCAGGCGCAACCGGATGTTTATGATGCGCGCTACGCACGGTGGTCGCTTGCCGATTTACCTATCATCCCTCAAAAATGGTTGCTGCAACCGCGTCCTTCGGTCAGCAAACAACTGAACACGATTAAAAAGCTCCTAAATGATGCCAGCGAAGTGATCCATGCGGGAGACCCCGATCGTGAAGGGCAACTGCTGGTGGATGAGGTGCTGGAATATCTGGCGCTGCCGGAAGATAAGCGCCAGCAGGTGCGTCGTTGTCTGATTAACGACCTCAATCCACAGGCGGTAGAGCGCGCGGTTTCTCGTTTGCGTGAGAACAGAGAATTCATTCCCTTGTGTGTGTCGGCGTTGGCGCGTTCCCGTGCGGATTGGCTCTACGGCATTAACATGACCCGCGCCTATACGATATTAGGGCGCAATGCCGGCTATGATGGCGTGCTGTCGGTTGGCCGCGTGCAAACGCCGGTGCTGGGGCTGGTGGTGCGGCGGGATGAAGAGATAGAAAACTTCATCCCCAAAGATTACTTTGAAGTAAAAGCCCATATCGTGACGCCTGCCGATGAGCACTTTATCGCGCTCTGGCAGCCAAGCGAATCCTGTGAACCGTATCAGGATGAAGAAGGGCGCTTATTGCATCGTTCTCTGGCGGAACATGTCGTCAAACGTATTGAAGGCCAACCTGCGTTTGTCACTAGCTATAATGATAAACGAGAATCAGAAACGGCACCGCTGCCTTATTCGCTGTCGACATTACAGATCGAGGCAGCAAAACGTTTCGGGCTCAGCGCGCAGCAGGTGCTGGACGTGTGCCAGAAGCTCTATGAAACCCATAAACTGATCACCTACCCGCGTTCTGACTGTCGCTATCTGCCAGAAGAGCATTTTACTGGGCGCCATGCCGTCTTAAACGCGATATCTGTGCACCAGCCTGATCTGCTGCCACAGCCGGTTATGGACGTGGATCGGCGTAATCGCTGCTGGGATGATGGTAAGGTCGATGCCCACCACGCGATTATTCCTACCGCCCGTAGCGCCAGCGCCTCGCTGACGGAGAATGAGCGCAAAGTTTATGGATTGGTCGCGCGGCAGTACATCATGCAATTCTGCCCGGATGCTGTGTTTCGCAAGTGTGTCATTGAACTGGATATTGCGGGCGGTAAATTTATTGCCAAAGCGCGGTTCCTGGCCGAAGCTGGGTGGCGTACGTTGCTGGGCGGTAAAGAGCGGGACGAAGAAAACGAAGGCATGCCATTGCCCGTGGTGGCAAAAGGTGATGAGTTATTATGTGAACGCGGTGAGGTGGTTGAACGCCAAACGCAGCCGCCGCGACCATTTACCGATGCAACGCTGTTATCGGCGATGACGGGTATCGCGCGTTTTGTGCAGGATAAGGAACTGAAGAAAATTCTGCGGGCGACCGATGGATTAGGTACAGAGGCCACGCGAGCAGGTATCATCGAGTTATTGTTTAAACGGACGTTTCTGTTTAAAAAAGCGCGCTATATTCACGCGAGCGAGGCGGGGCGAGCGTTGATTCATTCACTGCCTGCCAGCGCGGCACATCCTGACATGACGGCGCATTGGGAAGCCACGTTGACGCAAATCAGCGAGAAGAAATGCCGCTATCAGGATTTTATGCAGCCGCTGACCTATTCCTTACAGGAATTGATTCAGCAGGCTAAACAAAACGGTGCGGTGAGCGCGTTTAAAGGGCTTTCTGCGCCGCCGTCGGGTGTTGCAAAACGGCGCAAGCCTCAGACTAAAAAAACGAAGGAGCAGGAGCAATGAAATCGTTAGTGTCTTTGTGTTTCGTCAGTGTGATGCTGGTGCTGCCCACGTTGGCACAGGCTAATCGTGGCGGAACGGATATTGTGGTTCCTGTTCCACCGGAAGTGTGGGGGGCAGGGACGACGGTGCGGGAGCAAAATAATAGCTGCCTGCAATGCTGTGTGTATGAAAATCGTAACTATTCTGAAGGCGCGGTGATAAAGGTCGAAGGGGTAATTCTGCAATGCGTGCGGGACAAGCAAACGCTGGGAACAAATAACCTGATATGGCAGTTGGTTAAGCAATAACAGTGCGTCAAGTAAGTAACGTTTAATGCTTTCTTAGCTTATTCATCCCCGTCGTGCTTTGATGCACGGCGGGGAGCGTGTTTTTACAACGAACTCTTTCCACAGAGTAACCTGTTACTACAGCGCAAACTCTGCCCAGATTGGCGCGTGGTCGGACGGTTTTTCCATTCCTCGGATATCGTAATCAATACCGGTACCAACGCAGCGTTCTGCCAGAAATGTGCTGGCGAGAATCAGGTCGATACGCAGGCCGCGGTTGTCATCAAACCCAGCTGAGCGGTAATCAAACCATGAGAAACGATCGTTGCTCTCGGGGTTGGCGGCACGGAAGGTGTCAATCAATCCCCAGCCTTGCAAACGTGCCATCCATTCACGCTCTTCCGGCAGGAAAGAACATTTCCCGGTGCGTAGCCAGCGCTTGCGATTCTCCTCGCCGATGCCAATATCCAGATCGGTGGGGCTGATATTGACATCACCCATGACGATCAGCGGTTGCGTGGCGCTGTGGTGCTGTTCCAGATAGGTTTGCAGATCCTGATAAAAACGCGTTTTCGCAGGGAATTTCACCGGATGGTCGCGGCTTTCCCCCTGAGGGAAATACCCGTTAACGATTGTGAAGGTACCATGTTCCGTGGCGAAATCCGCCATAATGATCCGGCGCTGTGCCTCTTCTTCATCCGTTGGGAAACCGCGCCGTACCGCAATCGGCTGCGCTTTACACAGCAGGGCGACGCCGTAGTGCCCCTTCTGCCCATGATAATAAACGTGGTAGCCGTACTGGCTGACATCCTCTAACGGAAACATGTCATCGTGGACTTTGGTTTCCTGCAACCCGATCACATCCGGCTGGTGTTGTTCGATAATGGCGGCCAACTGATGAGGGCGCGCCCGCAGGCCATTGATATTAAAAGATACAACTTTCATGTTCGCTGCCATTCGCTAAAAAATGTGACCAGATGGTAGCAGAAAATGGGGTATGCCGTCACGGTGAGGGTACAGCTTTCGGGCTGTGCGAATGAACGTCTTGCCGTGGCTTCAGAGACGATTAGCGCAGATGAGACTCATTGAAAATAAGATTCACTTATATTCAGTTGAACCTAAGGCTTGTAGGCCGTTATACTCCGCACCTCGCAGGAGAGAGGGCGTATAGTATCAGTAATACTATGGCGCTCCGCCGAAGGCGCAAACTCCCATAATCGCTCAGGTTCCCCTAACTGCGAATTCCATTGAAGCCAACTGGAGAGAGGTTGCGATGCAACCCACCGAAGGGGCAAGCAGCACGGCTGCGTAAACTCTCAGGTAAAGCGGACAGAGGGAGTGGCACATTTCACAGGATAACTTGTGTGCTGACTTACATCTATCTGATCGCAATTACGGCAGAGGGGATGTCCGGGGCGCTGGCTGCCGGACGTCGCAATATGGATATTTTTGGCGTAGGCATGATTGCTTTTATCACCGCACTTGGTGGTGGCACTGTTCGTGATATTCTCCTCGGTAATTATCCCATCGGCTGGACGCAGCATCCCGGCTATATCTACCTCACCATTGGTGCGGGTCTTTTCACGATCATCATTGCGCGCTTTATGCACCATTTACATCGTCTCTTTTTGGTACTGGATGCGATGGGACTGATTGCCTTTACCATTATTGGTTGCAATGTGGCGCTGAAGCTGAATTATTCGATGACGGTGGTGGTCATGGCGGGTATCGTGACCGGCATTTTCGGTGGAATATTGCGTGATATTTTCTGCAACCGTACACCCATGGTGCTGAAGAAAGAGCTGTACGCCAGCGTCTCGCTTTTAGTCGCACTTTTATATCTGGGGATCAAGTCGCTTAACATCAACCATGATATTAATCTGCTGGCATCATTCACTATTGGTTTGGCGGTGCGTCTGGCGGCAATTCGCTGGTCGTGGCAGCTCCCAGTGTTCTCTTATGTTCCTGGGCGCTGGAAAGGAAAAGCATAAGGCAGATTTTGTCCCATCGCCCATGTCGTGCTGATTATCGGTGTGAGTGGCGGTGGGGGAAGGATAACTCGTCGCTTTGCTCCTCGCCCTGCGGGTCAACGCTGCGCGTTGCTCAAAACCGTGCCGGTTTTGTCGAACCTTGGTCGAAGGTTCTCACCTTCCCCTAGTGGGAATCTGAAATTTTTGTGCTGGGATGTGATTCAGAAGAACTACGTTGAAATGGTGGTGGGGGAAGGATTCGAACCTTCGAAGTCTGTGACGGCAGATTTACAGTCTGCTCCCTTTGGCCGCTCGGGAACCCCACCACTGGCCTTGCTGCTCGAGGCTTTCGCTTCAAGTGGGGCGCATCATAGCAAATGATGCGCCCCTGTAAAGCGGTATATATCAAAAACAAATGCGGTTGCCGTTTTTTTATTCCGTTCGGCGCATCCTTATACAAAAAGATGTCCGATCAACCCATTACAGAATAATGGTGCGGTTACCGTAGACAAAAACACGCTGTGCCAGCACGCGGTATAATGCACGGCTCAGGACATTTTTCTCAACGTCGCGGCCTGCGCGCATCATGTCATCTGCCGAGTAAGTATGGTCGACGTGAATAACGTCCTGCATGATGATGGGACCTTCATCCAGGTTATCGTTGACGTAGTGTGCCGTCGCGCCAATGATTTTCACACCACGTTCGTAAGCCTGATGGTACGGGCGCGCACCGATAAAGGCAGGTAAGAACGAGTGGTGAATGTTGATCACCTGATTCGGGTAGTGCTGAACAAACGCTGGCGTCAGAACTCGCATATATTTCGCCAGTACGACGTAATCGGGTTTGTATTGATCGATCTGCGCGATCATCTTTTGGTCGTGCTCTTCGCGAGTCAATCCTTCATGGCTGACCAGTTGGAAAGGAATATCAAACCGCTCTACCAACGTCTGTAAGGTATCGTGGTTACCAATGACTGCGGCAATTTCAACATCCAGCCCGCCATAGGTGCTTTTCATCAACAGATCGCCCAGACAGTGGGCTTCTTTTGTCACCAAAACGACAATGCGACGACGGCCTGCTGCGGTTAACTCACGGGAAGACCCTTCGGGAAGTGCGCTATCCAGATCGGCTAACAATGTGGTGTCGTTGAAAATCCCTTCCAACTCGGTCCGCATGAAAAAGCGGCCCGTGCGATGATCGACAAACTCATTGTTTTGCACGATGTTCAGTTCGTGTTTGTAACAAATATTCGTAATTTTTGCGATAAGCCCTTTTGCATCGGGACAAATGGTTCGTAATACTTTTCTTTGTATATTTTGGGATTGCATGAGCGCGTGGATCCTGTCCAAAAAACTAAAGTAACGATCTGATGGTACCGCAGCGGTAACGCCGCGCGGGCGACTGCCTGTGTTCTATTGTCCGCAGCACTTCTTGTATTTTTTGCCGGAATCGCACGGGCAAGGTTCATTTCTGCCTGTCTGCATATGAACGCCGTCTATATAGTACCAGCGATTATGCTGACGAAGGAAGCGTGAGCGTTCTCGCATGACTTCTGTTCGCTGTCTGTCCGTTTCCGATATATAACGTGCGGCAAATTCCACATAACCCTCATCGGGCGTTTTTCCGGGAGATGTTGCCAGTATAGTAAGGCCGAGCCACCGCGAATTCTGGCAGCTCTCAGCGAGAGACGCGCGCCATTTCTCGGGCTGGAGATCGGGGTGCCAAGTGGCGATGAGATAATCTACATCCTGTTTCACGTAGGCGGTATAGCGTGATCGCATTAATGTGACGGGTTCAGCGGCGGTTGCAGCGTGCGTGAGATAGGGTTGACAGCATGCGTTATACTGCAATCCACTGCAACAGGGGCAAGATTCTGACACGACATCTCCTGAAGAAAATTTAATATAAAAACCGATAGATAATAAACAGCTCCCTATGCAGGATACCAATATGTTACCCAAGAAACGCTAGGTGTCGCAATGTACGCTAAAATGAAGACGAGGAGTTCTAACATGCAGCGGAAAAAGATAGGCATTGCCTTAGGGTCTGGGGCAGCAAAAGGATGGGCGCATATTGGTGTATTTAATGCGTTAACAAAAATGGGAATCGCGGTTGATGTTGTTGCCGGTTGTTCTATCGGTTCGCTGGTCGGTGCGGCGTATGTCACCAATAATTTAGCGTCAATGGATCGGTGGGTGAGGTCGTTTGGCTACTGGGACGTGATTCGGTTGATGGATCTCTCTTGGCAACGCGGCAGTTTGTTGCGTGGCGATCGCGTCTTCAATAGTGTGAAACATTTGCTCCCGACAACACAGATTGAAGACTGTGACATCAGATATGGCGTGGTGACGACCAACCTGAGTACAGGGCGCGAACTTTGGTTGACTGAAGGTGATTTACATCAGGCTATGCGGGCGTCTTGCAGCATGCCTGGTCTGTTATCCCCCGTTCGATTTAACGATTACTGGCTAGTGGATGGCGCAGTGGTTAATCCTGTTCCCGTTTCTCTGGCACGGGCTCTGGGGGCTGACATTGTGATTGCGGTTGATCTTCAGCATGATGCTAGCCTGAATCATCAGGACTTGCTGTCGATCAAACCGACCGCGTCAGATATTGATGCAGAAAATGCCCCACAAGATTGGCGTAGCAGAATTCGTGAGCGTTTACTCCGAGGTCGGCGTCAACCCGCAGAGAGTTCACCCACGGCGATGGAGATCATGAGCACGTCGATCCAAATTCTGGAAAATCGGTTGAAGATGACACGGATGGCAGGCGATCCGCCTGACGTGCTGCTACAGCCGTATTGCCCTCAGATCGCGACGTTAGATTTTCATCGAGCACAGGAGGCGATTGAAGCCGGTTATAAGGCGGTAGAAAAGATGCGTGATGCGTTATTGCCGCTCGCGAAAGAGTCGCGATGAAGAACGTAAGGTGTGAAACGCGTATGTTGTTGAGTACGAATGCAGCTAAGAACGCATGTCGCCTAAACGCATATCGTTAAAGGCGAAGTATGGAGTTTGTCCGGCATGTCGGCGCTAAAGCAGGTGTGATTATTCGGTGTTTGAAGTAAGGGGTACTGATGGAGCAACCACTGGCGGGTAAGCATATTTTAGTCATTGATGACGAGGCCGTTTTTCGATCTGTGCTCGCTGGTTATCTGACTTCTCTTGGGGCTTCCGTTCAGGAGGCGATTAATGGACTCGATGCGCTAAATATTCTTGAACACTACCAACCCGATTTAATGATTTGCGATCTGAAAATGCCGATGATGGGAGGCATTGAGTTCCTTGAACGCCTGCGTTTGAAGGACAACGATACGCCAATACTGATCATTTCTGCAACTAGCCAGATGGCAGATATTGCCAAAGTCTTGCGTCTTGGCGTTCAGGACGTGTTGTTGAAGCCGATTCGTGATTATGCGCACCTGCGTGAAGCTGTAATGTCCTGCTTATATCCCGATATGTTTACTTCACAACTGAATGAGCTGGATCAACTGATGCAGGACATGGATTCTCTCAATCAATCTCCCGAAGCGGTAACCAAGCTGCTTGCCCAGCTACAGCCCCCCGTTCAACAAACGCTTGCTCATTGCCGTGTTAATTACCGTCAGTTAACGGCAGCGGAACAGCCTGGTTTGGTGTTGGATATTGCCGCGCTGTCGGAGACGGAGCTGGCGTTTTACTGTCTTGATGTCACTCAGGGCGTCAATAATAATGGGACGTTGGCCGCGTTACTGCTTCGCACGTTGTTCAATGGGTTGCTTCAGGAACATTTGGCCGATCAGCAGCACCGTTTGCCGTATCTGCCGACGCTATTAAAGCAGGTAAACCAGTTGCTGCGCCAGGCGAGTCTGGACGGTCGTTTTCCTTTGCTGGTGGGGTATTACCATCGACAGCTAAAACAGCTGATACTGATCTCTGCTGGGTTAAACGCGACGTTGAATGTTAATGAACAGCAAATAGCACTGAATAGTGGCGTCCCTTTAGGCACGCTTGAAGGTGCCTATCTTAATCAACTGAATTATCAGTGTGAGACATGGCAATGTCAGATATGGGGTGGCGGCGGTCGTTTACGCCTCATGTTGACGACAGAATAGTCTGATAGCGTAAGACGGTGCGGATTTCGGGCCATATCCCTCTTTCGATGTTATTTTTTATTCCCTACCATGTAGGGAGTTATCTTATTTTTATTGAACAGTAATGTTGAGGCAAGCGTGCTCTTGTTAAAGTCGTTATACTCTTGCGGTTATCTTGATTAGATAAATAAAGTTCATTATTTGAACGGTATATAAGAGGCTGTTTATGTCTATTGTGAATAAAAAAGTAAAAAAAGCGGTCATACCAGTTGCTGGATTAGGGACGCGTATGCTGCCTGCTACCAAAGCCATTCCTAAAGAAATGCTGCCGTTGGTAGATAAACCGCTGATCCAATATGTTGTTAATGAGTGTATTGCCGCAGGGATTAATGAAATTATTCTGGTTACACACTCTTCTAAGAATTCTATCGAGAACCATTTCGATACCAGTTTTGAACTGGAAGCCATTCTGGAAAAACGTGTTAAACGTCAATTGCTGGAAGAAGTTCAATCTATCTGTCCTAAACACGTCACCATTATGCAAGTGCGTCAGGGATTAGCTAAAGGGCTGGGCCATGCTGTATTGTGCGCGCACCCGTTAGTGGGAGATGAGCCTGTCGCGGTTATTCTGCCGGATGTGATTATTGATGAATATGCGTCCGATCTGAAGAAAGATAACCTGAGCGAAATGTTGCAACGCTTTTCTACTACAGGCCACAGTCAGATTATGGTCGAACCGGTTGAAAATGTAAGCAGCTATGGCGTGGTTGATTGCAAAGGTGTGGAATTAAAAGCAGGGGATAGCGCGCCGATGGTGGGTGTGGTTGAAAAACCGAAAGCTTCCGAGGCACCGTCTAATTTAGCCGTTGTTGGCCGTTATGTACTCTCTGCGGATATTTGGTCTCTGCTGGAGAAAACACCACCGGGCGCAGGCAATGAAATTCAGTTAACTGATGCCATCGCAATGCTGATGGAAAAAGAAACGGTAGAAGCGTATCACCTGAAAGGTGTGAGCCATGACTGTGGTAACAAATTAGGCTATATGCAGGCATTCGTAGAATATGGTCTGCGCCATGACGGTTTAGGCCAGGAATTTGCGCAATGGCTGCAGGAAACGATTGAAGCAGAAGAAAAATAACAGAATGTAATAATTGCTCTCTGTTTAAAAAAACAGAGAGCAATAAAAGCGCCGACATATCTGTTTTCTCTTTGCAAAACACGTTACTAAAGAAAAACCCCCGATAGCTATCGGGGGTTTTTTTGTATTAAGAAGCGCTTATAAAACTTACAGCAGGAAATCGTCTAAAGATTTACCTTGCTCTTCGATTGCTTTCTTGATTACTGCCGGTGTACGGCCCTGACCTGTCCAGGTTCTAACTTCGCCATTTTCGTCAGTGTATTGATATTTTGCTGGGCGGGCAGCGCGTTTGCTTTTACCTGTGGTTTTCACTGAACCTGATGCTTGTAATAATTCGTTAGGGTCAATACCATCGGCAATCAGCATCTCGCGATATTGCTGCAATTTACGCGCACGTTCTTCAACTTCAGCCTGAACCTGGCTATCTTCTTCGCGGCGTTCATTAACCACGACTTCTAGTTTTTCCAGCATTTCTTCCAAAGTATCCAAGGTACATTCTCTTGCCTGGGCACGCAGAGTACGGATGTTGTTAAGAATCTTTAGTGCTTCGCTCATTGTGATAATCTCAAATTAATATTATTGGTGGCGTGTAGTGTGATAATAGAGTGCTATTTTCCTTTCTGCAATAGTCAAATTTGTAAGTTTGTTAAAAAACATCATTTTTAAAACAGAACTCACATCGTATGTTACATAAATATAAATACTTTCCTGTTATCAAAAAAATACATTTTGTATGCCGTTTTTCTCCCTCAAACGACAGAGAATGGTTTATTGATGTCGTACCGTTGTTATAAGGAATGTTTATATCTTTTATCGTAAAAGGCTGCTGTGGGTGGGCGTATGGACAAAATGTGTTCGGGGAATAGCCCATTGCGCAGCGTGAAGGCGAGTTGTTACAATAAGTTTTTACGACACGAAGATCATATACCCTGCCTTTTGGAGTAACCGAGTGGCTCAACTTTATTTTTATTATTCTGCAATGAATGCAGGGAAATCGACGGCGCTATTGCAGTCGTCATATAACTACCAGGAGCGTGGAATGCGTACGCTGGTGTTCACTGCAGAAATAGATAATCGGCACGGCGTGGGGATTGTAAGTTCACGGATAGGCCTTTCTTCTCCGGCGTTATTGTTTAATCCGCAGACATCCTTATTTGGATTGCTGGAGAAAGAGCACCGTGCTCAGCCCGTAGATTGTGTATTAATTGACGAATGTCAATTTTTAACCCGTGAGCAGGTGAGTGAGCTTTCCGATGTCGTGGACCAATTAGATATCCCTGTATTGTGCTACGGGCTGCGTACTGATTTTCGAGGTGATTTGTTTTCCGGGAGTCACTATTTATTAGCGTGGGCAGATAAGCTGATTGAGTTAAAAACGGTCTGTCATTGCGGCCGTAAAGCTAACTGTGTATTGCGATTAGATGAGCAGGGTAATGCCGTCCACGAAGGGGAACAGGTCGTTATTGGCGGCAATGAGAGCTATGTTTCCGTGTGTCGTAAACATTATAAGATTGCGCTGGGATTAACCCGTAAGGAAAGCGAGTAAAGCGGTTAAATAGCCGACTGGCGAGTTATTAATAAATAGCGTGTCGATGCGTGCGCGAGCAATAAAAATGCCCAACCCTAAACGGGTTGGGCAGTGCAGAGAGATAAACCGCCTTTAGGCTAAGGCGGTACAGGCTGAACGTTAATGTGCAGCTTTCTTAGCGGTTTTAGTGGCTTTTGCTACAGGTTCAACCACTTCCGTTTTTACCTCTTCAGAGAACTTACGACCATAGTAAGTATCCAGCAGAATCTGTTTCAGTTCGGAAATCAGCGGGTAGCGTGGGTTTGCTCCAGTACACTGATCGTCGAATGCATCTTCTGACAGCTTATCTACCTTCGCTAGGAAATCGGCTTCCTGTACGCCAGCTTCTCGAATCGAGGTGGGGATCCCCAGTTCGGTCTTCATTTCTTCCAACCAGTTCAGCAATTTTTCGATTTTCTGTGCGGTGCGATCGCTCGGCGCGGTTAAACGCAGGTGGTCGGCTATTTCCGCGTAGCGACGGCGTGCCTGCGGACGGTCATACTGGCTGAACGTTGTTTGCTTGGTCGGGTTGTCGTTCGCGTTATAGCGAATGACGTTTGAGATAAGCAAGGCGTTAGCCAGACCGTGCGGGATATGGAATTCAGAACCCAGCTTATGCGCCATGGAGTGGCAGACGCCGAGGAAGGCGTTGGCAAACGCGATCCCAGCAATCGTCGCGGCGTTGTGGACGCGCTCACGGGCCACTGGGTTTTTCGCGCCATCGCGGTAGCTGTCTGGCAGGTTCTCCTTCAGCAGTTTCAGCGCTTGCAACGCCTGTCCGTCTGAATATTCGTTTGCCAGCACGGAAACATAGGCTTCCAGTGAGTGTGTTACCGCATCGAGCCCACCAAACGCACAGAGTGATTTCGGCATATTCATCACCAGGTTGGCATCGACAATCGCCATATCTGGCGTCAGCGCATAATCCGCTAATGGATATTTTTGACCGGTGGCATCGTCGGTCACCACGGCAAATGGTGTTACTTCGGAACCGGTTCCTGATGTCGTGGTAATCGCCACCATTTTGGCTTTGACGCCCATTTTCGGGAACTTGTAGATACGTTTACGGATGTCCATGAAACGCAGCGCCAGTTCTTCGAAATGCGTCGTAGGGTGTTCATACATTACCCACATGATTTTCGCCGCATCCATTGGCGAACCGCCGCCCAGCGCAATGATCACATCCGGTTTGAAGGAGTGCATTTGCTCGGCGCCTTTACGCACGATACTCAGCGTTGGATCAGCTTCAACTTCAAAGAAAACTTCGGTTTCCAGCCCGTGCTGTTTCAATACGGACGTCACCTGATCGACATAGCCATTGTTGAACAGGAAGCGGTCGGTCACGATAAATGCACGTTTAGCACCATCGGAGGCGACTTCTTCAAGAGCAATGGGCAGTGAGCCGCGACGGAAATAAATAGATTTGGGAAGTTTATGCCACAACATATTCTCTGCTCGCTTGGCTACCGTTTTCTTGTTGATCAAGTGCTTCGGACCGACGTTTTCGGAGATGGAGTTTCCGCCCCAGGAGCCACAGCCCAGCGTCAGAGACGGCGCGAGTTTGAAGTTGTAGAGATCGCCAATACCGCCCTGAGACGCTGGGGTGTTAATCAGGATACGCGCGGTTTTCATCATATTGCCGAAATGATTCACGCGCTCTGGCTGATTGTCCTGATCGGTATACAGGCAGGATGTGTGACCGATACCCCCCATTGCGACCAGTTTTTCCGCTTTAATGACGGCGTCGTTGAAGTCTTTCGCACGGTACATCGCCAGCGTCGGCGACAGTTTTTCATGCGCAAACGGTTCGGACTCATCGACCGCAGTAACTTCACCGATCAACACTTTAGTGTTGGCAGGGACGGTGATGCCCGCCATTTCTGCGATTTTCGGTGCGGGTTGACCTACGATGTCGGCATTCAGTGAACCGTTTTTCAGCAAAATACCCTGTACGGCATGCAGCTCTTTGCCTTTCAGCATGTAGCCGCCGTGGGTAGCGAAACGCTCACGCACGGCGTCATAGACGCTGTCTACGACGATGACGGACTGTTCTGATGCACAAATGACGCCGTTATCGAAGGTTTTCGACATCAAAATAGAGGCAACGGCACGTTTGATGTCTGCGGTTTCATCAACGACAACTGGTGTGTTACCGGCACCAACGCCGATTGCTGGTTTACCGGAACTGTACGCGGCCTTCACCATTCCTGGGCCACCGGTTGCCAGAATCAGGTTGATATCCGGATGGTGCATCAACTGGTTGGACAGCTCAACGGAAGGCTGATCGATCCAGCCGATAATATCTTTCGGTGCACCTGCCGCAATTGCCGCCTGTAGAACAATATCTGCGGCTTTGTTGGTCGCATTTTTTGCACGCGGATGCGGGGAGAAGATAATTCCGTTACGGGTCTTCAGGCTGATCAGCGCTTTAAAAATCGCGGTAGAAGTGGGGTTGGTGGTGGGAACAATACCGCAAATCAGGCCAATCGGCTCTGCAATGGTAATCGTACCAAAAGTGTCATCAGTAGAGAGGATGCCGCAGGTTTTTTCATCCTGATAGGCGTTATAAATGTATTCAGATGCGAAATGGTTTTTGATGACCTTATCTTCCACGATCCCCATGCCGGATTCGGCAACCGCCATTTTTGCCAGCGGGATACGGGCATCCGATGCCGCGAGTGCGGCAGCGCGGAAGATCTTGTCTACCTGTTCCTGAGTGTAAGTGGCGAATTCCTGCTGTGCCTTTCTTACTCTTTCGACCAGTGCGTTAAGTTCAGCAACGTTGGTTACGGCCATAATGCTCTCCTGATAAATGTTAAACTCTTTCAGTCAATTGTTCGCCGAATAGAACAGTATAGATAAACGAACGGGAGGTATTTCCGTTACCTGACTATTCTTTTTTGCCTATTTCGCATTCATTGACTCAAAGAGCTCGTCAGCCACCGTTGTGGCGCGATTGCTGCTTTTTAAAATACTGTAACCGCCGCAGTTGTGAATTTTTGAAATATTGTTTTGAAAATACATCAAAATTAAGAAGATTTGCGTGCGTGCTACGGTATGGGATGAGCATACCTATTTGTGAGTGCTTTTTTTGTGATCAATATCGAATTTTCTTTATGCTGACACCATTCAGCATGTTGGTGTTGATAATAACTATCATTACCCAGATAAAATCAGCGGCTTTTCTACCTAAAATGGGTTGATAAAGGATCGACGGCGGACGTTGAAGTGAAGTCTTGGCGGGAGAAATGCACGCAAGGTTTGAGCGTATAACGGGAATTCGTTGTTCGTATAAGACGTTTTCGTATAAACATTGCTTATATCTTAATCGGGTTAGTTATTTTGCTCGTCTTCTATCGCAGGGCGGTTTCGCGAGTTTGTTGCGCACAATGAGTAACGAAATTGTTAAAATAATAACATTTATGTCAGATAATGACGCGGACAGGTAAGCGTGTATCATCATTTTTGTGCTGTAAAAATCATAAAAGCCATTACGATGTTTTTTTGCTCAAAATCTATAAATTGCTGAATATTTAAAAAATATTTGAAATATAAATAAAAATCATTGTTTATCATGTGGTTAATAACGGTATCAAACTGTTGAGATAAACTACACACCGTTCTGTGGTAAAGAAAATTAAGCAACATCAATGTAAAAATATTGGCGAATGTGTCCACTTTTGATAGCTTCGAGTTTCGGCCTATTATTCGTTATTCACCCATAAATTAATTTTATGATTTATTTGAATAATGGACGATCTTTTCTGCTCTATGTGACGTCAATCTTTATGCATAGAGTCCGGTATGGCGTTGTATCAAGACAGGGGCGTTTATAAAATGAAAATTCGCAACACAAAACGATGCTTTGTTACCAGTATGATTGCCGCAGCAGTGATGGCGTCATGCGTGAATGTTCAGGCTGCGACTGTACCTGCTGGTGTTGAACTGGCGAAAGAACAGGTTCTGGTGAGAAACAATGGCGCTGAGGTGTCATCACTGGATCCACATAAAATAGAAGGTGTACCGGAATCCAACGCCGCGCGCGACTTATATGAAGGGTTGGTAATCTCCGATTCTGACGGACACCCGATTCCTGGCGTGGCGGAGCGGTGGGAAAGCAGCGATTTTAAAGTTTGGACATTCCATTTACGCAAAAACGCCAAATGGTCAAATGGCGAACCGGTTACCGCGCAAGATTTTGTTTATAGCTGGCAGCGTCTGGCTGACCCGAAAACCGTTTCTCCTTACGCCAGCTATTTACAATATGGTCATCTGCTGAATATCGATGACATCATCGCCAGCAAGAAAGCGCCCGATACGCTAGGCGTAAAAGCGCTCGACGACCATACGTTGGAAGTCACATTGAGCGAACCGATCCCATACTTTTATAAATTGCTGAATCACTCGTCCATGTCACCGGTAAATAAAGCGGTAGTGGAGAAATTTGGTGATAAATGGACTCAACCGGAAAACTGGGTGGGGAATGGTGCTTATCGGCTTAAGTCCTGGGTCGTGAATGAGCGGCTGGTTCTGGAACGTAATACCCAGTATTGGGATAACGCCAAGACCGTGATTAATCAAGTCACCTATCTGCCGATTGCTTCTGAAGTCACGGATGTTAACCGCTACCGTGCGGGTGAAATTGATGTGACCAATAATAAATTACCTATTGAACTATTTCAGAAGCTGAAAAAAGAAATCCCACAAGAAGTTAACATCAACCCCTACCTCTGCACGTATTATTACGAAATTAATAATCAGAAACCGCCATTTAACGATGTACGGGTGCGTACGGCGCTGCGCATGGGGCTTGATCAAGACATATTGACCAATAAAGTGAAAAACCAGGGTGATATTCCGGCCTATGGTTATGTTCCTCCATTTACGGACGGCCTGAAAGCGCATACGCCAGAGTGGTTTACCTGGCCACAGGCGAAACGTAATGAAGAAGCGAAAAAACTGCTGGCGGAAGCGGGTTATACCGCAGAGAAACCGCTGACGTTTAATTTGCTCTATAACTCGTCCGATCTGCATAAAAAGCTGGCGATCGCGGCGGCGTCGATCTGGAAACAGAATCTGGGCGTTGACGTGAAATTGGAAAATCAGGAATGGAAAACCTATCTCAGCACGCGTCATCAAGGCAATTATGACGTTGCGCGTGCCGGATGGTGTGCGGACTATAACGAACCCACATCGTTCCTGAATAGTATGCTGTCAGACAGCAGCAATAACACGGCACATTATAAGAGCGCGACGTTCGACAAGCTGATGGCGCAGGCTGTTCAGGCAAAAACGGACGATGAACGTGCAGAGATCTATCAACAGGCGGAATCGCAGTTGGATAAAGATGCGGCGATCGTGCCGGTCTATTACTACGCGAATACGCGACTGGTAAAACCTTATGTCGGCGGCATTACCGGCAAAGACCCGTTGGATAATCTACGGGTGAAAGATCTTTATATTATTAAGCATTAATACCATTCACGGTTTGATGCAAATGAAGTGAGCGAGTAGCGATTAATTTGGTGTTTACTCTCTCGTGACCCATTCCTGCTATGTGGGAATGGGGTGCGATGGAAATGGATTAATCGCTTTCTCACAGGGTGCTAATTCAGGAATCGTGTTGGAATAACTAACACGACAACATTACAGGAGAAAATAATGACACACATCACAACGAAAAAAAGAGTGGCCGCCGCTATTATCGCGGCGTTGAGTAGCACGATGGCTGTTTCTGCTATTGCCGCGACCGTTCCCGCTGGCGTTCAGTTAGCAGAAAAACAGGAATTGGTTCGTAACAACGGCGCGGAAGTGTCCTCCCTCGATCCCCATAAAATCGAAGGTGTACCGGAATCCAACGTGTCGCGCGATCTGCTGGAAGGGCTGGTCATTTCCGACGTTAACGGCAAAACCGTTCCCGGCGTAGCGGAAAGCTGGGATAACAAAGATTTTAAAGTGTGGACATTCCACCTGCGTAAAGAGGCTAAATGGTCAGATGGCACGCCGGTTACCGCACAAGATTTCGTCTATAGCTGGCAGCGTCTGGCCGACCCGAAAACGGCCTCGCCTTACGCCAGCTATCTGCAATATGGTCATCTGCTGAATATCGATGACATCATCGCCGGTAAAAAATCCCCCGATACGCTGGGCGTGAAAGCGATCGACGATCATACTTTTGAGGTCACGCTGTCTGAAGCGGTGCCTTACTTCTATAAACTGCCTGTTTATGCCGCTATGTCTCCTGTTAATAAAGCCGCCATCGAGAAATTTGGTGATAAATGGACGCAGCCGCAAAACTGGATCGGCAACGGCGCTTATAAGCTGAAAGACTGGGTAGTGAATGAAAAAATGGTGCTGGAGCGTAATCCGCAATATTGGGATAACGCCCATACCGTCATCAATAAAGTGACCTATCTGCCGATTTCGTCGGAAGTGACTGACGTTAACCGCTACCGCAGCGGTGAAATTGATATGACCTATAACCAGCTGCCGATTGAATTATTCCAAAAGCTGAAGAAAGAAATTCCTGACGAAGTCAAAGTCAATCCATACCTGTGCACCTACTATTACGAAATCAATAATCAGAAACCACCATTTAACGATGTTCGGGTGCGTGATGCGCTGCGCATGGGGCTGAATCAGGATATTCTCACTAACAAGGTGAAGAATCAGGGCGATATTCCGGCCTATGGTTTTGTACCGCCATATATTGATGGTTTCAAGGCACAGACGCCAGAGTGGTTCACTTGGTCTCAAGAGAAACGTAATGAAGAGGCGAAGAAACTGTTAGCGGAAGCGGGTTATACGGCACAGAAACCGTTGACGCTAAATCTGCTATACAACACCTCCGATCTGCATAAGAAAATCGCTATCGCCGCTGCCTCTATCTGGAAACAGAATATCGGCGTAGACGTTAAGCTGGAAAACCAGGAATGGAAAACCTTCCTCAGTTCTCGTCATCAGGGCAGTTATGACATCGCACGTGGCGGATGGTGTGCGGACTATAACGAACCTTCCACCTTCCTGAACAGCATGCTGTCAGACAGCAGTAGTAACACTGCACATTATAAGAGCAAAGAGTTTGATGCGCTGGTGGCAAAGTCCTTACAGGTGAAAACCGATGAGGAACGTGCAGAGGTGTATCAGCAGGCCGAAGCATTACTGAATAAAGACGCGGTAATTGCCCCGGTTTATTACTATGCGAATACCCGATTGGTGAAACCTTATGTTGGTGGATTAACCGGTAAAGATCCCCAGGATAATGTTTACGTGAAAGATCTTTATATCATCAAGCACTAATCATAATGGCTGGCGCATGTAACTGTGCTGCCAGCCTTTTATAGGTACGAGCAATGTTAAAATTTATTCTTCGCCGCTGTTTGGAGGCGATTCCGACACTCTTCATCCTGATCACTATTTCGTTTTTCATGATGCGATTGGCTCCCGGCAGCCCTTTTACTGGTGAGCGTAATTTGCCGCCGGAAGTGATGGCGAATATCGAGGCCAAATATCATCTGAACGACCCCATGATGACGCAGTACGGTAATTATCTACTGCAACTGGTGCAGGGTGATTTCGGTCCTTCTTTTAAATACAAAGACTATTCCGTGAACGATTTGGTGGCGACGTCTTTCCCCGTTTCGGCAAAATTGGGGGCTGCTGCATTCGTTCTGGCGATTGTGTTTGGTGTGAGTGCAGGCGTGATCGCTGCGCTGAATCAGAATACCAAATGGGATTATACCGTGATGGGCTTTGCCATGACGGGGGTGGTGATTCCCAGCTTTGTCGTCGCGCCGCTACTGGTGCTGATTTTTGCCATTACGCTGCGATGGTTACCCGGCGGGGGCTGGAATGGTGGTGCACCCAAGTACATGATTTTACCGATGGTGGCGCTGTCTTTGTCTTATATCGCCAGCATCGCACGTATCACCCGAGGGTCGATGATCGAGGTTTTACACTCTAACTTCATTCGCACCGCCCGCGCCAAAGGGTTGCCGATGCGTCGCATCGTTCTGCGTCATGCGCTGAAGCCTGCACTGCTGCCTGTGCTCTCCTATATGGGGCCGGCGTTTGTTGGCATTATTACCGGCTCAATGGTTATTGAAACCATTTTTGGCTTACCCGGTATTGGGCAACTGTTCGTCAACGGCGCACTGAACCGCGACTATTCACTGGTACTGAGCCTGACGATTCTGGTCGGCGGCTTAACCATTCTCTTTAATGCGATCATTGACGTGCTCTACGCTGTTATCGATCCGAAAATTCGCTATTAATTGGGGGCGCTATGTTTTGGAATCGAAAAAACGTTGAAGCGTTAGAGAACTTCACCGAGCAGACAGAAATTGAAGGACGCAGCCTGTGGCAGGATGCGCGCCTGCGCTTTATCCATAACCGTGCTGCGCTGGCCAGCCTGTTTGTGCTGGCTGTCATTACCGTGTTTGTGATTTTTGCCCCCATGCTGTCCGCATTTAACTACGCCGATACGGACTGGGGAATGATGTCAGCCGCACCGGATATGACCTCTGGGCACTATTTCGGTACGGATTCCTCAGGTCGCGATCTGCTGGTTCGCGTGGCTATCGGCGGTCGCGTGTCGCTGATGGTTGGTGTGGCGGCGGCGCTGGTTGCCGTGATCGTCGGGACGCTGTATGGCGCGATGTCCGGTTATCTGGGCGGGAAAGTGGATTCCGTGATGATGCGTCTGCTGGAGATCCTTAACTCATTCCCGTTCATGTTCTTCGTGATCCTGCTGGTCACGTTCTTCGGGCAGAACATGCTGTTGATCTTCGTGGCTATCGGCATGGTGTCCTGGCTCGATATGGCGCGTATCGTGCGTGGTCAGACGCTGAGCCTGAAACGTAAAGAGTTCATTGAAGCGGCGATGGTGTCCGGTGTATCCACACGCGGCATCGTGTTACGTCATGTGGTGCCGAACGTGCTGGGCGTGGTCGTAGTCTATGCCTCTCTGCTGGTGCCAAGCATGATTCTGTTCGAATCTTTCCTGAGCTTCCTGGGGCTGGGAACGCAGGAACCATTAAGCAGTTGGGGTGCTTTGCTGAATGATGGTGCGAACTCAATGGAAGTGTCGCCGTGGTTGCTGTTCTATCCGGCGGCGTTTCTGGTCGTTACGCTGTTTTGTTTTAACTTTATCGGCGATGGCCTGCGTGATGCCCTCGACCCGAAAGATCGCTGAGGAGCACCAACATGAGCAAGATTGAATTAACGGGCGCGCACGACGCGCTGCTACATGTTCAGGATCTCCGGGTAACATTTAAAACGCAGGACGGAGACGTGACGGCGGTTAATGACCTGAACTTCACGCTCAACGCGGGTGAAACACTGGGAATTGTCGGTGAATCTGGCTCCGGTAAATCACAAACCGCGTTTGCGCTAATGGGATTATTGGCGCGGAATGGGCGCATTGGCGGCTCGGCGCGTTTTCGTGGCAAAGAGATTCTCAACCTGCCTGAAAGCCAGTTGAATAAGCTGCGTGCTGAAGAGATCAGTATGATTTTTCAAGACCCGATGACCTCGCTGAACCCTTACATGCGCGTCGGCGAACAACTGATGGAAGTGCTGATGCTGCACAAGAGCATGAGCAAAAGCCAGGCGTTTGAAGAGTCAGTCAAAATGCTGGATGCGGTTAAGATGCCGGAAGCGCGTAAGCGCATGAAGATGTATCCACATGAGTTTTCCGGTGGGATGCGTCAGCGTGTGATGATCGCGATGGCGTTGCTGTGTCGTCCAAAACTGCTGATTGCCGATGAACCGACAACGGCGCTGGATGTGACGGTTCAGGCGCAGATTATGACGCTGCTGAATGAGCTGAAGAGTGAGTTTAATACCGCCATCATCATGATCACCCATGACCTGGGCGTCGTTGCCGGTATTTGTGACAAGGTGCTGGTGATGTACGCCGGACGCACCATGGAATACGGCGCTGCACGTGATGTCTTTTATCATCCAAGCCACCCGTATTCTGTCGGCCTGCTTAATGCCGTACCGCGTCTGGATGCGGAAGATGAGGTGTTAGCGACCATTCCGGGTAATCCGCCTAACTTGTTACGCCTGCCGAAAGGGTGTCCGTTCCAACCACGCTGCCCGTATTCAATGGATGCCTGCCATAGCGCACCTGCGCTGGAATCTTTTGGTGATGGCCGCTTGCGCGCCTGCTTTAGAGCGATTGAGGAGGTGGTATGAACAACGCGGACGAGAAAAAGGTGTTGCTAGAAGTGGACGATCTGAAAGTCCATTTTGAGGTCAGAGACGATAAGCAGTGGTTCTGGCAGCCGCCGAAAAAGCTGAAAGCGGTCGATGGTGTGACGCTGCGTTTATATGAAGGTGAAACGCTAGGGGTGGTGGGGGAATCCGGCTGCGGCAAGTCAACGCTGGCTCGCGCCATTATCGGACTGGTAAAAGCGACTGATGGGCGTGTCACCTGGTTGGGGAAAGACCTGCTGGGCATGAGCGACGATCAATGGCGTGCCGCGCGTAGCGATATTCAGATGATATTTCAGGATCCGCTGGCGTCGCTGAATCCGCGTATGACCATCGGTGAGATTATTGCCGAGCCGCTAAAGGTTTATCATCCCGAACTGGATCGGCAGACGGTAAAAGATCGCGTGAAAGCGATGATGCTAAAAGTTGGGCTGCTACCGAACCTGATCAACCGTTATCCGCATGAATTCTCCGGCGGTCAGTGCCAACGTATTGGGATCGCGCGCGCGCTGATTCTGGAACCGAAGCTGATTATTTGTGATGAACCGGTTTCCGCGCTGGATGTGTCGATCCAGGCGCAGGTGGTGAATCTGTTGCGTCAGTTACAGCGTGAAATGCGTCTGTCGCTGATTTTTATCGCGCATGATTTATCGGTAGTGAAACACATTTCCGATCGCGTATTGGTCATGTATCTGGGTCATGCGGTAGAACTGGGAACCTATGATCAGGTCTATCAAAATCCGCAGCATCCCTATACCCGTGCGCTGATGTCTGCTGTGCCGATTCCTGATCCCGATCAGGAACGAAACAAGAAGATACAGCTGCTGGAAGGGGATTTACCTTCCCCGATCAATCCGCCATCGGGCTGCGTGTTCTGCACGCGCTGTCCGGTTGTCGGCCCTGAGTGCGCGAAGACCCGTCCCTTGCTGGAAGGCAGCTTTACACACGCGGTGTCGTGTCTGAAAGTCGATCCTCAGGCGCTGCTACCGGTGGAAGAAGCCGACGCTCAGTAAGCGGTTTACTGGCTAGCGATGTACAAAAGGCGTCTCCCAAGGGAGACGCCTGACGTTTAAGCGAGATAACTTATTCTTTCTTCAGGGCTTATTCTTTCCACAGAATGTGGCAAAGCTTGTGGTCTTTTTCCCGGCAAATCAGCACGCGGGCAAAAATATCCGTGATCTCTTCACCTTCCTCTTCGGCCAGCCCAATAACGACTTCAGCAAAGAAATCAGGGTTCAGATCGAAATCAACGTGCTCGGCCCAGTCTTCTGCGGGGTCAAATAACTCGGCACCGCCGCGCGCTTCGAATTGCAGGTTGAACAGCAAAATATCTGCCGGATCGAGATTATCCGCTGCAAGTTCTAGAAAGATATCGTAGGCCTGTTCCAGTGCTTCGTCTTCGGTCAGGCGATTATTCAAATCCATAACGTCATTCCTGTTAATTCTCAATGGGCATATTAGAACACGGGAAAACGCGTATGCCCTAAATAATTCGCGTGACGGGCAGGTTATAACAGGGGACTGAAAAAGTAGAACAGCCGCTCGACAATGCGTTGCCAGTAAGGGCGGTTTTGCCACTGTGTCGCGTTTAACAGGCGTGAACGGGCGATATAATCTTCCTGCACGCAGGCTAAATCGCTACCGAACCCAGCATCGTCAATCACCAACGTGATTTCAAAATTCAGCCACAGGCTACGCATGTCCAAATTGACCGTGCCGACTAGGCTAAGCTGCCCGTCGACCAGTACGCTTTTGGTGTGCAGCAGGCCGTCCTTGAACTGATAAATTTTTACACCAGCGGCCAGCAATTCCGTGAAGAAGGCGCGACTGGCCCAGCCGACCAGCACGGAGTCATTTTTGTGCGGCACAATAATGCTGACATCAACCCCGCGCTGGGCAGCGGTGCAGATAGCATGCAGTAGGTCGTCGCTGGGCACGAAGTAGGGGGTGGTCATGATCAACTGCTTACGTGCTGAATAGACTGACGTCAGCAGCGCTTGATGAATCATCTCTTCTGGGTAACCGGGGCCGGAAGCAATCACCTGAATGGTGTGGCCGCTCTCTTGCTCGAATGGCATGACGTTAACATCCGGCGGCGGCGGAAGCAGGCGTTTGCCTGTCTCCATTTCCCAATCGCAGCAGTAAATAATCCCCAACGTGGTTGCTACCGGCCCTTCAATGCGCGCCATCAGGTCAATCCATTGCCCGACGCCGGCATCTTGTTTGAAAAAACGAGGATCGACCATATTCATACTGCCGGTATAGGCAATTCGGTTATCGATCAGGATAATTTTACGGTGTTGCCGTAAATCCATACGGCGCAGGAAGGCACGAAACAGATTTACTTTCAGCGCTTCAACGACTTCTATTCCGGCCGTACGCATCAGTTCGGGGTGATGTTGGCGGAAAAACTGTACGCTGCCGGCAGAGTCCAACAGAATGCGACAGTGCACCCCGCGCCGCGCTGCCGCGATAAGAGAAGAGGTGACTTGCTCAACCAGACCGCCGGGCTGCCAGATGTAGAACACCATTTCGATGTTGCTGCGGGCCAGTTCAATATCACGCAATAGCGCTTTTATCGTGTCATCAAACGTGGTCATCAGTTGTAACTGATTACCTTTAACACCGCCAACCCCTTGGCGACGTTCACACAGCTGAAATAATGCACTGGCGACTTCGCTGTTTTCCGTCGCGAAAATACGGCGATATTCTTTTAATTCGCGCAGCCATTTTGCCGTTGATGGCCACATTTTGCTGGCGCGTTCAGCTCGGCGTTTGCCCAGATGGAGCTCGCCGAACGAAAGATAAGCGACAATACCGACAAGTGGCAGAATGTAAATCACCAGTAGCCAAGCCATAGCAGAAGGTACCGCCCGACGTTTCATCAGAATACGTAAGGTCACACCTGCGATCAGCAACCAGTAGCCAAAAACCAGTAACCAACTTATTACGGTATAAAATGTCGACATAAAAGCAGCACAGTTCCCTTCTGCAAAGAATTAACAAAGTGTACGCATAGATTTATAAAAGGGGAAATGCCTTTCCTCTGAATATCCCGTCATACTTCAAGCTGCATGTGCGTTGGCTACGCTACTCGGCACACTTACGTGTACCTCGCCCCGTTGGGGCCGCTGCAAGCAGCGTTCAAACCTGCCTCTGGCAGATTTGTCACTCACCCGAATCACTTACTTATGTAAGCTCATCGGGATTCCTTCTCTTACCGCCTTCCTGCAACTCGAATTATTTAGGGAATAAAAATGATGGCTAAGAAGAGAAGAGCGGAGAGGGCGATTCACTGATTGTCGTCACGCATCAGGGGTATATAATGCCCCGCGCGAGTGTATTAACAAGAGTCACATCATGAAACGCAGTCGGAATGAAGTGGGACGCTGGCGGATGTTACGTCAGGTACAGCGTAGAAGAAGTCGCTGGTTGGAAGCTCAATCACGGTCGTATCGCCATATTCACTCTGCCCGTTATTTGCAGCAAAAGCACAAACGGCGGGCTCTGCTCTACGCGGTAACCTACGACTGGTAAGCCAGTGAGGAAAATAGCGACCTGCGAGGTATGGTCGCTATTTTTTTATCTCACGCCTTATCACATGCCGTGTTTATTCCCTCACCGACTCATCCCATCACCGGAATACTCGGGATTATTTCTCTCTGATCGGCCATCGGGTGACTGTCACCTTCCGTCGAAGGCAGGATAAACAGCGACACTGAAGCATTTAGGCGTTCCGCTTGCTCCAGTAGTGAGGAGAAGGTGCGTGCAGAGGCTTCAACCTGTCCCGCGTTTTCTCTGACGGTGTCATTCAGTGTACTCAGACGGGTGGTGACTTCATGAATACTTTCGGTTTGCTGGTGCGATATTTCCGAGATCTCGCTCAGAAACGTGCCGGTATCTTTCGCCGTCTGAATGATGTTGTGTAGGCTATCATTCAGTTTGTTTACCAGCCGTGTTCCTGCGCTTACGCTGTTGTCTGAATCACGAATCAGCACATTAATATTTTGTGCAGAATGGCTGCTTTGCGACGCCAGCGTACCAACTTCCCGTGCGACAACGGCAAAGCCTCGTCCCATCGACCCAGCGCGTGCGGCCTCTATTGCGGCGTTTAGGGACAAAATATGCGTCTGGAACGCCACGTTTTCAATCATCCCAATCGCTTCCGTCATTTCGCGCGTTCTCCCTGCAATGTCTGACATCGCGGCTTTGACGTCATTCATCATGGTTTCGCCTTGTTCAGCGATTTTGCTGGTATCTTCCGCATGCAGGTTGGCCTGCTGAGTATGCTGAGCATTTTGCTCAAGATGCTGGCTAAGCTGAATAATATGCTCGGTGGTGACTTTGAGTTCATGGGATTGGCGGTTTGCCTGCGCGGAGAGCTGATGGTTATCCGCAGCAACGCGATCAACCTGCATCACCATGTGGTCAACGCCCTGACGAACCTGATTGACTAACGTCACCAGACCTTCCTGCATTTGAATGACACTGGTATTAAGCTGCCCAATTTCGCGTGTACCGCGTGTATCGGCATCTACCGAATGAGAAAGATCGCCTTCGGCGATCAGTTTTAAATGGGCAATGATGTGCGTCAGTGGGCGAATAATCACTCGGTTTACCCCGAGCCACACCGCGACGGCGATTGCGAGTAACAGCCCCAAAACCGTGATGAAAATGGTTTTTGCCTGATCGAGAGAGGATAAGAATTGTTGCCCGTGCTGCTTTTGCAGTGCATCGGTATCTTGCAGATAGTGTGAATATTTCTGGGTGAAATCGCTTTGATAGGCCTGAACAGGAACGGCAAAGAAAATGTCGATCTGGTTGGTGGTTTTGATTCCCTGAGCGAGCTCGACAAGCCCAGAATAGAGCTGGTTGTAGCTTTTCTTCAAATCGACGAAAGCGGCCGTGTCGGCTTCCACCGTGGTGACCGTCCCCAACTGTTGGTAGTGCTCCTGCGCCTGTTTGAGAGATACTTCTGCCTCATCCATCAGACTGTGCCAACTGCCTTCAGACCCCGTTTCTTTGTCTACCAGTAGATAAATACCCGCGCGATTGAGTTTATCGCTGGCGTTCATCACTTCCATCCGCGCTTTATCCATTAACGCTTGTTGCTGGCGTAGGTTTTCGTTAGCCGAAATATCCTGCCGCACTTGGGTCATCGTTTGAGAAATGACACCGACGGAAACTAATTGCAATAAAGAAAATAACCCAATGATCAATAACAATCCGGAGAGAATACTGAGGCGATGACGGCGGCGGATCGTGGCAATTCCGTTTCGCAAACCCGCTGGTATTAACATGACTATTGACCCTCACTATATGAATAGCGGTCAAACTATCATTGTTAAATGACTAAAATATTTCAGTTTTTAGCGAAGAGGTGAGGGGCCATGATTTTGGGTACAGCCATCGCCCCTATCAATAGCCCTTTAGAACACTTTTTTGAATGGCTTCACGCTGACGTGTTTGTAGACATCTGCAACGATGTAGGGGTCGGCGTCAGCCCATGCCGTTGCTTCATCCAGTGAGGCGAATTCGGCGATAATGACGGAACCGCTAAAGCCTGCTTGACCGGGATCGTCGCTGTCGATCGCTGGTAAAGGACCTGCGGTAATCAGTCGTCCCTGATCGCGCAACACCTGTAGGCGGGCAAGGTGAGCGGGTCTTACCGACAGGCGTTTTGCTAATGAATCAACATTATCTTCAGCATAAATGACATAGAGCATAGTGACCTCACAGGTGGGAAGGTACCCTCATCGTTTGGGATGCTGGGTTAGCGCCCAGCCACCAAACGCTATCGGGTAAGAGACTCGCATTTTTACCATCATACGTGATGTTGTTAGAAGACAATAGGTTGAAGACAGTTGAAGACAATAGTTAATAGTTCGAGGACAGTAGGTTGATTTGCCAGAGTAATCCCCCCACGATTTCTGTTTTTTTGCCAATTCCATGCGTTGTTATTGAATATGATTGCTATTTGCATTTAAACTTGGGCGGCATAAGAGGATAAAGACAGACTATGCCGCAAAAAAAGTTTTTTTTGACCCGCCGTTACTCATGGCCATTCATACTTTCAGTTGGTTTTCACGGTTCACTGATTGCAGGTTTGCTGTACGCATCATTTAATAATTCAATTGAATTACCGCAGGAGTCCAAGCCCATCAGCGTTGTGATGGTGAACCCTGCGGCCTATGAAGCGGCCCCTGCTGCCAAATCTGCCCCTGAACCAGAACCGGTGAAGCAGCCAGAACCCGAGCCTGAACCGATTCCAGAACCGGAGCCATTGCCGCAGCCGGTTCCTATGCCATTGCCTGAACCAAAGCCCAAGCCGAAACCTAAACCGGAACCCAAGCCCGTGAAGAAGGTTGAGCAGCCGAAGCCGGTTAAACGTGAGCCGACCGTTGAAAAACAGCCGCCTTCGCCGTTTACCAGCGAAGAGCCGACGCGCAATGTGAATAATGCGCCGGTGAAACAGGCACCCGCGCCCGCCGCCAGTGCGCAGTCAAGCGGGCCACGTCCGTTGAGCCGTGCGCAGCCTCAGTACCCTGCTCGCGCGTTTTCCCTGCGCGTTGAGGGACGGGTAAAAATGCAGTTTGATGTGGACGAGTCTGGGCGGGTTGACAATGTTCGCGTGCTTTCTGCCGAACCGCGTAATATGTTCGAGCGTGATATCAAACAAGCGATGCGTAAATGGCGCTATGAAGCGGGTAAGCCAGGCAAAGACTTGGTTGTGACCATCGTCTTTAAAATTGACGGCGGGGCGGCAGTCGAATAATTCACGCCAGTACCAAAACACACAAAAGAAACGGGGCGTCATCTTTAGTAGAGGACGCCCCGTTTTCGTCTCGATTGCTATTCAAAGCAGCTTACACCGATGAAAGAAAGCTAAATGTTACTCGCTTGGCGTGAAATGGCTCTTGCCGGCAGGGAGTTCACGCGGATGGCCTTCTTCATCGACTGCGACGTAGGTGAATAACGCTTCGGTAGCCCGATAGCGCTGGCCAATAGGTTCAGACGACACTTTCTTTACCCACACTTCAACGTTGACGTTGATAGAACTGCGACCAGTGCGTAAACAACGCGCATAGCAGCAGACCACATCGCCGACGGCAACAGGTTTTAAGAACGACATTCCATCAACCCGTACGGTAACAACACGCCCTTCGGCAATTTCTTTCGCCAAAATTGCGCCGCCGATGTCCATTTGCGACATCAGCCAGCCGCCAAAAATATCTCCGTTTGCATTGGTATCGGCTGGCATCGCCAGCGTGCGGAGAACCAGTTCGCCCTGTGGTAACACGTTCTGTGTGCTCATTGTGTATGCCTCGATTTAGCGATTACGGTTGCTCGCTTTTTTCTTCTTCTGATTTTTCCTGGTCGTTAGGTAAGTGGCGGTAGATGTAGACGCCACAAATCAGCGTAAACAGCAGTGTCACACCTGTTAGACCAAAGACTTTAAAATTGACCCACACGCTTTGCGGTAGCCAGAAAGCAATATAGATGTTAACCAGTCCACACACCAGAAAGAACATCGCCCAGGCGAAATTCAATTTCCCCCAGACGGATGGTGGCAAGGTTAATTCTTTACCCAACATTTTCTGAATCAGGGTCTGCTTCATGACAAACTGGCTAACCAGCAGAGCAACGGCAAACAATGCGTAAATGATGGTGACTTTCCACTTGATAAACAGATCGTTATGGAACACCAGCGTTAGCGAACCGAAAACGACAACCATCGCAAAAGTGACCAGCGTCATTTTCTCTATTTTACGATACATCACCCAAGTGACTGCGAGTGACAACGCCGTTGCCGCAATTAATGCGCCTGATGCGATGTAGATGTCATAGAGTTTATAAGCCGCAAAAAATACGACCAACGGTATAAAATCAAGAAGTTGCTTCATTATGTCAATCCATCACTCAACAGTGTCGTAATCATAACCCACAAGAGTTATCCGGTAGCTCATGCCATTATCCTTCATTGTGGAACACCATTCCCGAGATATTGTAATAATTTGCAGAAAATTACGATTGGGCAAGTCGTGAACGAGGGAAAGGGCGAAACCTATGTCGCCAGAACGGCGGCATAGGTGAAGAGCGACAATTACGCGCGGAGCAGCATATAAAGGCGGAACAGATAAATCAGCAGAATCGCGGAGATCAAATTGCTTAACCCGTTCAGAACTACACCGAGAACAGTTGGTGAGGAAATGGGTAACTTCGATACGACCAGCAAAATAGCGATTTTAGCCAATAACCACATCACGATGGCTGGTGCAGTTGCGCGTAAGTTGCCGTAGGCCAGTTTGGTGCTTGCTTTAATTGCGCTGAAAATCCCGCTTTTTTCAGTGACGACTATCACGGGCGACAAACTCAGGGCGATGGCCAGCAGCACACCAGGAATGACCAGCAGCATCATACCAAGCTGGATCAGCAGCGTGCACAATAGGATCAGGAAAAGCAGGCGCAGTAAAAAAGGGCTAGAGGCGCCAATCGCGCGCAGCGCACTGGTGCGATGCCCGTCTGACACGAGTTGGATCAGCATAAGAATCCCGCCCGTTAGCAGTACATTGCCGACTAACGCCGCAAAGGTGCCTGCCGCTGACATTTTTAGCAACACAGCTTGTTGTTCCGGCGTCATCTGCTGAATCAAGTCCATCAAACCGGATTCGACAGACGATGACAGATCGCTGCCGGAGGTGCTCAGAATCCGTAACTCGTCTGCAGAAGGCGATAGCGCATGATTCAGTATGACAGTAATGAATGCCGTCAACAGGGACATCATTAAGATGCTGATGAACTGGTTACGGGTAAAATTCATTGTGTCACGGTACAACGTGTTAGCCGTGATAGGCATGCAGGCTCCTTGAAAAAGATAAATCAACCAATAGAACTTAACTCATGATTGTAACCTGTTAATCCGCACTGTGGCACCCCGTCAACGACGCAATGCTGCTTTTCCCTTCTGTAATGAAAGACGGTGATGACATTGTTACCAAAGCTGGCAGACCATATTTTTCCCGTGCCCGGTTGCAGGCATCGTTGATCTGCCCATTTTCGCCGGATTGCATAAATTCACGACAGGGTGAAGGGCGATTAACATAAATAGAACAACTGACGGTATCCCCGACGGTGCCTTTCAATGCCTGGCAGCGAGGTGTCTTGCTGTTTGTTCCTGTCATACAGCGTAAAAAAGGGGAAACGGGTTCGGTGAATTGTGAAGGTACAACGCCACCGCCGTCATCGGCTTCAGCCCAATAGAAAGACACTCTGAAATAAGCGCAGCATGCGCCACAGTGCATACAGGTATTATCGCTCATTGGATAACTAACTGCCCCCAGCCAGCATGAATACGTTAAGGAAAATAAAAATCTACCGTTGAATGCGTTCGCGCGGTAATGCAATTTGTGGGCAGCGCACGTTATGCACCTTTCGCTATTTATTGATTTGGATCAATTTCAGTATTTTTAATTGGTTAGCGATAAATGATGAAGTTCAATTTGCGTGTAAAATCTTTAAAAGATGTGATCTGGCTTAAAACAAGAATACCTACTTAGGGGTATATTTCGCTCGAAATTTAAACCCTATAAATGGAGTGGGTAATGAAAAAGGCATCTTTATTATTGTTAGCAGCGGCGCTTATGCCTGCATTGGCACAGGCTCATCAAGCGGGTGATTTTATTGTTCGTGCCGGCACGGCAACGGTGCGTCCCGCTGAAAGCTCGGACAACGTGTTGGGTAGCTTGGGAGAGTTTCAGGTTAGTAACAATACACAGCTAGGCCTAACCTTCAGCTACATGGTAACGGACAATATCGGTGTTGAATTGCTGGCGGCCACCCCGTTCAGCCACAAAGTCGGTTTGCAAAGCGTGGGCACGATTGCAGAAGTAAAACACCTGCCGCCGTCACTGGTTGCGCAATACTATTTTGGTGAAGCGCAAGATAAATTACGTCCTTATCTGGGCGTTGGCTTGAATTACACGATGTTCTTCGATGAAAAATTTAATGATACAGGGAAGAACGCAGGGTTGAGCGATCTGAGCTTGAAGAATTCTTGGGGCCTTGCTGCGCAGGCGGGGCTGGATTACAACCTGGATAAAAATTGGTTGGTCAACATGTCTGTATGGTGGATGGATATCGATACCGATGTGAAATTTAAAGCCGGTAACGCCCAGCAAAGTGTCCATACTAAGCTTGATCCCTGGGCCTTTATGTTTGGTGTAGGTTATCGCTTCTAATCTGATTGCTGACTGAATGTGAAAATAACAAAACGGCGACGTTATTCACGTCGCCGTTTTTATAGACACAAAATAACTAACCAATAAAGAGAACGCTATTTTTATTACAGCCGTTATCTATAGGATTAACCATTAGAAACTGTATTGAACACCAACGCGGTAGCGAGTTTGACGCTCGTCCGTTGTTTTGCTACCAGAAACGTTGCCGACTTGAACGTAAGGCGTCCAATTTTTGTCAGCTTTGTAAGCCAATTTAACATCGTGGGTTGTGTCATAGTTCTCGCTGTCAGCAAGGTAGCCAACAGAGCCAGCTTTAGTTTTCTTGTCGTATTCAAATTCGTATTCGATGACAAAATTCGCAGGCAGTTTATAACCTAACGTACTGGTGATGGTATAGCCTTTCATATCCGAAGGATTTGTAGTACCAATATTGTCACTTTTACGTAGGTAGGATGCACGGTAGCGCAAGCCATAATACAGGGAGTCGGTGATATTGGCTGTACCTTTAATATATGGACGATAGTTGTTGTCTTTTGAAGAAGAAACCATGTTTAGGCCAGTTTCAACACCAAAGGTTTTATCGAATTTGTACAGGTAGCTGGCGGTGACTTCTGTACCGCTACTTACGGTTTCGTTATAGGGTTTATTTGGTGTATTATCTTTGTCAGATTGTCCCCACTTGGCTTCCATGGACAGACCAAAACCGTTGTCAAAACGGTGGGACATCAGCAGACGATCTTTATGATCGGCTGACTTGGTGTCTTTCATTTCATGGCGATAGTCAATTGTAACAGCCATGGAGCTTAAGCTGATTAAGGAAGTTACCATCATCGTCAATATTTTAGCTTTCATTTTATTATCCCATGTTGAAGAGAATTATTATTTAAAAACGCGCTGCCACTGTTGTTCAGCGGTTCCATTCTATTTATTTACTTTTACAGTAATGTGAACAAGATCATTAAAAAGAGAACTTTTTAAATGATTTTGTTTTTGTGAGTTTCTTCGTGTTTTATTCGTGGGATTTATGCGGTTTCAAATTTAAGAGGTAACTAATTTATTTTTCTGGGCCATGGTTAAATAATTATTTCAATCTGAAAAAACTGCTTACAATTAAAGTAAAATTTAAATCAAATAATAATTGAATATATTTAAAGCGAATTAAAAAGAAATAATTTGAAACATTATTCGGCGCGCAATAGGGCTGGCGTTAAGCACGAATCGCGCGCCTGAAAAGCGTTATGAACGCGTAGCGGCTTTCATTTCACTCACAAATGTGTGTAACTCTGACAGCATAACGTCAGGCTGGTTCAGATTTTTTTCGATAATCCGCACGATCGCCGAGCCAGAAATGGCACCCGCAGCGCCTGATGCTAACGTTTCCCGCACTTGAGCCGGATCGGAAATGCCAAATCCTTGTAGTGGGGGAGCGGCATGGTACTCGTTCAGTTTGGCTACCAAATGATTTAGCGGCAACTGGGCGCGTTTTTCTGCCCCGGTGACGCCTGCACGTGATACTAAATAGGTGTAGCCACGGCCATAGGATGCGATCTCGCGCAGCAGCTCATCGTCAGCGTTAGGCGGGCAGATAAAAATAGGGGCAATGCCATGTCGCAGCGCAGCCGTGCGGAAAGAGGCAGACTCTTCCACTGGAACATCCGCCACTAACACCGAGTCAACACCAACCTGTGCGCAGCGTTGATAGAATTCATCAATCCCGTTGCTGAAGACCAGATTGGCATACATCAGCAGGCCAATCGGGATTTCTGGGTATTTCTGGCGAATCGTCGCCAGCATTTCAAAGCACTGGCTGGGTGTGACGCCGGCGGCAAAGGCGCGCAGGTTGGCATCCTGAATGGTTGGACCATCCGCCAGCGGGTCAGAGAAGGGCACACCCAGCTCCAGCGCATCGGCACCCGCGGCAATCAGTGTGTCGATAATTTTCAGGGATTGTTCAGGGGAGGGATCGCCCAGCGTCACAAACGGAACGAATGCGCCTTCCTTTTTTTCCGACAGGCGAGTAAACAGTTGCTGATAACGCTCCATTAGATTTCTCCCCGATCTTTCAATATATCGTGCACGGTAAAGATGTCTTTATCACCACGGCCAGACAGGTTGACCACCAGCAGTTGCTCTTTCTCCGGTTCCGCTTTAATCATCTTCAATGCGTGTGCCAGCGCGTGGGAGGATTCTAGCGCAGGGATAATGCCTTCGCTGCGGCAGAGTGTTTTAAAGGCATCTAACGCCTCGTCATCGGTAATCGAGACATAGTCAGCGCGACCGATGCTGTTCAGGTAAGCGTGCTGCGGACCGACCGATGGGAAATCTAGCCCAGCTGAAATCGAGTAGGATTCTTCAATTTGTCCGTCGGACGTTTGCATCATCGGGGACTTCATGCCGAAATAGATACCGAGACGACCGTGTTTTAACGGCGCGCCGTGCTGTCCGGATTCAATGCCCAAACCGCCAGGCTCAATACCGATCAGACGGACGCTGGTATCGTCGATGAAATCAGCAAACATCCCAATCGCGTTAGAGCCACCGCCGACGCAGGCCAATACCGCATCCGGCAAGCGACCTTCTTTTTCCAGAATCTGCGCTTTCGTCTCTTCGCCAATCATGCGTTGAAACTCGCGCACAATCGTCGGGTAAGGGTGCGGGCCTGCCGCCGTCCCCAGCAGATAGTGTGCGGTTTCATAGCTGCCAGACCAGTCACGTAGCGCTTCGTTACAGGCATCTTTCAGCGTGGAAGAACCGCTGTGAACCGGAATCACTTCCGCCCCCATCAAACGCATGCGGAACACGTTTGGCGACTGGCGCTCAACGTCTTTTGCTCCCATATAAACGCGGCATTTCAGACCAAGCAGGGCGCAAGCCAGCGCTGTCGCAACACCGTGTTGGCCTGCGCCGGTTTCAGCAATGATTTCGCTTTTACCCATGCGCTTCGCCAGCAGCGCCTGTCCGAGTACCTGATTGGTTTTGTGCGCGCCGCCGTGCAGCAGGTCTTCACGTTTCAGATACAGTTTGGTTTTCGTCCCCGCAGTCAGGTTTTGACACAGGGTTAATGCCGTCGGGCGACCCGCGTAGTTTTTCAGCAGATCGGTAAATTCGGCCTGAAAGTCAGGATCTTTTTGTGCGCTGACGAAAGCCTCTTCCAACTGGCGTAACGCTGGGATGAGAATCTGCGGAACAAATTGTCCGCCGAATTCACCGAAGTAAGGGTTGAGTAATGTCATAATGTTCCCGTCTATTTTAGTGTTGCGGTTGACGTAATGTCGTAAAAACCGCAGCAATTTTATGTGAGTCTTTTTTTCCCGGCTCGCTTTCGACCCCGGAATTGAAATCCAGTCCTGCGCAACCTTGCTGTGCCGCCAGTGCGCAGTTATCACTATTCAGGCCGCCGGCCAATAACACGTTATCCAATGATTGGTTTGCCAGCAGTGACCAGTTGAAGGCTTTCCCGCTGCCGCCCTGAGCGTTGTCAAACACGTAGCGATCAACATGGACGAGATCGCGCGCTGGCAGCGTATCTGCGATGCTCAGTGCTTTCCATATCTGGCAAGTCGCAGGGAGTTGCTGGCGTAGCTGGTTGATCGTCTGTTGATCCTCATCACCGTGCAGTTGAACGGCCGCTAACCCCAACTGCGTCGTGATCGCAACAATGTGTTCGACGGGCGCATTGCGGAAAACGCCGACATAGCGCAGTGGAGCACCGGTCATCACGTCAGTGGCTTGTTTGGCATCAACGTAGCGTGGGGAACTGGCGACGAAGATTAAACCGCCGTAGAGCGCCCCCGCTTGATAGGCGGCCTGTGCATCTTCTGCGCGCGTCAGACCGCAGACCTTGTTTTCACCCAAAATAACGCGGCGTACCGCGCCGGTTAGATCCGGCTCGGACATCAGCGAACTGCCGATCAGGAAACCCTGAGCAAAAGCGCTGAGTTCACGAATCTGCGCATGGCGATTGATGCCGGATTCACTGATTACGGTGACGCCAGCAGGCAGACGCGGGGCGAGCGTTCGGGTGCGGTTGAGGTCAATGGAGAGGTCGCGCAGGTCGCGGTTGTTGATCCCGACGACGCGCGCTTCCAACTGGATGGCTCGCTGTAACTCTTCTTCATTACTGACTTCCGTCAACACGCCTAGCTTCAGGCTGTGCGCCACGTCGGCCAGTTGCTGGTATTGCTCGTTGTCCAGCACAGACAGCATCAGCAGGATGGCATCGGCCTGATAGTAGCGAGCCAGATAGATCTGGTATGGCGAAATAATAAAGTCTTTGCACAACACCGGCTGGTGCACCGCCGCACTGACTTGCGGTAGAAAGGCAAAGTCGCCCTGAAAATATTTCTCGTCGGTCAAAACAGAAATAGCGGACGCGTAATCTTTATAGATTTGGGCAATGGCTACCGGATCGAAATCATCGCGAATCACTCCTTTCGACGGCGAAGCCTTTTTGCATTCCAGAATAAACGCGGGCTTATCCTGTTTCAGCGCCTGATAAAAGTCACGCTGACTGGGCACGATCTCATGCTGAAAAGAGGCCAACGGCTGTGTTTTCTCTCTCTCGGCAACCCAAAGCGCCTTATCGCGCACAATTTTATGTAATACGGTTTCCTGCATGGTTCCATTATCCTCTGGCGGACAGGGCGATAACGCGCTGATAAGCCTGTCCACTATGAATGACTTCAAGCGCCTGTTGCGCATTTTGGCGCAAATTTTCTTGTCCGAATAATCTCAGGAGCAACGCAACATTGGCGGCAACCGCAGCAGCGTGCGCGCGTTCACCTTTACCTTGTAGCAGTGACGCGAGAATGTCACGGTTTTCTTCTGGCGTACCGCCTTGTAAAGCGGACAGCGGATACGCATCCAGACCAAAATCGCGGTGCGTCAGTTCGTAGGTTTCAATCTCGCCATTGTGTAATTCGGCAACTTGTGTCGGTGCATGAATGGCGACTTCATCCATTCCGCCGCCGTGTACGACAGCGGCACGTTGGTAGCCCAGCACTTTCAGCGTTTCGGCGATAGGGCGAACCAATTCCGGGCTATACACGCCAATCAGTGCCAATGGCGGACGAGCAGGGTTAACCAACGGCCCCAGCACGTTGAAGACCGTACGGGTTTTCAACTGCTGGCGTACCGGCATTGCGTGGCGGAAACCCAGATGATATTGCGGGGCAAACAGGAAGCATACGCCCAGATCGTCTAGCGCCTGACGTGAATCTTGCGCGCTCATGTCCAGCTTAATACCGAAAGCAGAAAGTAAATCGGAGGAACCGGAGCGACTGGAGACGCTGCGGTTGCCGTGCTTGGCGATTTTCAGACCGCAACTGGCGGCGACGAAAGCGCTGGCAGTCGAAATGTTAATGCTGTTGGTGCCGTCACCGCCTGTGCCGACGATGTCGGCAAATAAATAGTCAGGGCGGGGGAAGGGTTGCGCATCGGCCAGCAAGGCCGTGGCGGCACCGGCGATCTCGTCGGGATGCTCGCCGCGCACTTTCATGCTAATCAACGCCGCTGCCAGTTGGCTGGCTTCCAGCTCACCGCGAATGATAGCACCAAACAGCGCCTGACTTTCCTGACGGCTGATGGTGTCCGCGCGGTATAATTTTTCCAAGATAGTTTGCATGGTGGCGACATCCTGATCAGAAAACGGGTGTTCAGAAAATGGGTGTGTAGAAGACAGTTGCATCATCGTATCCCTCGTTAAGCCAGCGCCCAGTCCAACGTTTGTTCCAGCAGTCGTGCACCGTGTGTGGTCAGGATCGACTCCGGATGGAATTGGAAACCGCAGACGCGGTCGGCGTCGTTACGCACGGCCATCACCATCGTGTTGAAATGGGCGTTGACGGTCAGCGTAGAAGGAATACGGCTGCCGACCAGCGAGTGGTAGCGAGCGACCGGTAACGGGTGCGGCAAACCGCTAAACATAGCGCTGGCATCGTGGTCGATGGCCGACGCTTTGCCGTGCAGGATTTCACCTGCCTGACCAACATGGCCGCCGTAGGCTTCCACAATGGCCTGATGGCCGAGGCAAATACCAATAATCGGCAACTGACCGCGCAGACGCTGTAGCAGTTCCGGCATACAGCCCGCTTCGGCTGGCGTACCGGGGCCGGGGGAGAGCATCAGAATCGGTTTTTCCATTTGCTGTAACCGCGCGATGATCACATCGGCAGGCAGATGGTTACGGTAAATCACGACCTGATGGCCGCTGGCACGTAGTTGATCCACCAGGTTGTAGGTGAATGAGTCGATATTATCGAGCAGCAGGATGTCGGCCATCAGAAAATCTCCTTTGCATGGTGCGCACTGGCAATCGCGCGCAGTACGGCCCGGGCTTTATTACGCGTTTCGTCGGCTTCAGCCTGAGGGTTAGAATCCAGCACCACGCCGGCACCTGCCTGAACGGTCGCAATGCCATCTTCGACATAGGCGGAGCGAATCACGATGCAGGTATCCAGATCGCCGTGGGCAGTGAAGTAACCCACTGCGCCGCCGTAGCTGCCGCGACGGGTTTTCTCACTTTCGGCAATCAATTGCATTGCCCGAACTTTCGGCGCACCGCTCAACGTGCCCATATTCATGCAGGCGCGGTAGGCGTGCAGCACATCCAGATCTTCACGTAATGTCCCCACCACACGAGAAACCAGATGCATGACAAAGGAATAACGGTCAACTTTGGTCAAATCAGCAACGTAACGGCTACCGGGCTTGCAGATACGCGCCAGATCGTTACGGGCTAGATCTACCAGCATCAAATGCTCAGCCAGCTCTTTATGGTCGGTACGCATTTCCAGTTCAATACGGCTATCGAGATCGCGATCCAGCGAGCCATCGGCACGGCGACCGCGTGGGCGAGTACCGGCAATCGGGTAGATTTCGATTTGGCGGCTGTCGGCATCGTATTTCAGCGAGCTTTCCGGTGACGCGCCGAACAGCGTGAAATCCTGATCCTGCATGTAAAACATGTAAGGGCTGGGGTTATTGTCTTTCAGCGTTTGGTAAGCAGCCAGCGGTGAAGGGCACGGCAGAGAAAAGCGGCGCGACGGCACGACCTGGAAAATTTCACCGATGCGGATGGCTTCCTGCATTTGGCTGACAACCTCGCCGAAGGCTTCATCGCTCTGATTGCAGCTCAGCGTCATCGTCTCGATAGACTGGCGCGGCAGCGCGGGTGCGGGCTGAGTCAGTTGGAATTGCAGCTGTTCCAGACGCTGTTGCAGACGCTGCTTTTCGCTGTGGTTTGGCGTAAACAGGCTGGCTTGCAGAGCGGTCACGCGTTTTTGGTGATCGAGTACCAACAGCGTTTCTGCCAGATAGAAACAAAAATCCGGGCAGCGCTGTTGCTGGCTCAGCGCGGGTAACGCTTCGAATCCAGCCACTAGATCGTAGGCGAACAGGCCTCCGAGGAACATCGCTTCACGTTCGTCTGCCGGGCAGACAACCAGCGTCAAAATCTGGCGTAAAGCATCAAAGACCGACAGCGAACGCAGACGAGCGTCTTCATCCTGCATGACGTCTGCTGGTGGGAAGGTGAGTTCACGACCGTTCGGACGCGGCTGATTAATAATCTCTGCCGGCAGTGCGGCATCCAAAAGCGGCAGGAGGCTGGCGCCGTTTGCCGTTAAGGCCTGAATGGAAACGAGAGGGCCCAGTGCCGTGATACGCAGCGCGCTATCAACGATTAACAGGCTTTTCAGGTTTTCCTTGCTGTCGATTTCAGCTGACTCTAACAGCAACGTGGCAGGTCTGGCACCGCAGAGCTGATGGAAGATGGCGCTAGGGTCGTTACGGTAAACGGCCTCGGTACGCAGCAGTTCCAGTGTAGGTTGTGTTGTTTGCATTCTTACTACCCGTTTTAATGTTGTGCCCATCAAATAAAAAGCCCGCTGAGTTAAGCGGGCCTGGGAATATCTGCATGTGTGATAACAGTGATGCGTGATTAGTCCACCCGCGAGAGGGAAGAGCGCCACCAACCATGCTTCATCATTTTCTGCGTTACCATTATCATCATCTCGCGGTTTGGGTTCGAATTACTGTACTGAGCTTGCGTACTAGTTAACTGGTTCGGTGGTAAAATGTCAACACCTTCAATAGGATTATTTTATTACTCAGTAAACGGTGGACATTACCATTTGCTTCCTATTAATGGCATCATGCGACTTTCGTATGATTTTTGTTAATGGATAGGCTTGTGCCAGAAGATTCCCAACCGATGTCGTCATTCCCTCTTTACGATCTGCATAGCCACACCACGGCATCTGATGGCGTTTTAACGCCAACATCGCTTGTTCGTCGGGCGGTAGACATGCGGGTGAGCATGCTGGCTATAACCGATCACGACACGACCAGCGGGCTTAAAGAGGCACAGCACGCGATTGCCCAGCAGGGGTTACCGCTGAGACTGATTCCTGGCGTGGAGATTTCTACCCTGTGGGAAAATCATGAGATCCATATTGTCGGACTTGGAATGGATATTGCGCATCCAGCGTTAACTGCGTTGCTGCAACGACAGGCGGAATGTCGGCAGAACCGGGCGGAGCAAATTGCGGTTCGGCTGGAAAAAGCCCGCATTCCCGATGCGCTGTCCGGCGCACGGCGTTTGGCGACGGGAGGACAGATTACGCGGGCGCACTTTGCGCGTTATCTCATTGAGCTGGGTATTGCGGCCAATATGAATCAGGTGTTTAAAAAATACCTAGCGAAAGGTAAAACGGGTTATGTGCCGCCGCAGTGGTGCACCATCCCGCAGGCCCTCGACGCGATTCATCAATCCGGCGGCGTGTCGGTGTTGGCGCATCCCGGGCGCTATGGTCTGACGGCCAAATGGCTAAAACGCCTGCTCGCCACGTTTGCGGAAAACGACGGGATGGCGATGGAAGTGGCGCAATGCCAACAGGCACCAGATGAACGAACACAACTGGGGCGCTATGCGCGAGATTTCAATCTGATGGCATCGCAAGGATCGGATTTCCACCTGCCGTGTGCCTGGATCGAACTGGGTCGCAAGCTGTGGCTGCCTGCCGATGTCGAGCCAGTCTGGCTCCATCCGTTACTGGCAGATTTGCCGCGTATCATGGCGTAATGCCATCGCGATCCTATGAAATAACAATCTTTTACCTCTGACACGTTCTATAATAACCCTATTGCACGATGACGCGGGTTGAAATGTGCAACGCCGCGAAATGTCAGACGTATGAGGTAGGGTCATGAGTCAGTTTTTCTATATTCACCCGCAGAATCCGCAGCCGCGATTGATCAACCAATCGGTGGAATTTCTGCATAAAGGCGGGGTGATTGTTTATCCAACGGATTCTGGCTATGCGTTGGGTTGTATGTTGGGCGAAAAGAACGCGCTGGAACGCATCTGTCGGATTCGCGATCTCGGTAGCGATCATAACTTTACGCTAATGTGCCGCGATCTGTCCGAACTCTCGACGTATGCTCATGTTGATAACGCGGCGTTCCGGTTGATTAAAAATAACACGCCGGGCAATTACACCTTTATTCTGAAAGCGACGAAAGAGGTTCCCCGTCGCTTAATGAACGAAAAACGTAAAACTATTGGTCTGCGCGTGCCGTCCAATCCTATCGCGTTGGAACTGTTGGCCGCGCTGAATGAACCGCTGATGTCGACAACGCTGATGCTGCCGGGAAATGATTTCGCCGAGTCCGATCCTGAAGAAATTCAGGAAAGATTGGGAAAACAGGTGGATTTGATTATTCACGGCGGTTCGCTGGGTCAACAGCCGACGACGGTTATCGATCTGACCGAGTCTGTGCCACGCGTCGCCCGTGAAGGTACCGGTGATGTCACGCCGTTCCTATAAACGCAGCGACGAGCGGTAACAATGGGAATACAAATGGCGCGAAGATCGGTATAATCGCGCCAGTTTTTAATACGACGAACGATTTTTACGTACACACTATTTTTTACGTACACACTATTTTTACGTAACGTGCTGAATTTTATCGGCGGTTATGACTCCCCCCGACGCCTGGGAAGGCGACACTAGAGGTTGCTCAATGAGCGAAAAGTTACAAAAAGTTCTGGCGCGCGCCGGACATGGCTCACGCCGCGAAATTGAAGGTATCATTCAGGCTGGACGTGTCAGCGTTGACGGTAAAGTTGCCACACTGGGCGACCGCGTTGAAGTGACGAAAGCCACAAAAATCCGTATTGATGGTCATGTGGTTACCGTTAAGGAAACCGAAGAAACCGTGTGTCGTGTGCTGGTGTATTACAAACCAGAAGGCGAGCTGTGTACCCGCAACGATCCTGATGGTCGCCCGACGGTGTTTGACCGTCTGCCAAAAATTCAGGGTTCTCGTTGGGTGGCGGTAGGGCGTCTTGACGTGAACACGTCCGGTCTGCTGCTGTTCACGACCGACGGTGAATTAGCCAATCGCCTGATGCATCCTAGCCGTGAGGTTGAACGTGAATACGCCGTGCGGGTCTTCGGTGAAGTGGACGACGAAAAGATCAAACAACTGAGCAAAGGCGTACAGCTGGAAGATGGCCCGGCGTCGTTCCGTACGATCCGCTATCAGGGCGGTGAAGGCTTGAACCAGTGGTATAACGTGACGCTGACAGAAGGGCGTAACCGTGAAGTACGTCGTCTATGGGAAGCGGTTGGCGTGCAGGTGAGCCGCCTGATTCGCGTGCGCTATGGCGATATTACATTGCCGAAAGGTCTGCCGCGCGGTGGCTGGGCAGAAATGCCGCTGGAACAGCTGAATTACCTGCGTGAGCTGGTTCAGCTTCCTGCAGAAACGGTATCAAAACTGCCGGTTGAACGTGAGCGCCGTCGGGTGAAAGCGAACCAGATTCGTCGTGCAGTAAAACGCCACAGCCAGATTAATACCGCTCCGGCCCGCCGCACGTCTCCGAAACCGAAGCGCAACGGCTAATCGTGTTATCCCTACGCTCTACGGGCAGCTTTCGCTGCCCGCAATAGGTTGTTATTTATCGAATGAAAACGGGCGTAACGGAATAGAAGAGTAAAGCGTTTGCGCCAGGGATGGCGCAATCCGAGCTTACATGGACGTACTTGCAGCGTCTTTACGATCTATCCGTTACTCCCGCGCACCAGCGGTTGTCAGCAATAAGGCTAACGACTACCAGTCAATGCCTTGCTGGGCCTGAATTCCGCTATCAAACGCATGTTTTACAGGGCGCATTTCCGTCACGGTATCGGCCATTTCTAACAAATCACGATGGCAACCTCGTCCGGTAATAATGACCGTCTGTCCGGCAGGACGCTGTTTTAATGCAGTGACAACGTCACTTAAATCTAAATAGTCATAGCTAAGCATATACGTCAGTTCGTCCAGAACGACGAGATCGAGTCGTGGGTCTGCCAGCATCCGTTTGCCATGCTGCCAGACATGCTGCGCGGCTTCGGTATCTGTCTGGCGGTTCTGCGTTTCCCAAGTGAAGCCTGTCGCCATGACCTGAAATTCCACACCGTGCTGTTGCAGCAGGTTCTTCTCACCATTGGGCCATTCACCTTTGATAAACTGGATCACGCCCGCGCGTAATCCGTGGCCGATTGCCCGCGTGACGGTGCCGAATGCGGCTGTCGTTTTGCCTTTCCCATTACCAGTGAAAACCATCAGGATACCGCGCGTTTCATTCGCCGCGGCAATACGGGCATCGACTTTTTCTTTCAGGCGCTGCTGGCGTTGTTGGTGGCGTTCATCGCTCATCGTGCGTGTTCTTCTCTATTATTCGGCTGGACCGGCTTTTCTGCCTGGCTGTGCGTCAAAACTCATCCCCGTCTTGCGGCGGCTGTCATCGCCCATCAGGTAGAGATACAACGGCATAATATCTGCTGGTGTTTTCAGTCTCATCGGATCTTCGCTGGGGAACGCCGATGCACGCATTCCCGTACGCGTTCCGCCAGGATTGATACAGTTCACGCGTAGATTTTTTGAACGGTATTCTTCTGCCAGCACTTGCATCAGGCCTTCTGTCGCGAACTTGGATACGGAGTAAGCTCCCCAGCCGGCGCGACCTTCGCGGCCTACGCTGGAACTGGTGAAAACCAGAGACGCGCAAGGTGATTTCAGTAACAGCGGCAGCAGTGCCTGTGTCAGCATAAAGGTGGCGTTGACGTTGACCTGCATCACCTGATGCCAGATCTCCGGCGTTTGCTCTGTGACAGGCGCGATCTCCCCGAGCAACCCAGCGTTGTGGAGAACACCGTCCAGATGCGGCACAACCTGCGCCAGTTCGTCAGCCAGTTGAAAGCACTGCGCGGAAGATAACGTCAGCATATCACAGACGACAACATGTGCAGATGTACCGTGTTCCTGCTCGATCTGCTGTTTAACCACCTGAAGTTTGCTTTCTGTGCGCCCCAACAAGATGACATGTGCGCCGTAACGGGCATAGGTCAGGGCGGCTTCCTTGCCAATGCCGTCGCCAGCGCCGGTCACCAGAATGATACGGTTTTGCAGTAAATCGATTTTAGGCTGGTAATGCACAATGAATTCCTCTTGCCGTGGCGTCAAACCGCCACGCTTCAGATAATAGACCTGCCATTGTGTATCGGCACGACGAAATATATCGGGCCGTACCGCTCGGAATGCCAGATAACGGCGCATCCGGGCAGGGTGAATGAGGGTGTTATGCCTCAAATGTCGTCTGTTTTCAATGAGACTGCCTCGATTTATCCCTGTGCTGTTGTAAAAAGCAGCAATAGGCATAAAAAACGCAGGAATAACATCGCCATATTGCGTGCCATCAGTTAGGTTATAAGAAGGAATGGCGCTCGACGTCAACGCCATGGTTGGTGAGTAAACCAACATTAATTAATACGCAGTCAATGAGGACGGTGTTTGTGGAATTACTTTCTCTGTACGGTTTATTCCTGGCTAAGGTACTCACTATCGTGGTGGCTATTGGTGCGTTAGTCGTTCTGGCATTTGGAATGACGCAACGTAAGCGCCAGCATAAAGGTGAGTTGCAGGTGATGAACCTAGGCGAACAATATCAGGAAATGCAACGCGAAATGCAGACGGCCTGTATGAGCGACACCGAGCTGAAGCTGTTATCGAAACAAGAAAAGAAGAAAGAAAAAGAAACGGCGAAGCAAGATAAGCAGCGCGCCAAACGTGGCGAGGAAAAAAGTGTAAAACCGTGCCTGTACGTGCTTGATTTCAATGGCAGTATGGATGCCGGTGAAGTGAGCTCGTTGCGTGAAGAGATCTCTGCTGTGCTGGCGGTGGCGAAGCCAAAAGATGAAGTGTTGTTACGCCTCGAAAGCCCCGGCGGTGTCGTACACGGCTATGGGCTGGCGGCCTCGCAGTTACAACGTTTACGTCAAGGCGGTGTGCGTTTGACCGTTGCGGTGGATAAAGTGGCCGCCAGCGGTGGCTATATGATGGCCTGTGTGGCTGACCGCATCGTCGCGGCGCCGTTTGCGATTGTGGGGTCGATTGGCGTCGTGGCGCAGATTCCCAATTTCCACCGTTTGCTGAAAAACAAAGACATTGATGTTGAGCTGCACACCGCCGGTGAGTTCAAGCGTACCTTGACGTTGTTTGGTGAAAATACCGAACAAGGCCGTGAGAAATTCCGCGAAGATCTGAATGTCACGCATACGCTGTTCAAGGATTTTGTGCAGCAGATGCGCCCCTCGCTAGATATTGATGCGGTGGCGACGGGAGAGCATTGGTTTGGCACGCAGGCGAAAGATCTGGGGTTGATTGATGCCATCGGCACCAGTGACGACCTGTTGATTGCTGAAATGGCTAGCCATGAAGTGTTAAGTGTTCGCTACACGCGTCGTAAACGTTTGTTGGATCGTCTGACGGGCAGCGCAGGCGATACCGCAGAACGACTGATGCTGCGTTGGTGGCAACGGGGTTCAAAGCCTTTGCTGTAATCGCTCAGCGTAGTGGTTTGCACAAATTAATGCCCGCGAATGTGCGGGCATTTGCATTTAATCCATCATGCTATTTAATCGATCAGGTCATATTTCTCGGACAAAACATGCGCAAGATGCTTGAACATGTTAAATACCGCGGTGCTTTTTAAGGTTGGCATTCCATTCTCATCGAGAAAAAACTCACCGCGAAAAACCAGCACGCCGTTTTTTTGTTCTACGCTATCTGCGACCATGCCATGCAAATAATCATCGTGCTGTTTAATGATGTCATTGGCTTCAACTAATAAGCTCTGGCGGTCGATAGGACGCTTTTCTTCGTTAACTTGATATTCAGGTGACATGATTTTTACTCCTGTACTCACCCTTGAAAAAAGGGCGTATCGCATTATATGAACAATCATATAAACAACATAAACAATGCTGTTTCGAAAACCAACGCAGCAACGCCATCCCTCCGTCGGATTATTTCAAAGGCTGCATAAAAAGAAAGGGTACTGCGATACGGTTTCAGCGTAAAGCGTAGATTATGATGCAAATGGGCTACATTTTAGGGGCTTACCTGCCGATATTCAGTGTGGCAGGATGTGGATAAAACCGGATTTCCACGCTAATTAGGTTGCGTGACAGCATTTATCAGGTAGAGTGTGGGATTTTGCGCAGTCAGTAGAATCCGCTCTGGATGCCCCGAAAAATATCTGATTTTCAGAAGAATTCAGCAGGTAATAGTACATATGGGTAAAGCTCTCGTTATCGTCGAGTCCCCGGCAAAAGCCAAAACGATCAACAAGTATTTAGGCAATGACTACGTGGTGAAGTCCAGCGTTGGTCATGTGCGCGATCTGCCGACGAGTGGCTCAGTTAAAAAGAGCGCGGACTCAACGACTAAAGATAAAACGAAAAAGAAAGTCAAAAAGGATGAAAAATCTGCGCTGGTTAATCGTATGGGCGTCGACCCTTATCATGGCTGGAAAGCCAACTACGAAATACTGCCGGGTAAGGAGAAGGTCGTCTCCGAATTAAAAACGTTGGCGGAAAATGCTGACCACATCTATCTCGCAACCGACCTTGACCGCGAAGGGGAAGCCATTGCCTGGCACCTGCGGGAAATCATTGGTGGTGAAGATGCGCGTTTCAGCCGCGTGGTGTTTAATGAAATCACGAAAAATGCCATTAAACAGGCATTTGAAAAGCCAGACACCTTGAATATTGACCGCGTTAATGCACAGCAGGCGCGTCGGTTTATGGATCGCGTGGTGGGTTACATGGTATCCCCGCTACTGTGGAAAAAAATCGCCCGCGGCTTGTCCGCTGGGCGTGTACAGTCGGTTGCCGTGCGCCTGATTGTCGATCGCGAACGCGAAATTAAAGCATTCGTGCCGGAAGAATATTGGGAACTGCACGCCGATTTGCTGGCCGGCAGCGATATTCAACTGCAAATGCAGGTGACGCACCATAACGGCAAACCGTTTAAGCCCGTTAATAAAGCGCAAACACAGGCCGCGGTTAGCCTGCTTGAAAACGCCCGCTATAAGGTGGCCGATCGTGAAGATAAGCCGACCAGCAGTAAGCCGAGCGCGCCATTCATCACCTCTACGCTGCAACAGGCTGCCAGTACACGTCTTGGTTTTGGCGTGAAAAAAACCATGATGATGGCACAGCGTCTGTATGAGGCGGGCTACATTACTTACATGCGTACCGACTCAACGAACCTCAGTCAGGATGCCTTGACGATGGTGCGTGACTATATTGGCGACGAGTTCGGCAAACGTTATCTGCCAGAATCTGCGAACCTTTACAGTAGCAAAGAAAACTCTCAGGAAGCGCACGAAGCGATTCGTCCTTCCGATGTAGGTGTGCTGGCCGATAGCCTGAAAGATATGGAAGCCGATGCACAGAAGCTGTATCAGCTGATCTGGCGCCAGTTCGTCGCTTGTCAAATGACGCCTGCGCAATACGATTCCACCACGTTAATCGTGGAAGCCGCAGATTATCAACTGCGTGCGAAAGGCCGTACGCTGCGTTTCGATGGTTGGACGAAAGTCATGCCGGCGTTGCGTAAAAATGATGAAGATCGCACGTTGCCAACCGTGGCGGTGGGCGAGGCGCTGACGCTGCAGAAGTTGCTGCCAGGGCAACACTTCACTAAGCCACCGGCACGTTACAGCGATGCCTCACTGGTTAAAGAACTGGAGAAACGCGGCATTGGCCGTCCGTCTACCTACGCATCTATTATCTCAACCATTCAGGATCGCGGCTACGTTCGAGTAGAGAACCGTCGTTTCTACGCCGAGAAGATGGGCGAAATCGTTACCGATCGATTGGAAGAAAACTTCCGCGAATTGATGAATTACGATTTCACCGCGCGGATGGAAAGTCGTCTCGATCAGGTTGCCAATAATCAGGCGGAATGGAAAGCCGTGCTGGATGAGTTTTTCAATGAATTCAGTCAGCAGTTGGAAAAGGCGGAACAGGATCCGGAAGAAGGCGGCATGCGCCCTAATGCGATGGTGTTGACCAGCATTGACTGCCCAACCTGTTCCCGCCAAATGGGGATTCGTACCGCCAGCACGGGAGTGTTCCTGGGCTGCTCCGGTTACGCCCTGTCGCCGAAAGAGCGCTGCAAAACTACGATCAACCTGATCCCAGAAAACGAAGTGCTGAATGTGTTGGAAGGCGATGATGCTGAAACCAACGCGCTGCGCGCCCGTCGCCGCTGTGAAAAATGTGGTACGGCGATGGACAGCTACCTGATTGATAATCAGCGTAAGCTGCACGTTTGTGGTAATAATCCAGCCTGTGACGGGTATGAGATCGAAACTGGTGAGTTCCGCATCAAAGGCTATGATGGCCCAATTGTTGAGTGCGAGAAGTGTGGTTCCGAGATGCATCTCAAAATGGGACGCTTCGGTAAATACATGGCGTGTACCAACGAGAGCTGTGGAAATACACGTAAGATCCTGCGCAATGGCGAAGTTGCGCCGCCGAAGGAAGATCCGGTGCCGTTGCCTGAGTTGCCCTGTGAGAAGTCCGACGCCTATTTCGTCCTGCGTGACGGCGCGGCAGGCGTTTTCCTTGCAGCGAATACGTTCCCGAAATCGCGTGAAACGCGAGCACCACTGGTAGAAGAATTGGTGCGCTTCAAAGATCGTTTGCCGGAAAAGCTGCGCTATTTGGCGGAAGCACCAGCGGTTGATAAAGACGGCAATAAGACGCAGGTGCGTTTCAGCCGTAAGACCAAACAGCAATATGTCTCGTCAGAAAAAGATGGCAAGGCAACAGGTTGGTCAGCGTTTTACATTGATGGCAAATGGGTTGAAGGAAAGAAGTAACTTTTTTCTGTTACCCAGCGTGTAATCGAGTTATGCGTGATAAATTGCGACATCAAGCCAGCCGCAAGGCTGGCTTTTTCGATCGCAGAAAATCTCCAGATAAAACAAATGTATGAAGATTGTCCTGCGGTAGCATGAGGATTGTTGATCCGTGATAGAGAATCATGCGGTTTACCTCGGTGATAATCGCACGCACTGCGTTCTTTATCGTTGTGCCATGTAAAAATGGTTATATAAAAATAATTTTTATGATTAAATTACATTAATTGATGGAAATATACGCCAGGTGGTTAAGGCGTAGTCAAGGTCAGTAAAACGGAACGTCGCCAGAACGTCGTGAGGTGCTACGCGCACACTTCAATTGGGAATGGGATAAATTATGAAACTACAACAGCTTCGTTATATTGTTGAAGTTGTTAATCACAACCTGAATGTGTCTTCTACCGCAGAAGGGTTGTACACCTCCCAGCCGGGGATCAGTAAACAGGTCCGCATGCTGGAGGATGAGTTGGGCATTCAGATTTTTGCCCGTAGTGGAAAACACCTGACGCAGGTGACACCCGCCGGACAGGAAGTCATCCGCATTGCACGTGAAGTGTTGTCGAAAGTCGATGCCATCAAAGCGGTTGCCGGAGAGCATACCTATCCCGATAAAGGGTCGCTGTACGTGGCGACTACACATACGCAGGCGCGCTATGCGCTGCCAAGCGTCATCAAAGGCTTCATCGATCGCTATCCTCGCGTGTCGCTGCACATGCATCAGGGCTCGCCGACGCAGATTGCTGAGGCCGTTGCGAAAGGGTCTGCGGATTTTGCTATTGCGACCGAAGCGCTGCATTTGTACGACGATCTGATCATGCTGCCGTGCTACCACTGGAATCGCGCGGTGGTGGTCAAGCCGGATCACCCGCTGGCCTCCAAAACCGACATCTCCATTGAGGAATTGGCCGCTTATCCCATCGTTACCTATACCTTTGGTTTTACGGGGCGTTCCGAGCTGGATACCGCGTTTAACCGTGCGGGGCTGACGCCGCGTATTGTCTTTACCGCCACGGACGCCGATGTGATTAAAACCTACGTGCGTTTAGGGCTGGGTGTAGGGGTGATTGCCAATATGGCGGTCGATCCGCAAACGGAAACCGATCTGGTGACCATCAACGCGAACAGTATTTTTAGCTACAGTACAACGAAAATCGGCTTCCGCCGCAGCACGTTCCTGCGTAGCTACATGTACGATTTCATCCAACGTTTTGCGCCGCATTTAACGCGTGATGTCGTCGATACGGCCGTTGCGCTGCGTTCAAATGATGAAATAGAAGCGATGTTCAAGGACGTCACGCTGCCCGTGAAGTAAACGCCATCCAGGACGGATCACCAACGTAAAAAAGCCAGACAGTGTCTGGCTTTTTATCATTCAAACGCTTCACGCCTCACACATCGGCGTGAGAAGTTCAGGCTGGCTATCAGGCGGATGCGGTTGTTGTGGCGGCGTCCGCAGGAACGTCGGCGGCGATATCCTGCGTCATGCGCGTCAGTTTCGGCGCGGTCAGCAGCATCAGAACGGCGATGATGCCTGTTACGATACCAATCTGCAGGAAAACATTGCTGTAAACGTCAAGGGATACATGCGGGTCTACGACGTTCTCAGGCACGGCCATCATGTTAGCGACGTAGCCCGCGATAATGGCGGCACCAGCCGATGTTAGGAACCAGGCACCCATGATGAAACCCATCAAACGCTGTGGTACCAGTTGTGCGACCATCGCCAGACCCAGACCGGAAATCATTAATTCCCCGATACTTTGCAGGCCATAGCAGAGGATCAGCCAGTTGACGGACACGATACCCTGTTCGTTTGCCATGCTGGCGCCCCACGGCAGCACCAGGAACGCACCGGAACACAGCACCATACCCATTGCAAACTTGTGCGCCATCGGCAGTTGATCGCCCATTTTGTTATAAACCGCAGCCAGAATCGGGCTGGCAACCATGATCCAGAACGGGTTGAGCGCCTGATACTGCTCCGGCTCAAAGGAAAAACCTAAAATGGCGTGCTCAACGTTGCGAATCGCAAAGAAATTCAGTGAGGTCGGCATCTGGTTGTACAACACAAAGAAGACGACAGCTTCCAGCATCAGCAGCAGCGCGACGATCATTTTCCGACGTTCTGCACCGCTTACCGCCAGCATCTCTTTAATGAATATGGCGACAACGGCGACTGAAATAATGGTCAGAATCCAACGAGCAACGCTCTGATTGTGCAGTAGCCAGGTGGAAAGTGCGACCAGCACCACGATACCCGCGAGGGTAATGACCAGTTTTTTCAGGTTGATTGGTTGGAAATCTGGCTGAGAACCTTGTGTGCTAACCCACTTACGGCAGAACATAAAGTTAACCAGCGTCAGGATCATCCCGATCACGCTCAGGGAGAAGGCGACACTCCAGCCATAGTGTGCGGCCAGTACCGGTGTCGCCAGCATAGAGAAGAAGGAACCGATGTTCACCGACATGTAGTACATGGTGAAGGCGCCATCCAGACGGGGATCGTCCTTCGCGTAGCAGGTCGACAGCAGGGCCGATGGGTTGGCTTTAAACAAACCGTTACCGACGGCAATGGTTGCCATACCGATATAAACCCACGCCACACTGTGGCCGGAATAGGCAATCATGGTGTAACCAAGCGCCAGCACGATAGCACCCAGCACGATCACGCGTTTGGTGCCGAGGACTTTATCACCCAGCCAGCCACCGATAGCGACAAAACCGTATACCAGCGCGCTGAACGAGGAGAAGAGGGTGATGGAGTCGGTTTCGGACATGCCCAGCATTTTGACCAGATAAACGGCCATGATGCCTTGCAGGCCGTAGTAACCAAAACGCTCCCACAGCTCAATGCTAAAGATGAGATAAAACGCTTTTGGTTGTTTGAATGCGTTCATGCTGACGCTTTCGGTGGATTCGCTGTTGTTATTTGCTGTTGACACAAAGACCTCTGATTTTACATATCTCGTTTTTTTTAACGAGAAAATAACAAGAGTGAGGCAGTGAAACTGCAACCTCTTTTCATTGTTATGGGGAGGAAAAACGGCGTTATATTGACGTTATTTTACGGACAGACAAGCTATTTGACATGTTTTGTTACAAGTGGGTTTGGTGGTCGGATAAAACTATAAATCAAATGTTATGCAGAGTTTAATTTCATATCTTGCTTTCGCGTCGAATGATTATCTTGCTTTGTCATATTTATTTTTTTAAAAAGGGATATAATCTGCCTTTTAATTAAAACTAAGTTAATATCATTAACTATGAATGAATATATGGGTTAATCTTTTGCATATCATTAAATATGCAGTGAGTATAAAAATCGATCAAATACACCCAGTAAGATGATTGTTGATATAATCACGCAAAGTGACTTTCAATCACTAAATTTTCTATTAAAAATAACTTATTAGCCTTAAATAGTGGTTATGTGTATTTTTATACAGCCATTTTACGCGCGAAGGTGCCAGAAAAGGTTGTGAGGATCTGGAGTGTGGGGGGCAGGGATCGCGTCACGCATTCTGTTAGAAAGAAAGTCAGGGATAAGCCAAGGTGGGATTATCGGGCTGGTGAGTAGCGCTCTATCAGCCCCGAATCGATTAGGCGTCGATCTTCTCACCAAATTCGCACAAATCTTCAATCAGGCAGGAACCACAGCGTGGTTTGCGTGCGATACAGGTGTAACGACCATGCAGGATTAACCAGTGATGACAGTCGACTTTAAATTCTGCCGGAACGACTTTCAGCAGTTTTTCCTCTACCTGCTCAACATTTTTACCCGGCGCAAATCCTGTACGGTTGCTGACGCGGAAAATGTGGGTATCAACGGCAATCGTCGGCCAGCCAAACGCGGTATTCAGGACGACGTTTGCCGTTTTTCGTCCTACGCCGGGTAAGGCTTCCAGCGCCGCACGATCTTCAGGAACCTGTCCCTGATGCTTTTCCAACAGCAAACGGCAGGTCTTGATGACGTTTTCTGCTTTGCTATTAAACAGACCGATGGTCTTGATGTACTCTTTCACGCCGTCTACGCCGAGTTCGAGCAGGGCTTCCGGCGTATTCGCGACAGGATAGAGTTTTGCCGTTGCTTTGTTGACGCTGACATCGGTTGCCTGCGCAGAAAGTAGAACGGCGATGAGCAGCTCAAACGGTGTGCTGAAATTTAACTCTGTTGTGGGATGGGGATTGTTGGCACGCAATCGCGTTAAAATCTCGATCCGTTTGGCTTTGTTCACAGCGATTCCCCTACGGTGCCGGTTGCTGGCGCCGTTTTCCCTTCGGTGATAGCAGCACGGGCCCGGCGTTGTTTCATTTTCTCATCGATCAAATATTTCGCAGCCAGCAACAGCCCGAGACCGATAAACGCGCCCGGTGGCAGCATGGCCAGCAGGAACGGGGAGTCAAGGTGAACCACCTCGATGCGGAGCGCTTTGGCCCAACTGCCCAGCAACAAATCTGCGCCGTCGAATAGCGTGCCGTTACCCAGAATTTCACGTAACGAACCGAGCACCACTAGTGCGCTGGTCGCTCCCAGCCCCATTGCCAGGCCGTCAATAGCGGAGGGGAAGACGGCATTCTTGGAAGCGAACGCTTCTGCACGGCCGATGACGATACAATTTGTCACGATCAGCGGAATAAAGATCCCCAGCGATTGATATAAACCGTAGGCATAGGCGTTGATCAACATCTGCACGGTGCTGACCACCGAGGCAATGATCATAACGTAAATGGGAATTCGGATTTCCGCTGGCACCCAGCGGCGTAGCGCAGAGACGGCCATGTTGGTACAGATAAGAACCAGCGTGGTTGCTAGCCCGAGTCCCAAGGCATTGGTTGCGGTTGATGACACGGCGAGCAGGGGACAAAGACCCAACAATTGAACCAGTGCCGAGTTGTTCTTCCATAACCCTTCAACGAAAAGTGTTTTGGTTTGGCTCATTGGTTCTCTCCACAGGCGGGCAGCGTGTTGATTTGTGACGGCAGCGTTTGCAGGTAAAGGGCGCTCCGTTTTACGCTATTAATGACGGCGCGTGGCGTAATGGTGGCTCCGGTAAATTGATCAAACATTCCGCCTTCTTTCTTTACTGCCCAACGGGCATCTTGCGCGCTCTGCACCGTTTGTCCGCTGAATCGGGTGATCCAGTCAGAGATGCGTACTTCGATTTTATCACCCAATCCCGGCGTTTCATGATGCTCGGTCACACGAACGCCGAGTACCTTGCCATGAAAATCGGCACCAACCAGCAACTGAACAGCACCAGAATAGCCATCCGGCGCGGTACTTTCCAGTGCGGCGGCAACAGCTTCACCGTTTTGACGGGCAATAAACACGCGGTGCGGCGCTGACGATCCTAATGCTGGGTTAGTGACAACGTAACACTCTTTTTGCATATCACTATTGTATAATTCGGCAGGAACCACCTGATCCAACAGCATTTTTTGCTGTAGCATCGCCTGATGCGAGATCGTGGGTTCCGTCAGCATGTTTACCATGGCAGTGACCGCGGTAGTGAAGGCGGCAAACAGAGCCAGTGTTGTCGCATGGCGACGCATTGTGGTTATCATGAACGTCCCCTCAGCGACGGTGGCCGTAAGCGCGTGGCTTGGTGTAATAGTCGATCAGCGGCACGGTAATGTTCGCCAGCAAAACGGCAAACGCGACGCCGTCTGGATAGCCACCATAGGTCCGAATCAACCAAACCAGTAATCCAATTAGCGCGCCAAAGATCAGACGTCCACGGTTTGTGGTTGAGGCAGTCACGGGATCGGTCGCAATGAAAAATGCACCGAGCATAGTGGCGCCGGACAGCAAATGCAGCATCGGCGGCGCGAATTTCTCCGGTGCGATAACCCAGCTTAGCGAAGCACAGAACATCAGCGACAGCAGTAAACTGACCGGAATATGCCAGCGAATGGTACCGCGCATCAGCAAAAACAGCCCGCCGATGAGAAAACCGATATTTACCCACTGCCAGCCAATGCCAGACGACAATGATGCAAACATCGGCTGTTGCAGAATGACCTGTGGCGTGTGACTTGCACGTAGACCGGTTTTAAATGTGTCCAACGGCGTAGCCTGGCTGATGCCATCGATGTTGTGCATTAACTGCTGCATGGTATGTCCGCTGGGGGTGTATCCGGTAAAAATGATGGTGAGTGCATCATGGAAACCTACGGGAATGGTTTGCAGCGGCACAGGGGGAAGCCAGCTCGTCATCTGAACAGGGAAAGAGATCAGCAGCACCACATAGCCAATCATCGCAGGGTTAAAGGGGTTTTGTCCTAAGCCGCCGTACAGTTGTTTAGCGATAATGATGGCGAAGACAGTTGCGATGACGATCATCCACCATGGGGCAAGCGGTGGCAGACTGATGCCGAGTAGTACGGCAGTCAATAGTGCGGAGTTGTCCGCCAGTGTTGTACGTACGGCAAATTTTCTGAGTGACAGTGTCACCCCCTCCGCGATGAGCGCGGTGGCCGACGCCAGTCCGACCTGAATCAGGTTGCCGTAGCCAAAGAAATAGACCTGCGCCAGCATGCCAGGTAGACAGGCCAGAATGACCAACAGCATGATGCGTTGTGTGCGTTGCTGATTATGTGTAAACGGGGAACTCGCAATTCTAAAAGCCATTTATTCCTCTTGATATGACGATGCCTGCGCGGCTTTACGGGCTTTAACGCGAGCGAT